>JAUNNI010000026.1 GCA_030531555.1 Eubacteriales bacterium | reverse complement strand
AATTGTAAATTTTGGTGCTAGGCTTCCACCATTATGCCAGAAGCCTCAAAAAATTATCCTAATATTTCCTTTACTTTGTCAGCCATAACATCACCTAAGATTGCATGCTGATCGTCCTGTAGATGTAAACCGTCTTCTTCACTACTATGAACATACTGCCCAGCATCGATATAGTAGGTTCCATAAGTTTTTGCTACACCTTCAAAATATTGTGGAAGCTTTTTAGATTTTTCAACGTTTCCTTCAAACATATCAGCAAAAACACCATTTTCAATTGGGCCAAGAGGTGGAGGGCAAACTAAAAGTACTTTTGGTCCACCTTCGCCAAAGCAGCCTGCATGATGAAGTGTTTTATCAACAATGATACCAACGCCATTTGCGATATCCTGAGCAGAAACGGTATAGCGAACTTTCAGGTCATTGGTTCCAACAAAGATAATAACGAGATCTAATGGATCATGAATATCGAGTGTTGGAATAATCTGGTCTTTACCACAACGGTACTCTTCAATCGGGTCATCCCATACAGAAGTTCTTCCATTTAAACCAGAATTGATTACAAGGTAATCATCCCCAAGTTTTTTCTGCATAACACCTGTCCAGCGAACATCGTCATCCCAACGGAACAGTTTTTGTACTAAATCATTGGCAGGATTCCATCCCCATGTGTTAGAGTCGCCGAATACAAGAATTCTTTTTGCCATAATGCTACCTCCTCCTTATATAATAAATAATGGTTAGATAAAGCATAACACATTGTAAAAAATAAGCAAGTATTGGACGAATAGACAGAATATACTATACAATATGTACAAAAGAAGTGTAAGTAGTAAAAAAATTCATATTATAATAAATTTTATCATTCTGTGACAATATTTACACGTATATATTTATATGTTATATTTTGATTTAAAACGATAATATTTACTATATGATGTATATGAGATGGAGAGGAGGAAAGAATTTTGAAATATGCAGACCAATTATTAAGATATATTATTTTGGCTCTTGGAGCTATCGCTGAAGTAATCATTGTAATTACAATTGCAAATTATTTTAGTACGCAAGCAGTATGGATTGGAGAACTTCTCAGGATAGCAGGGGGTGTGATTTGTGTATATATCATAAACAACACAAGACATATGTCCATGGATATCATATGGATTTTGATGATTTTCTTTTTCCCTATTTCCGGAACGATGGTATATCTTCTCATGGGTGCGAATCTGTTCCATTCAGAGACAGCAAAAAAACTTCATTTATCTGATATTGAAGGAAAGAAGTATCTTCAACAAGATAGTAATATTTTTGAGAAATTAACATCAAAGCTGCCATCCTTAAAAGGAGATTTTCATTATATTACGAAATCTTCTGGATATCCTTTTTATCAGAATACAGGATTTGATTATTATGGCCTAGGTGATCTTGGCTTTCCAGTGATGCTTGAAGAAATGGAAAAGGCAGAAAGTTTTATTTTCCTGGAATATTTTATTATCGAAGAAGGTTTCATGTGGGAGAGTATGCATGAAATTTTAAAAAGAAAAGCAAAAGAAGGTCTGGATGTCCGCGTTATGTATGATGATGCAGGATCAATCGGCACCTTAAAAGCATCATATTCTCGACAACTTGAAAGTGAAGGAATCAAATGTGTTCGCTTTAATAAACTCAATCCATTCTTAGGACCTGTCATGAACCATAGAGATCACAGAAAGATCCTGGTTATTGATGGAAAAGTTGCTTTTTCAGGTGGAATTAATCTGGCAGATGAATATATTAATAAAAAGCAAGTTTATGGACATTGGAAAGACAATTGTATTCGTATCACTGGGGAGGCTGTTTGGTCCTATACCGTATTGTTCTTAAGCAATTGGAATGCTCTTCGAAAAACAGATGAAGATTATGAATTTTTTAAGAGAGAAAGTCTTCCTGGAAAGCCGGATGGATTCATTGCCCCTTATGGTGGAACACCTCTTAGTAAGCAGTTTAATGTAGGTCAAAATATTTATACCAACATTATTAACAGTGCGACAGACTATGTTTATATTTGTACGCCATATCTTATTATTGATACAGAATTAGAAAATGCTTTGATTTTAGCTGCACAAAAAGGTGTTAAAGTTGTTATGTTGACTCCTGGTATTCCAGATAAGAAAATGGTATGGTGGATTACTCGTTCCTTCTATAAGAATCTGATTGAAGCAGGAATCAAAATATATGAATACACTCCAGGCTTTGTTCATGCTAAGGTCTTTGTCAGTGATGACCGAGTTGCAACGGTTGGAACTTTTAATCTTGATTTTAGATCCTTATATCTCCATTTTGAGAATGGTACCTATCTATGTGATTCCAAGAAAGTTTTCGACATTCGTGATGACTTCTTAAATACACTTGAAGTTTCCCATTTGATGGAACAAAAGGATGTGAAAAATGGTTTGATCAAACGCTGTTTTATAGGAATAGCAAAACTTTTTGTATCACAAATGTAGATAAGAAAACAGGGTGCTTTCTGGCGCCCTGTTTTCTTAAGGAGAAAAGTATGAAAATAAAAAATATGTATCTATAATAACCCGCTTTTATGCGGCGATGTTGTTTGGCGAAAACACAACATGTTGGCCAACTACTGCTTTGTTGTGTTTTCTTTTGATGTACTAATCATACATAAAAAATGTGAACAATCCTTGAAAAGAATCTTACGGTAAACTAACGATTTATTAACGGAATTGTACGATAGTATTTTTTCCTTGCTGCTTGATTTTTTGGAATATGCATGATATTCTTCCAATGACAAAGGAGTCTGAATTTGGTTCAGGCTCCCTTTTTTTGTTATATTTTTGATTACTAATGAAAATTCTATGGAATATAAAGGATTGATAGGGAGTGATAATTATGCGCGATGGATTGATAAAGGTGGCTGCTGCTTCGGTAAAAGTGAAAGTGGCAGACCCTGCCTACAATAAAGAACGAATCATGGAAATGATTGAAGAAGCAGAAGAGGAACAGGTAAAATTACTGGTATTACCAGAATTGGTGGTAACTGCCTATACATGTAATGATCTTTTTTGGCATAGAAATCTTTTGGAAATGGTCTTGCCAAAACTGGAAGAAATCTTAAAAGAAACAAAGTCGCTTGATATGGTAATCGTACTTGGTATGCCGCTTGTAGTGAATGGAAAACTTTATAACTGTGCGTCCTTTCTTCATCGTGGAAAAATTCTTGGTATTGTACCTAAGCATTATCTTCCGAATTACTCGGAATTTTATGAGGCCAGATATTTTACAGCAGGTAAAAGAAAAGTAGAAAGAATCAAGGTGTTAGGACAGGAGGTTCCGTTTGGAATGAATCTTCTCTTTTGTTGTGAAGAAATTTCTGATTTTGTTCTTGCTGCAGAAGTATGCGAAGATCTCTGGGTTCCATTGCCACCGTCAACATACCATGCTATGGCAGGTGCTACGGTAATCTGTAATCCTTCTGCCAGTGATGAAGTAACAACAAAAGAGAGATATCGAAGAAGTCTTGTAAGTAATCAATCAGCCAGATTGATTTGTGCTTATCTTTATGCTTCTGCCGGAGAAGGAGAATCTACTCAGGATCTGGTTTATAGCGGACATCATTTGATTGCAGAAAATGGATCGATTCTTGCAGAGTCTCATCGTTTTGTCAATGAGTTGATCGTGACAGAAATTGATGTTGAAAAGCTTATAAATGATCGACGAAAGATGACTACTTACCAAAATGTAGAAATCGATGATGGTTATGAAAAAGTAACTTTCCATCTGAATCTGGAAGAGACTTCTATTCAGCGCCATTTTTCAAAAACACCATTTATCCCTTCTGAGAAAGAGGAACGAGAAAAACGATGTGATGAGATTCTTACCATACAGGCCATGGGATTAAAGAAGAGATTGGAGCATACCAATTGTAAAAGTGCAGTCATCGGAATCAGTGGAGGTCTTGATTCAACTCTTGCTGTTTTGGTTACCGCCAGAGCCTATGATTTCTTAGGGTGGAATCGAAAAAATATCGTTTGTGTAACCATGCCTTGTTTTGGAACGACAGATCGAACTTATTCCAACGCCTGTGATTTGGTAAAAGAACTTGGCGCAAGTCTTAGAGAAATTCGTATTAACCAATCCGTAGAGCAACATTTTAAAGATATCGGACATGATCCTTCTCAACATGATGTTACTTATGAAAATTCTCAGGCAAGAGAACGTACCCAGATACTTATGGATATTGCAAATCAGGAAAATGGTATGGTCATTGGAACCGGAGACATGTCTGAGCTCGCTCTTGGATGGGCGACCTACAATGGAGATCACATGTCAATGTATGCGGTGAATAGTTCTGTTCCAAAAATGCTGGTGAGATATATTGTTCAGTACTATGCAGAATGCATATGCAAAGATGATGCAAATGGAGAAAAATTAAAAGAGGTTTTACTGGATATTTTAGATACTCCAGTAAGTCCAGAGTTGTTACCACCTGTTGATGGAGTGATTTCTCAGAAGACAGAAGATCTGGTGGGTCCATATGAATTGCATGACTTTTTCTTATATTATATGCTTCGTTATGGATTTTCCCCGAAAAAAATATTCCGCTTGAGCAATCTTGCTTTTGAAGAAAGCTATTCGAAAGAGATAATCTATCATTGGTTACGTACTTTCCTCTGGAGATTTTTTGCCCAGCATTTCAAACGTTCCTGTTTGACAGATGGTCCAAAGGTTGGTTCGATTGCTTTGTCACCGCGTGGAGATTTAAGAATGCCAAGCGATGCAAGTGCAGCACTTTGGATGAGTGAAATGGATGAATTGGAAAAAGAAATTTTTTCATAACGATTTAATATATGAAAAAGATATTGACTACCGAACGTTAGTCATATTATAATAACATAAAGTTATACAACATAGGTCAGTTTGAACATGTTGTTTTTATACGGCTATATTTTAAGAAAAGTATAGCCGTTTTATTTTCATTGTTTCAGATGTATAAACCGTTATTTCATTTTAAGAAGAGTATTCGGGAAATAGAAGAAATAAGAAGAAATGAATGAAAGAGGTAGGACAAATGTATCGAATCTTTATCGTGGAAGATGATCAGGGAATTGCAGATGGAATTAGAACATGCCTTATGAATTGGGGAATGGATGGACGGATTGTTTGTGATTTTCGAAATGTGATGGAAGAAATAAACGACTATAATCCCCATCTTATCATTTTAGATATCACACTTCCTTACATGGGAGGTTATCATTGGTGCCAGCAAGTACGAAAAGATAGTAATGTACCGATTATCTTTATTTCGTCCGCAACGGATAACATGAATATCATCATGGCCATGAATATGGGGGCTGATGATTTCATCGCCAAGCCATTTGATCAGAGCGTATTAATTGCTAAGATCTCAGCACTTCTTCGCCGAACCTATGACTATGGTCAGAATTCTTTGAAACTTCAAGCACAGGGAGCTATCTTAAATACGGACAATAATACTTTGGTATATCAGGGAGAGACTGTGGAGTTATCAAGGAATGAGTATCGTATTTTGCTTATTTTAATGCAGAATAAAAATAAGGTAGTTAGTCGCGAAAAACTGATGGAAAGTCTGTGGGAGACGGACTGTTTTGTGGATGAAAATACGCTGACTGTCAATGTGGGGCGTCTTCGAAAGACTTTGGAATCCGCAGGTCTTAAAGGGCTGATTAAAACAAAATTTGGCGTTGGTTATTTGTTGGAGGATAAGTAAATGATTGGAGAGTATATCAAATTACGAGGAAAAGTGATTTTGCTTGTCCTTTTGATTCTTTTAATCTTTGGATCTTCTTATTATCTTTTTGACATGCCAGGTATCACTGTTTTATATCCACTTCTATTAAGTTTTGTAGTTTTGATGATTGTAGCTTTTGTGGATTATTATAAAATCTGGAAGTTGCATCAGAGATTACAAGAGGAAATATATGAGAATCCTACTAACTTAATCGAAGAAGACTATCAGAAAATCATTGAGAAATTGAAAGAAGAGGAAGATATCTTTAGAAATCGTACCATAGTAGACTATAATAATATGGTGGAGTATTATACCGTTTGGGCTCATCAAATTAAAACGCCCATTGCTTCGATGCGCTTGAATCTCCAGTCAGAGGATTCGGATTTGTCAAGACGTCTTATCTGTGAACTCAACCGTATAGAATCCTATGTGGAAATGGTTCTGACATTTTTAAGATTGGATTCCGATTCGACAGATTATGTGATTCAGGAATATGATCTTGATTCCATGATTCGTTTATCGATTCGTAAATTTTCCAGAGAATTTATCTTAAAAAAATTGTCCCTGGATTTTCAGGCAAGCAATTATAAGGTATTGACAGATGAAAAATGGCTGTCTTTTGTTCTTGAACAGGTAATTTCCAATGCCATAAAATATACAAGTAGAGGTGGAATCCAGATTAGTATGCTCCAGGAAGGCATTCTTTATATTGAAGATAGTGGTATAGGGATTCCGGCGGAAGATTTGCCTAGAATTTTTGAAAATGGCTATACCGGATTTAATGGAAGAGAAGACAAAAGGGCCAGCGGAATCGGACTTTATCTTTGTTATAGAATTTGTGAAAATCTTGGTCATAAAATCTGGGCCGAATCGGAACTTGGTGTCGGAACGAAAATCTATCTTGATCTTCATAGAATTATTATAGGAATTGAATAGCAAATGTGACATAGATGTAAGATTTCGGTAAGCAGATTCCATGGATTGAATCTGCTTATTCTTTTATACTGTAGCCAACCAAAAGAAAAGGAAGGGAGTACAGTTTATTATGAGTTTATTAGAAGCAAAAGACATTAAAAAGGTATATAAAACCCGCTTTGGGGGTGCTTCTGTGGAAGCACTTAAGAAAGTATCATTTTCTGTGGAGAAGGGTGAATATGTGGCAATCATGGGTGAGTCGGGCAGTGGAAAGACAACTCTTTTAAATATTCTGGCAGCCCTGGATAAGGCTACGGAAGGTTCTGTAATACTTGATGGAAAAGATATTGGCTCAATCAAAGAAAAGGATATTGCAAGATTTCGTAGAGATAATCTTGGATATGTTTTCCAGGATTTTAATCTTCTTGACACTTTTACTTTAGAGGATAATATCTATCTTCCTCTTGTCCTTGCAGGGAAGAAACCAACAGAGATGAAGAAACGATTAGAGAAGATTGCAGGACCTCTGGGGATTGAAAAATTGCTGGCAAAATATCCTTATGAAGTATCTGGTGGACAGAAGCAAAGAGCAGCAGTTGCCAGGGCTTTGATTACGAACCCGGGTATTATTCTGGCGGATGAACCAACAGGAGCCCTTGACTCGAAATCTTCTGATGAACTTTTACAGCTTTTCAAAAAAGTAAATGAAATGGGCCAAACTATTCTCATGGTAACCCATTCCACAAAAGCTGCAAGCAATGCATCCCGTGTTCTTTTTATCAAGGATGGCGTGGTTTACCACCAGATTTATCGTGGAGATGTAAGTGATCAGGAAATGTACCAGAAAATCAGTGATACTTTGACTCTTCTTGCAAAAGGAGGTGAATAATCATGAGAATTGGTTTTTATCCTAAACTGTCAGCTGACAGTATGCGTAGGAACAGTCGATTATATGGTCCATATTTTTTAACATGTATACTAATGGTTGCTGTGTATTATATCTTACATTTTCTTGGCTATTCTGGTGTAATGACAGGCATGGCCGGGGCTGGTACAGCCATTACCATGATGAAACTTGGAACAGGAATCATGACTGTGTTTGCAACCTTTTTCTTATTTTACACCCAGTCCACTTTGATCAAAGGACGTAAGAAAGAGTTTGGCTTATATAGCATTCTTGGAATGAATAAATCCAATCTGGCTCGCATTATCTTCTGTGAAACATTGATTACCTGGGTAGTATCCTTATTTTTAGGCTTGTTAACAGGAATTGGCCTTTCTAAAATGGCAGAGCTGGGATTCACCAGAATGATTGCAGTACCAACTCGATATCATTTTGATATCTCCATGAGTTCTGTCTTCATGACGATCATTATTTTTTCCATCGTTTTCTTTTTGATTTTTTTAAATTCTATGAGACAGATTCAATTTGCCAGTCCTACAGAACTTGTTCGTGCAGATAAGGCAGGAGAAAAACCACCAAAAGCCAATTATCTTTTGGGCGTGCTGGGACTGTTGTTTTTAGGAAGTGGTTATTTTTTAGCTTTGAAAATCAAGCAACCCATGTCAGCTCTTTTATGGTTTTTTGTTGCAGTGATTCTCGTCATTATTGGTACTTATATTCTTTTGATTGCTGGTTCTGTATTGCTTTGTAAGCTTCTTCAAAAGAATAAAAACTACTATTATAAAACAAAGCATTTTGTATCGGTTTCCTCCATGGCATATCGTATGAAAAGAAATGGGGCAGGATTGGCATCCATCTGTGTTCTTTTGACTGCAGTACTCGTTATGCTTTCTTCTACCTCCGCTTTATATACTGGTTCTAATGAATGTCTGAATACAAGATATCCCAATGAGATTGGCGCATTTGCATGCAAATATGGTTACGATCCAGGCTTAATTCATCTGGGAGACAAGCTTGATAAAAATTTGAAAAAGGTTGCCATGGAAAATGGTGCGGATATCAGTAATAATAAAACATTTTATGAGTATTCCATCAGTGGATATTTTGAAAATAGTAAATTGGATGTGAACTTAAATTCTAAATCAAATCTTGCTTTTATTGATTATGATCATGTGGCGCAGATTCTTTTTATTGATGTAAAGGACTATAATCGAGTTTTTGGACATGAGGAGAAAGTTGAGCCTGGCCAGGCACTGGTTGGAACGGCCAAGAAGATTGAGATTGCTGATGTGATTACCATCGGTGAAACTTCATTTGATGTGATTGGAAGAATCGATGACAATGTGGCAGAGATTGATCCTTCTGCAAAGATATCTGCTTCTCCAGGAGTCTTTGTCATCGTAAATGATGTTCAGGAAGTTGCGACTCATTTTACTCAATATGAAGATTATAATGGGGAGCCTATGCTGGCTTGGTTCTGGCATTGTCGTTTTGATACGAGTCTTGATGAAGACGGACAGGTTCTTTTAGCAGAGAAATTGGATCAATCCATGAAAAAGGAATTAGATGGTCTACATTTTGACAATGCATATTGTGAGAGCCATGAAGGAGAAAGAGATGATTTTATCGGAACATTTGGAGGGCTCTTCTTCTTAGGAATTCTTTTAAGTATCATTTTCCTGGTATGCTGTGTCATTATTATCTATTATAAACAGGTATCCGAAGCATTTGAGGATAAATCCAGATTTGAGATTATGCAAAAGGTGGGAATGACCAAGGAAGAAATCAAAGAAAGTATTAATTCCCAAATGTTGACAGTATTTCTGATTCCTATCGCATTGGCTTGTCTTCACTTGGCCGTAGTCCTTCCAATCGTCCATAAATTATTAATGTTATTCGGACTTTTCAATATCCCTCGTTTGTTGATTACCTCTTGCATCTGCGCTATTTTGTGTGGAGTATTCTATGGAGTGGTATATAAATTAACATCAAAGACATATTATAATATTGTTGCTGACTGATAAATAAATAGGGTAGGTATCTCAAGGAAAAAGATACCTACCCTTTGTATGTGATAAATCGGTTAAAGATGACATTATAAGTTGCTTACATAGTTACCGAAGATACGTAGATCGGATGTAACATCCCTTACGGAAAACATAATATCTTCCATTCCAGGATCTGTAAGATTGGCTTTCAGTTCCAGGAAGTATGTGTATTCCCAGTTTTTTTCAATAACAGGACGAGATTCCACATGGATCAGTTTAATTTTATGATTTGCAAAGATCGACAAAGCTCGATGTAAAGAATCCTCATCATGTTTTACAGCGAAGGATAAACATAACTTATCACGGCCATCTCGAAGTTCCATTATTGGGGAAACTACGACAAATCTCGTGGTATTTTTTCCTCTTGTCTGAATCCCTTCTTTTAAGATATCAAGACCATAAAGTTCTGCTGCTCTTGAAGAACAAATTGCTGCTTTATGAATATCTCCGGTTTCTGATACCATTTTAGCACTTCCAGCAGTATCACCAAATGGAACACGTTCCCAGGATGGATATTGATCTAAGAATTTTTCGCACTGGAACAATCCCTGTTCGTGGGAGTATACACTATCAATATCATCTAAAGTTGCACCTGGCATACCAACGAGACAATGTGCAATCGGTACAGATGTTTCACCAACCATATAACATTCAAATTCGACTAAAAGATCATATACCTGACGAATGGCTCCTGTTGAAGAGTTTTCAATTGGTAAAACGGCATAATCTGCGGTTTCATTTTTTAGGGCAATAAAGCTGTCTCTAAAATTTGGATATCCGGTGGTTTTTACATCACTTCCAAAAAATTTAATGGCAGCCATCTCGCTATATGCACCTGGAGCTCCTTGATATACAACATGGGGATCTTCCACAACATCTCTTACATGCTGCTGAATTCTCATTTTTCTTTCCAATAACTTCTGGATTTCTAAATCTATTGCATTTAAACTTTGTTCTTTATTGAATTTCATTGACGCTTACTCCTTTTGCCATATTTCTCTTTATTATAAGGTTTGATGACAGTAATATCAATCTTAAAATGTTTTATCCTTTCTTTCTTGCATTGTATAGTGTTTTCATATAAAAAATATATTAACAAGGTTTAAAATCAAATGCAAGAACCATTATAGCTTCTATTTATGAAAAAGAATCTTCACAGTATCAGATGGGATAAAGTATAATGTTTGTGAGAGTTTGCATTAATGTATATTTAAAACCAGAAAAAACGTATAGTAAGATTTGTAAAGAAAGAAGAAGACAGATGATTTATAAAGCAGAAATAAATGGATTACCGGTAGAAGCATATTATTCGGAGGATAGTATACAGAATATTTTTCTTCCATTATTGAGAAAACTCACTGAAATACAAAAACAAAAAGGCGGAAGAGTGTTAGCTATGTTAGCAGCGCCTCCAGGATCAGGTAAAAGTACTCTTCTAAATTTTCTTCAACATCTTTCAGAAACGCAGAAAGATATCACTCCAATTACGATAATTGGAATGGATGGATTTCATCATTACCAGAAATATTTGGATTGCCATACAATGATAAGAGATGGACAAGAATATCTGATGAAAGAATACAAGGGTGCTCCGGAGACCTTTGATTTATCTCTGCTAACAGAGAGATTAAAAAAGGTTTCAGGAGGGGAAGTCTGTGGCTGGCCAGAATATTATCGAATCGCCCATGATCCCATTGATGACGCAATTACTGTAGATGGCGATATTGTAATAATAGAAGGAAATTACCTTCTTCTTAATTGGGAGGGATGGAAAGACTTATCTTCTTATGCTGATTATACGATTAAAATTGTAGCAGATGAAAATCTTTTAAAGAATCGTTTGGTAAATAGAAAAACGCAAAGTGGTATTTCAAAAGAAGATGCGGAAAGATTCGTAGAAAGAAGCGATTTATATAACGTGAGAACATGTTTAAGAGATAGTTTAAGTGTCAATCTTGTGTTGGAACTTATAGTAGATGATAGCTATAGAAAAATTGAATCACCAGGTGAAATGAAATAAGGCTATGGAAAAATATATTATTATTCAGATCATAGGATTCTTAGGAACAGGCTTGTTTTTCTTTTCGTATCAGTTTAAAGAAAATAAAAAACTATTTCAGGTTCAGTTTTTGTCTTATCTGCTTTATACTCTTCATTTTCTTCTGCTTGGCGCAACAACAGGTGGAATTAGTTATGTCATCAATATGATACGTTCTTTTTGTATGGCAGGAAAATGGAGATTTGGAAAAAGTAAAAAGATGTGTGGTATGCTTTGTACACTACAGATCTTTACATTAGTATTTACTTGGGCAGGCTGGTTTTCCATTCTTCCCATTGTGGCAAATATTGCCTCAACAATAGGCAGTTATACAAATAATGCGAGGAAGATTCGTATGGCAGGAATGTTTATTAATTCGCCATTATGGATTATTTATAATATTATGGTAGGATCCTGGGTAGGTATTCTCGATGAAATAGTAAGTGAAGCATCTATGATTATTTCCGTGGTTCGATTTGGGTGGAAGGATCTAGAAAACTTTCCTGCATCTGCATCATAAATTTTTCGGCAATTGGAGAAAAGATATGAAATTTTTTCCAAACGAGATACATTTTATTTTCCAATGTTGGTGTCAAAGGGCGAAACGTAAGATCACTGTCTAAGCTTGTATCAATGATTTTGTCAAAGGCAAGAAGAACACCAAGACCTTCCGAAGCGAATATACCACCATTATAGGCCAGCTGAAAAGAACCTTCTAAATGTAATTCATTCATCTTATTTCCAGCCCAACGTGGAATATTGGCATTCCATGATTGTTCGGAACAAAAGAGAGGCAGACCGATTAAATCTTCAACGTGAATGGATTCTTTTTGTGCAAGGGGATGATTTTTTGGACAGATGATTCCCCATTTGTCGGTTTCTGGAAATTCCAGGACATTGTATTTTTTATAGTCCGGGGTTTCTACAAGGATGGCAAAATCAAGGATTCCTTTATCGAGACGTTCCAAAACCTGTTCCGTTCCTCCACTGGTAATATGATATCGAAGGTTTGGATACATGGTTTTGAAATGTCGGATTTCTCTGGCAAGCAGACGAATTTGATAACTTTCTGCAAGACCAAAATAAATATCCCCGCCTGTCACATCATCCATGGCTGCAAATTCATTGGTAATCTTATCTGCCATCGTAACTAGATCCTCTGCTCTTTTACGAAGGAGTTGTCCTTCTTCTGTCAGTTCTATATGAAAAGCATGTCGAATAAATAATTGTTTTCCAAGTTCCTCTTCTAATCCCTTCAATTGTTTCGAAAGAGTTGGCTGAGTTACATGAATGAGCTCAGCAGCTCTTGTCATATTTTCTTCCCTAGCAACGGCTAAAAAATAACGAAGTGTTTTGATGTCCATAATTTATTTCTCCTCAAGATATAACGAAATAGAATAATATGATATAAATTATAACAATTAGCGATTTCTTTTTCAATGGATTATCATAGAATCATCCAAAGAAAGAAGGTATCAAAATGAATTTGACGCCAAAAGAGATCATACAATACCTTGTCGAATTACAGATTTCAGATGATATATGCAATCAGTGCAGCAGCATGTTGAATGAACAGCGTTATGAAGAACTCTATATGGTATTACGTTTGCTAAGACAAGGATTTCTTGAAGATTTGCACGAAAGCCAAAGACGGTTAGATCATCTGGACTACTTGATTTATGATGTTAAAAAGAAGAAATGAGGACATGAAATATATGAAAATAATAGAGAACAAAACATTTGATGAAGAAAGAGCCCTGTATGGAGCCAAAAACGTGATCGTGAAAAATTGTAATTTTGATGGACCAGCCGATGGAGAATCTTCCTTTAAAGAATGTGAAAACATTACTGTAGAAAACTGCTTTTTTAATCTGAGATATCCGTTCTGGCATGTGAACAAAGCAGTCATTGATGGCGTTAATATGACCGAGCAGTGTCGAGCAGCTTTATGGTATGATAAGGATATCACCATAAAGAATAGCAAAATGCATGGAATAAAGGCGCTAAGAGAGTGCCAGAATATCAATATAGATGGATGTGATATCATTTCTCCTGAATACCTATGGAGATGTAATGGGGTGAAAATTAAAAATACTACCATGGAGTCGGAATATCCTATCTTCCAGTGTAAGGATGTAGAGATTGATGGTCTTAAAATGAAAGGAAAGTATTCTTTCCAGTATGTGGAGAATATGACCATTATCAACTCTGATCTGGACACAAAGGATGCTTTCTGGCATAGCAACAATGTTACAGTGATTGACAGTACAGTGCGTGGGGAATATCTGGGATGGTATTCTGAAAATCTGAAATTAGTAAGATGCAAAATCATTGGTACACAGCCGCTTTGTTACTGTAAAAATCTGATTTTAGAAGATTGCACCATGGAAGAAACCGATTTATCTTTCGAAAAAAGTGAAGTAAAGGCAGAGATTAAAGGAAAAGTTCTTGGTATTAAGAATCCAATCAGTGGTTTCATTAAAGCAGATAAAATTGGTGAACTTTTGATTGAAACGCAATACGTAGAGAAAAATAAGACGAAAATAGATTGTGAGATTATTGAGAACTGTATTATTGAATAAAGAGAACGAGGTTTGCTAATTATGACAGTGGAAGAATATATTAATGAGATGAAACCAGGTTATGTTGTGGATGGAGGAAGTGAAGCGCATGAGGTTATGCATGAAATGTCTCAAAATGCTATGAGGATTACTATGGAGATTAACAATCAATATCATTCCCATGATGAAATTGTTGCACTTATGTCAGAATTAACCGGCCAGAAAGTAGATGATAGTTTTGGACTTTTCCCACCATTTTATACAGACTGTGGTAGAAATATCCATCTTGGAAAAAATGTATTCATTAACGCAGGATGTAAATTCCAGGATCAGGGAGGTATCTATATTGGAGATGGTGCATTGATCGGACATAATGCGGTCTTAGCAACAATTAACCATATGGAAGATCCATTTCTCCGAGCTGGAATGATTTTTCACCCTATCCATATTGGAAAGAATGTATGGCTTGGAGCTAATGTAACGGTACTTCCCGGGGTTACGATTGGAGATGGGGCCATTGTTGCAGCAGGTGCAGTAGTTGTTAAAGATGTTCCAGCAAATATGGTGGTTGCTGGAGTACCAGCCAAAGTCATTCGAGAAGTGAAAAAAATATAAAGTTGGAAAACAATAATAAAAAAACTTCGTTTTCTATGAATCAGAAAACGAAGTTTTTTTATTATTGTTCAATTTTCATCTTTTCTGGTTTGTTGTATAGCTGAAGATTAAAGCAAGGAATGCAAATGCAACTGTCATCCAGAAAGCAAGTACTTTTGGGCCAAATCCCTTAAACATATCATAATAACCCTTAAGATAAATAATGATGATGATCGCAGGGATGATATATTTTACATATACATGAATCGATGCTGGATAAGGAATCCCATCTCCTGTATTTACTTCTTCTAGGAAATTATCCCATCCCCAACCATTTTTCTTTGTAATAAATAAGATGAATAATAAACTACCCAGTGGAAGAATATTGTAGGATACTAAGAAATCTTCTAAATCCATGATTCCAGTTCCAGGACCCATTGGATGGATTCCAGATAATATATTAAATCCAAGGATAGCAGGAAGGGAAAGAAGGATAATTAATACAATATTTATGGAAACGGCTTTCTTACGTTCCCATCCAAAGACTTCCATGGTCATGGAAAGAATATTTTCAAATACAGCAATTACTGTTGAAAAAGAGGCAAATGACATAAATACAAAAAAGGCTGTTCCCCAAATTCTTCCGTATACCATATGATTAAAGACAGTAGGAAGCGTGATAAATAAAAGAGATGGACCAGCATCTGGTTTTACGCCATAAGCAAAACAGGAAGGAATAATGATAATTCCAGCCATCAAAGCAACAAATGTATCTAAAAGTAATACATTTAATCCTTCTCCAGTAAGACTTCGGGATTTATTAAGATAACTACCAAAAATCTCCATGGATCCCATGCCTACACTTAGAGTGAAAAAGGCATGTGTCATAGCTGCAAATAAGACATTTCCAAAACCGATATCAAACATTTTTTTGAAATCAGGAATTAAATAGAATTTTAAACCTAATTCCATATTTGGTAAGAAGAAGGAATGTCCGGCAAGCATAATCATCAGTAGAATAAGAAGTATCATCATAATTTTAGTGATTCGTTCGACACCATTTTGAAGCCCAAGTGAACATATACTAAAAGATACGACAACTGTAATAATCATAAAGATTGTCATTTCTATTGGTGAGTTCAGCATAGAGTTGAACTTTTCTCCGATTTCTTCTGTCGATAAACCCGCCATGTTTCCAATTAACATGCGGAAGCAATAATTGATCATCCATCCACCGATCATGGTGTAAAACATCATTAAAAGGTAATTCCCAATAATACCATACCATGAAAAATGATGCCATCTTGTGTTAGCTGGTTCAAGATCATGAAATGCTTTTGCTAAACTGTGTCTACTTGCACGACCTATAGCAAATTCGCTAATAAGAATCGGTAATCCGAGAGCAACAAGACAAACTAAATAAAGCAAAATAAAAGCGGCTCCACCATTTTCACCACAGATGTATGGAAATTTCCAAACATTTCCTAGTCCGACTGCGCATCCAGCTGATACCAGAATAAAACCAAGCCTGCTTCCGAATTTTTCTCTTTTTCCCATTAATTTCTCCTTTAAATATTAAGTAAAATATGATGAATAAGACATACTTTAGTGAGTATAACACATTTTATTTAAGTTGAGAATGATGATTTAAAAAACTTTTTGCTTTGACACTTTTGCCTTTCTTGCTATAATGATTACCAATAGAAAAGGGAAAATAGGAGAATGAATTATGTTTAGACCAATCCGTAAAAAGAAAAATGAATTAAGTATGGATCTTGCAAAAGAACTGCTTCGCAGCTGTAGACGAGGAATCATTGCCATGAATGGTGAGGATGGATATCCTTATGCAGTACCAATCAATTATTACTATGACGAAGAGAATAATAGAATTCTTTTCCATGGAGCAAAAGCAGGATATAAGGTTGATTCCTTAAAAAAATGTGATAAGATTTGTTTTACTGTATATGGAAATGAATCCATAAAAAAAGAAAACTGGGCCCCATTTGTACAGAGTACTGTTGTTTTTGGTCGTTGCCATCTTATTGAGGATCGAGAAGAGACCATCAAACTTGTGAGAACATTTGCTATGAAATACTATCCAAGTGAAGAACTGGTGGAAGCCGAGGTAAAAGAATCCGGGAAATCGGTACAGATGTTTGAAATCGAAATTGAACATATCAGCGGAAAAGAAGTACAGGAAATCTAAGTGTAATTAATTTAGACAGAAAAGAGAATGGCGTTGCAGTTTATAGTGACTGCAGCGCCATTTTTGGAGAATTTCAAATTTTATAAGAAAATGTATTTCATTACGAAAAGAACAGCAAGAACATACATAAGTGGTGTGATCTTTTCTTTCTTTTTACAGATGAGGTTGATGATTACATAGGAGATAACACCGATTGCGATACCTTCAGAGATACTGTATGTTAATGGCATAGCAATCAGACAAAGGTAAGAAGGGATTGCTTCTGTGTAATCATTGAAGTTAACTTCTGTAACGGAACTAACCATTAAGAAACCAACGAAGATTAAAGCTGGTGCAGTTGCAAAACTTGGAATCGCAATAAAAATTGGAGAAAAGAAGATTGCAAGAAGGAATAATAAACCAGTAACTACAGATGCAAGACCTGTTCTGGCACCTTCAGATACACCAGAGGAACTTTCTACGAATGTTGTGGTAGTGGAAGTACCAAGAACAGCTCCAACGCTTGTTGCGATGGCATCAGCAAGAAGGGCTTCTTTAATTCTTGGAAGTTTTCCATTTTCATCTAACATATCTGCTTTATTTGCAACACCGATTAATGTTCCAAGAGTATCAAACATATCTACAAATAAGAAAGCAAAAATAATTACAATAAAATCAGTAATTTTGATATGATTTCCTGCGAGATTGAAGCATTGACCAAATGTCTTGCTGATTGCTCCGAGATCGAAATTAGACCATGTAGGAATTAAGCTCATTCCAGTATAAATACCTGTAAGCTGGGAAATGATACCAAGAACCCATGTAATTACGATACCAATGAGGATAGAACCTTTTACATGGTGTACATACATGATAGAAGTAAGTAATAAACCGATGATTGCTAAAAGAGCACCAATACCAACTTCACCGAAATTTTCACGGAAGTTTACAAGTGTTACAAGGGTAGAACCATCTACTACAATGTTTGCATTCTGGAGACCGATGAAAGCAACGAATAAACCAATACCAACAGATACCCCTTTTTTCAGCTGCAGAGGAATGGCATTAAAAATCGCTTCACGTACATTTGTGATGGAAAGGACGATAAAGATCAGACCCTCTACAAATACTGCGAGAAGGGCGAACTGCCATGTGTAACCCATAATACCACAGATTGTGTATGCAAAGAATGCATTAAGACCAAGTCCTGGTGCAAGAGCAAATGGATAGTTAGCAAGGAATGCCATGGCAAAACAGCCGATGAAAGATGCAATTGCTGTAGCCATTAAGATGGCGTTAGGATCCATTCCGGTTCCATCGGATAAGATTGCAGGATTTACCGCAAGAATATAAGCCATAGTCATAAATGTTGTGATACCACCCATGACCTCTGTTCTTACGTTTGTCCCGTTTTCACTTAATTTGAAAAACTTTTCTAACATAAATACTCCTCTCTTTCTTTAAATTATGACCAATATAACATATTCAAACAAAAATGACTATAGATTCATATTTTATATATTGTACATAATTAAAAACAATATTAATAAAATACACTGTTCCAAGTTTTTTTACGATGAATATGATATATTAAAATGAGATAAAAATACCAACTATTTATACCTTTTCAAGCTGGTATATTAATAATAAATCAGGAGAATTCACTATGCCAGAGTTACCAGAAGTTGAAACAATCCGAAGAATTGTCGGTCCACAGATTATCAATAAAAGAATCAATAAGGTAAAGATCTATCATGAGAAAATACTTGCGAATACAGATTCTCTTACTTTTCAAAAAGAGCTGACAGGCGGAACATTTCTTTCTCTAGATCGCAGAGGTAAATTTTTGATTTTCCATTTGGATTCAGAAAAAAGAATGGTATTGCATCTTCGTATGACGGGGCAAGTTATCATTGAGAATTATGAAGAACCATTGGATAAACATACTCACTTAGTGATTTCTTTTGATGATGGAACAGAATTGCGATATATCGATGTCAGAAGGTTCGGTCGTTTTTGGTTAGAGATGGAGAAAGAGAATCTTGATGAGATTTCGGGTCTGATGAAACTTGGCATCGAACCAAATGATGAGAAATTATGTGGAAAATATTTGGAAGATGGTGTTACTTCCCCGAAAATGATGATCAAGGAATATTTATTAGATCAAAGAATTGTATGTGGGATTGGAAATATTTATGCCGATGAAATTCTATATGTCAGTGGAATCTTTCCAGGGAAAAAATGTAAAGAAATTACCACAGAAGAATGGGCGAAAATAGCATTTTCTATTCCTGAAATCATTGCCTGGGGAATCGAAGCAGATCGTATGACTCCGGAGGAATATAAAAAACGAAAAGGGAAAGATTATAGTAATATTCTGGGATTAAGGGCTTATGGAAGAAATGGTAAGCCATGTAGAAAGTGTGGAAGTAGGATGGAAAAAATGACGATTAAGGGTAGAAGCAGCTGTTATTGTCCTTCTTGCCAGGAAGAGCAATTAAAAAGTAGGGAAGACTTGCTTGAGTTTGGCTTGAGCCTTCCAGATACTTATCAAGATACTCCATTTTCCGATACAAATTGGGTTTTAGTAAGACATAAAAAGAACAAGAAGGCATTTTTGTGGACTTATGTCTACGAAGGAAGTCTTCGAATCAATGTGAAGGTGGATCCGGAATGGAGAGATTTCTGGAGAAACACCTATGAATCTGTTTTGCCGGGTTACCATCAAAATAAGGATCATTGGAATACCATCATTGTGGATGGAGATGTCCCTGCCAAAGAATTAAAACGTATGATTATGGAAAGCTATGATCTGACAGCTCCGAAAAAAAGAGTGTCAAAAAAGTCTGATTGAATGCAATCGGGCTTTTTGATATAATACCAAAACTATAACATCTGCTACTTTATTTAACATAGACGACATATAAATGTTAAGGACCCTTGGTAGAAAAACAAGGAGTTTATGGATATTATCATGTTAAAAATAGTAGCAAAGGTGGTAATATTATGAGAAAGAAATATCTTGATAATGTCCGTTGGATCACAGTAGTTCTGGTGGTAATATACCATGTTATTTATATGTATAACGGAGTAACTTCATTTGGTGTTGTGGGTCCATTTCATGAAAATCAGATACAGGATGTGTATGAATACATTGTTTATCCTTGGTTTATGCTTCTACTTTTTGTGGTTTCTGGAATGTCGGCCAGATTTGATTTAGATCAATGTGATAGCAAAACATTCTTAAAAAAACGAACCCGTAAGCTCCTTGTTCCATCTACGATTGGGTTATTTGTTGGAGGATGGATATTAGGATATTATAACATGCTGATTGGTGGGGCATTCGAAGCATTCGCAAATGTTCCAAAACCTTTTACATTTCTAATTATGTGTATTTCTGGATGTGGACCACTTTGGTACATTCAGATGCTGTGGGTATTTTGCCTTTTATTATTATTCATAAGAAAAATTGAGAAAGATCGATTCTATCATAAGTGTGAAAATGTGAATATAGTGATTTTACTTTTATTAACGATTTTTATCTACGGCTCTGCTCAGATACTAAATACACCGATTATTGTGGTATATCGATTTGGTATCTATGGAACTGGCAGAAAAGATTGGAGTTTCTCGCCAGACTTTATCAAAATATGAAACGGGAGAATCTTTACCTGATATAGAAAGATGCAAGTTAATTGCGGATGTTTTCTCTGTTACACTGGATGATTTGATTTCATATAATAAAAAGGACGGAGAAAATATGGGATTGGGTATCCCACCGAAAGGAAAACATATTTTTGGTATGGTTAAAGTAGGCGATAAAGGGCAGATCGTTATTCCTGCGAAAGCAAGAAAAATATTTCAAATTGCAGCAGGAGATAATCTGATAGTCCTTGGAGATGAAGGGCAAGGAATTGCATTAATTAAAGAAAAAGGTCTTTTGAATATGCTAAATGAAGCAAGAAAACATTAAATAACCAATTTTGCAAAAAAAACTTGACCAACTAACGAACGATAGTCTAAAATATATAGGAAAATACATTGTTAGTGATAGGTGGTAAAATGGAAAGAACAAATACAAAAGAAATCATATTACAGGTTGCATTAGAGCTTTTTAGTGTGAAGGGTTTTGAAGCAACCAGTATTGCACAGATTGCTGATGCAGTAGGAATTCGAAAAGCCTCTCTTTATAATCATTATTCAAGTAAACAGGATATTTTAGATACGCTGATTCTTGTATTGACCAAGCAATTTAATGAGCATTCTATCTTTACCAATGCAGATTGGGAAGATCCAGAATTTCTTAAAGACAAAATGGATATGGATACGGAAGCTATCATTCATTTAATTAAAAGACAGATTCAATATATTATTCATGATCCTCAGATTAGCAAAGTAAGAAAACTGTTGACCATTGAACAATTCCAGAATGAAACACTTTCTAAAGTCCAGTCGAAACAAAGTTACGAGGATATACTTGCCTATAATACAGGACTTGTGAAGTTCTTGATTCGTCAAAATGTATTGATTGAGGAAGATCCTGAAATTATGGCTGCACAGCTTGCATGGCCTGTTTCCATGTGGACGAACCTCTGTGACCGTGAACCAGAGAGAGAAGCAGAGGCTATGGAATTAATTGATCGTCATGTCAGACAGTTTTTTAGAGTGTATAAAAAATAAAAAGTACGGACGAAAAGAGCAGATTTATCAAAGAATCTGCTCTTTAATTTTTATCATTTAAAAACAAAAAATCTGACCACGAACCGTTACGGCAGTCAGATTTCTTAAGGGGGAAAATATGTAAAGTATTTATGAATGATCATATGTTTGAGGAGGGGGAATGATCATTCGGTTACATATAAATACTTTGAAAAAACAGATATTAGCTATCTACGTTTTAGATTATATGATATATATCACGTTTTGTAAATTGATAAAACATCCAAAAATATATGGAAAATGAATTGGCATTTGTTGAATATTTCATTTTATTTGTAAAAAATCTGTAATACACTTTACATAATGTAGAATTAGAAGGAAAAAATCAAAGAATATTCATTTATCAGAAAAATGTATAAATTTACATATCTATTTGACTATAGATTATGATGTTCCTATAATAATAGAATAAAGATTGAAATGAATAAAAAATGATTATAGATAAAAGAAAGGTTGAAAAAATGATAAATAGCCCAATCATCGAGATGGATCTTCATGGCATGTATGTAGACGACGCCATTCGTAAAATAGAACAGCAGATTAAGAAAGCTCCTGTTGGAACCTATCGTATCCGTATTATTCATGGTTTTAATCGTGGAAATAGTATTCAGCGAGCAATTTACAGAGATATTCTTCCAGAATTATTTCCTAATGTGAAAAGAATTGTCGGTGGAGATAATCCGGGGATTACAGAAATTATTTTAAGAGAATATTAGAAAGAGGATAATCTTGACAAAAAAATCCTGTATCGATATACTAATTGACGGGAATGGAGATCTCCCATGGTATATCGCCTAAACCGCTGAAATGCTAATGACTTCTGTACATGTAAGTGCAGAAGTCTTTTTTTGTTGTATTATAGGCAATTTGTCGCTAAAAGTGACTGCGCTCGGCGGGCAAAGAGTATTAGCTCTCTTTGTTCTGAAATGGGAAAGATATCCTAGAATGAATATAATACAGAAAGGAAAAGAAATATGATTCAATGTTTATTTGTTGGGATCGGTGGATTTATTGGATGTGTCTGTCGATATTTAATTGGTTTATTACCATATAAGATGGAAAATGGTTTTCCAATTAAAACTTTAATAATTAATGTGGTAGGAGCATTTTTGATTAGTCTTTTTGCAACCTTTGTTACCAAAGGAAAAATCACGAACACAAATATCGAATTGATGTTGAAAGTAGGAATCTGTGGAGGATTTACTACATTTTCTACTTTCGCTTTTGAGTCTACGGGTCTGATGAACCAAGGAAATTATTTTACGGCAATAACATATATCATCATCAGTGTAGTGCTTGGTGTTATGGCAGTTCTCGCTGGACAATATATTGTATAGAAGAACCTTAATAAATATTAAGATTAAAATTAATAATCTTTAATATACCAGAGGACTTTTTTCTTATATAATCATATATAGTTGTTTAAATATATCTTTTAGGAAGGAAAAAAATATGGCAAAATTATATGGTCTGGGAGTAGGACCTGGAGATTCTGAATTAGTTACGTTAAAAGCAGTTCGTTTAATGAAAGAATGTGACGTTATCGCTATTCCTGGTGAAAATCCAGAAGAAAGCGTTGCTTATAAAATTGCCCTTGGCGCATGTCCGGAGATTGCAGATAAGGAACAGTTACTTGTAACTACACCAATGACAAAGGATAAAACAATTTTAGAAAATGGATATAAAGCTGCAGCAGAAAAAATAGAAGCTCTTTTAAAAGAAGGAAAAGACGTTGCTCTTCTTACTTTGGGAGATCCAACTATCTATTCAACTTATATTTACATCCATCGTATCGTAAAAAGTGATGGTTTTGATACAGAAATTATCAGTGGTGTTCCATCTTTCTGTGCAGTTTCTGCCAAATTAGGAGATTCTTTAGTAGACCGTGATCAGCAGCTTCACGTCATTCCTGCTTCTTATCAAATCGAAGAATCTCTTGAGCTGTCTGGCACTAAGATTCTTATGAAGGCTGCCAGCAAATTTGGAGTAGTAAAAGAAATTTTAGTTGAGAAAGATTCCAAAGCTGCCATGATTGAAAACTGTGGCATGCCGGAAGAAAGAATTTATCATTCTCTGGATGAATTTCCAGATAAAGCAAGCTATTATACCATCGTAACCATTAAGGAATAATCACCATGATAGAATTAGATCATTTGACAAAAAAGTTTGATTCATTTACTGCGGTTGATGATATCAATCTAACAATTAATACTGGCGAGTTTTTTGGTCTTTTAGGGCCAAATGGTGCGGGAAAAACTACTTCTATTGGTATGATATCAACGCTCTTATTGCCAACTTCCGGACAAGTGAGGATTGACGGACAGGAGCTTACCAGACATCGTCAGGATCTGAAGCGCAAAATTTCTGTGATTACACAGGAATATTCCATGCGTCAGGATATGAATATGATTGAAGTAATGCAATATCAGGGACTTCTTTATCATATGTCTTTTAAGCAGATTAAAGAGAAGACAGAAGAACTTTTGGAGTTTGCTGATCTTATCGAATTTCGCAAGAGAAAAGTCAGAAGACTTTCTGGTGGCATGAAAAGAAAATTGATGGTTTGTCGTGCTTTATTGACTGATCCAGAAATCATACTCCTTGATGAGCCAACTGCTGGTATGGATGCGCTTTCCCGCAGACAGATGTGGAATATGCTTCGCAAATTGAACAGCAAAGAACTTACAATTGTTCTCACAACTCATTATATGGAAGAAGCACAGGCTCTGTGTGATCGTGTTGCTTTCATGAATAAGGGAAAACTGGTTGATCTTAATACACCGGATGGTTATATCCAGAACCTCGGTCCTTATGCGGTTGATGAGATGATCAAAGATGATATTGTCAGCTCCTTCTTTACAACAAAAGAAGCAGCCATCGATCATCTATCGAAGATCGGTCAGGATACTACCCTCCGTACTTTACGAGATACCACTTTGGAGGATGTTTTCATCCAGACGATGCAAGCGGAAAACAAAAAGATTGGAAATGGAAGAAGAAAATAATGGGAATAGTAGCAGTATTATGGGAAAAATGGGTAGAGTTTCGTAGGGACTTCTACAAAATTACGTTGGCTGCGATGATTGCACCATTGATGTACCTTATCGTATTTGGAATGGGAATACAAACCATGAGCCATGGACAGCCATATTTGAATTTCCTGATTCCAGGTGTGGTTGCCTTGTCTACGATGAATGGTAGTTTCAGCTCCATCGCACAGAGTCTTAATGTTCAAAGATTATATGAAAAAGCGTTTGATCAGGTTATGGTTTCACCCACTCCTTTATGGCAATTTATTGCGGGACAGATTATTGCCGGAAGCTTACGTGGTTTGTTTTCTGGAGGTGTTATCCTTGTCCTTACTTTGCCAATCGCAAAAGACCTTATCTTCAATGGCTGGTCTTTCCTGATTATGTTTTTAAATGGTGCCGTATTCGGTGCTTTAGGTGTTGTTGTTTCTTTTATCGCAAAGAATCATGCTGATGTTCCAAGGTTTTCAAACTATTTTATCATGCCGATGTCTTACCTGTGTAATACCTTTTTCTCCAATGCCAAGATGCCTCATGGTGTTCGAGAGTTCGTTGGGATTCTTCCATTGTCACAGGCAAGTGGCATGATTCGCGCGATTGCCACACATGAACCAGTGATGTGGTCTGGAATCGGAATCTTATTGGCATACCTTGTGGTACTCAGTGGCATTGCTATGATCTTTATATATAAAAAGAAAAATTTATAGAAAATGGGCAGAGGTTAATATGAGAAAGAAACATAGTCCTATGATCTACGTCGCATTATGTGCTGCTTTTCTTTTTAGTTTTATGGTTTCTTCCTATGATGTAAAGGCAGCGGAACCTTTGAATGTAGATATAAAAGATGGCGAATATGCCATTGATGTAGAGTTGGTAGGAGGCAGTGGCAAAGCGACAGTAAATACTCCTACACTTATGATAGTAAAAGATAAAAAAGCATACGCACAACTCATATGGAGCAGTTCTAACTATGATTATATGATTATTGATGATGTTCGATATGATAATTTAGAAGATGGTGAAATGAATTCTACCTTTGAGATTCCTATTACTGCCATGGATGAGCCAATGACAATTATTGCTGATACCACAGCCATGGGAACACCTCATGAGATTGAATATCAGTTAACCTTCTTTGCCGATTCCATCGATGCAAAAAGTAATCTTCCACAGGAGCAGGCGAAAAAAGTAATTTATATCGCTCTTGCAATTATCGTATTTGGTGGCATTCTGAATGTGTATGTGAAAAAGAAAAATAGAGTTTAATGTTATATAACGATTTAAAGGGGTAATCGCAACAAAGCAATGTGCGATTACCCCTTTATTATTTCGGCTTTATTCAAGACTTCCGCCTTTTGAAATACTGAATTTTAATAAAATTGGTGTAATTAATGCAGATGCAATAACTGTAAGGATGATTGCAGGTAAAATGGATTCGTCAACCATACCAACATCCATACCTTTTTGTGCTACCATGAGGGCTACTTCGCTTCGGGCAACCATACCAATACCGATAACTAAAGATTGGTTGCCTGGGAATTTACAGATTTTTGCTGCCAATCCACAACCGATAATCTTAGAAATGACTGCGGCAATCACAAGGAATAAAGCAAATATAAGAATATGAGAATTCATGGTTCTAAGATTTGTTTTCATTCCGACACTGGCAAAGAATACTGGAACGAAAATCATATAAGATGTTACAGTCATCTTCTTTGCGATATATTCTCTGGATTTTGCGATATTACAAAGGGTTAATCCAGCGAAATATGCTCCGGTGATATCAGCTACACCGAATAATTCTTCCGCACAATAAGCCATGATCAGACAGAAAGCAAATGCCCATACAGCTACTCGTCTGCTGTGCCAATGTTCTTTGGAAATCATGACGAATACTTTATGGAATACAAAAGCCATGGCACATACAAAAACGAAGAATAATGCAATTTTTAAAAGGACTACCAATACTTTGGAATCCCCTGTGCTAAATCCGCTTAAAACAGAAAGCACAATGATGCCGATGATATCATCAATTAAAGCAGCACTTAATAGTGTGGTACCAGTTTTGGTTTTTAGTTTTCCCATCTCATTAAGAGTTTCCACTGTGATACCTACGGAAGTAGCAGAGAAAATGGAGCCTACAAAAGCTGCTTTTAATACATCATAGGCTGTAAAGCTACCTTTGAAGAAAACAAAGTATAATCCCCCGCAAAGGAATAATGGGACGAACACACCCATGACAGCGATCAGACAAGCTTTTAAACCAGTTTCTTTTAATTCTTCCAAATCTGTATCGATACCAGCTGTGAACATAAGGATGATAACACCAAGTTCAGCTGTTTTTGCCAAAAAGTCGGTACTATGGAGCACGTTGAGTCCTGTTGGTCCAAGAAGGATACCTGCTAAAAGAGCACCAGCTACCTGTGGCAAATGAACTTTGGCACTGAGGACACCAAAAAGTTTTGTTGAGAGCAAAATAATTGCAATCAGTAGTAAGAATGTATAATCTTCCATTTCTTTCCACCTCGTTACTTAATTTTTTTTTAACAGACGTAATTATAACACTTGTGGTTTTTAATTCAATGATAGAACTTCCAAAAATTAAAACTAAATTTTAGAAAATTTGTTGAAATATCATCGAAATTGTTACAAATATTATGAGGTAAATGTTAATTTTATAAAAAATACTTCTTTTTATAAGTATGTTAAATATTTGAAAACTTGCAGGAAGATGTTTTTCTTTTTTAGAAAATGTTTTAAAGAATCCCATTGACAGAGAAAGAAAACTCGAGTATATTAAAAGTACCCATAGGGGGTATAGGTACAAAACAATAAAGGAGGTACACAATGATATATTATATTTCTGCAATTGCTTTAGTAGCTGTCGTTTTATTTGTTTTAGCTGTTCTTGATTTAATGGCAGATAACAAATCTGATAAAGAGCGTTCATTCATTGATCCTCTTATGATCACGTATTACAACGATATTCATAATCAGTTGACACATGGTAATTTTAAGTAAACACATACTTTAAAATATAATCAGAAAGCCCATTTCTCTGATGGCATCTTAAGGGATGTTACATAGAAATGGGCTTTTTATTTCTCATGGTTTTGTTTATAAACAGCTGGTCATTGTTGCACCTTCACCGACAAGGCTTTCAAAGTCTTTTGTGAATTGATCAATTGCGGCATCAATCGCAGCATTTTTTACAAGGCCTTCGATAATATCTGGAGCAACAGTTACTGCTTTCACTCCATATTTTGTAAGCTCAAGGACCTGCTGGCTATTTTTAAAGCTTGCTGCCAAAAGTCCCCCGTATTCATAACCGCTTCCTAAAATGGCGTCATGGATATCTTTAGCAACTTGAACACCATCATATCCCATATTGTCAATACGGTTAACATAAGGTGCAACATATTCACAGCCACATTTTGTTGCAATGAATCCTTGCATTGGAGTATAAATTGCAGTTCCTAAAAGACGAATTCCTTCTGCATGGCAGATTTTCATTGCTTTAAAGCCATTCTGTGTACATGGGATTTTCACAATCGTTGTTTTTCCAAGTACTTCTACGATTTTTCTGGCATCAGCAACCATACCTTCCACATCGGTTGCCACTGCCTGTACAAACAGTTCGCCTTCTTCTCCAATGATTTCACGGATTTCTTTTAATACATCAAATGGATTTCTACCTGTTTTTGCAAGAATGGATGGATTGGTTGAAACTCCATCGATCGGATAGTAGTCATAGATTCGTTTAATTGCTTCCACATTTGCATCATCTATACAAAGTTTCATGGTTTCCTCCTTAATGGTTCGTATTATCGATATACAATATATTTGTTTCTAGGAATAGAATATCACATAGTACACAAATTTCAAGATTTCTATCATGTCTATCCTTGCATTACAAATGTTCCCGGTCCATATCCTAAAATTAAAAGGGTTTATCTATTTCTCGCAAAAAGGAAAATAGGATGAGGTAATTCCTTATTTTCAATATATAATGATTGTGCAATCTTTGATAAGATATGCTTACAAAAAGGAAATGAGTAAAATAAATGATATGAATTGTATCAATAGGAGGTAGCATAATGATTACATTATTATTTCTTGGAATTATGATTTTAACATTAAAAATGACTGTAATTGCATTTAAAATGACTTGGGGAATTACAAAAACAGTATTATTTGTGCTTGGATTACCACTCATTTTGCTTGGATTAATCTTTAGTGGCGTACTGATTCTTGCAGCTCCTTTGTTATTGGTTATGCTGATTGGGGCATTTTTGTTCCCAGTTTTTAGAACCCTTTAAATATTCGAAAAGTTTATGTCCCTTGATCTGTTAAATTGATTTAATGAAAGAATCAAAACTAGATAAATATATTAAATCGTGGTAAAATTCATATAGAAATTATTGGAAAAGACAATTTCTATGGATTAGAAAAAATAATATGGATTGTAATTGAGACAAAGGAGTCTGTGAAAGCAGGCTCCTTTTTTTGCTTGGGAAGGATAAGAGGATGCTTAATAATAGATATGAACTTTTAGAAGAATTAGGAAGAGGAGGTTTTGCGGTCACTTATAAAGGAATCGATCATTTGACCAATCGATTTGTTTCTATAAAAAAATCGGATTACTCTTTGGCATTAGAAGCGAAAATTATGACACATCTAAAAGACGTGCCCTATATTTCTCACATATATGATTATTTTCGGGAAGATGGAAATGATTATCTTGTGAAAAGGTATATATCAGGTTATACATTATCAGAATTAAAATCTTTTGGGTCATCGATCAACAGATCTCATATTGAATCCTGGCTTGATTCTATTTGCCTGATTCTAGATCATATGCATCGTCTTGGAATTATCCATCGTGACATTTCCCCTGGAAATCTCATTGTGTCTGGAGAAACTTTATATCTTATTGATTTTGGAGCAGCTACGTCCTATAAAAATAAAAAATTAAGAAATAGGAACGTTTATAAACATGAGGGCTTGGATTCTCCAGAATATGCAAATTTTGAAGAGCAAGGTCCTTGGACTGATATCTATTCTCTTGCCAGCACCATTCTTTATTTGTTAACAGGAGAAGGTATTCCTACAGCAGAAAATCGAAAAAAATATGACACGGTAACAGAGCTTCTTTTGAAAAGTAATCTTACAAAGAAACAACAAAATGCCATGATACGAGCTTTGAAATTATCGATTACAGAACGTTATCAAAGTGTCGTTGAATTTACAAATGATATGTTATCCGTTATTCCTGATTCTCAGAATGCAATGAATATTAAAAAAGTAGATTATTTAGCTAAAACTTCGACAGAATCGAAAAATGTGAACCAGGATAATTTTATGGTAGATCAACAATTTCGATTTGCGGATCATGATTGTAATATTCAGGGAGAAATATTATGCCAGGGGCAAGAAATTCATGTTGTTGCAGTGGCGGATGGTGTTTCATCTACTCATAATTCTGAACTTGCTTCTATGGCTATTTCCCAGGCAATCTCACATTTTGTTAGGCAATATAGATATAGTAATGTATACCCACAGTTATTATTGGAAGATTTGTTAGATCATATGAATGAGAAAATAATTAGCCTGGGCCGTAAAATTGGGATGACTGCTTCAACAGTAGCCATATTTTTGTGGAAAGGAGATACCTATTATACAGCAAGTATTGGTGACAGTCGTATTTATTTTTTTCATAAGAATAAAATGAAATTATTAACAAGTGCTCAAACGGTTGCCAACCAAAAAATAAGAAATGGCGAAATGGCAGTGTATGCTGATTATAATACTCTTTTATTCTATCTTGGGAAAAAAGATGTGATAGGGAGTCAAATGGCACAATATTCTACTGGTAAAATATCGGAGGGCGATACGGTTTTATTATGTACAGATGGCATCGCAAAAAGAGTACCTAATGAAAAATTAGAGAGTATTCTTAAAAAGAAATCGGATAAGATTTTTGATACTATGTGGAAATATTCCAAAAAAAATAAAAATGTCGATAATTGCACGGCGATTGTATTGAAATTTCATTAATATTTTTTGGAGTTTTTATCGCTTCTATTGTATACTAAATTCATAGAAGTGAAAGGGAAAAAATAGAAATGAAAGAAATATATAGATTAGATTCCAAAGAGAATAAACAATTTTTAGAAGAAATCCGTAATGACCTATTGATTTTTGGACACCGATTTCCTTCTCCAGAAGGGGGCTCCTACTATTTAGGTGATGATGGTACCCCATGGAAAGAACGTGATCGTGAAACCTGGATTACTTCTCGTATGGCCCATGTATATAGTTTAGGATCATTTCTTGGACATGAAGGTAGTGAGACTTTGATCGATGCAGCCTTACATGGCTTGATTGATGGGGAACTTCATGATCTAAAAAATGGTGGATGGCATGCCGGACGAAAACAAGATGGAGAAATTATTCCAGGAAAACAGTGCTATGCCCATGCATTTGTGATTTTGGCGGCTACTTCCAGTCTTTTAGCAGGAAGACCAGGTGCCAAAGAACTTCTTGATAATGCACTTGCTATTTATGACCAGTATTTTTGGAATGAAGAAAAAGGACTTTCCTGTGATTTCTGGAATACAGAATTTACGGAAATGGATTCCTATCGTGGCCTAAATGCCAATATGCACAGTGTGGAAGCATTTTTAGCAGTGGCAGATACCATCGGTGATGAAAGATACCGTGTACGTGCTGGTCGTATTATCAATCAAGTTTTAAAATGGGCCTCTGACAATGATTGGAGAATTCCAGAACATTATAATGACAGCTGGATTGCAGATTTAGAATGCAACAAGGAGCGTCCTGATGACCCATTTAAACCATATGGAGCAACACCAGGTCATGGAATCGAATGGGCCCGCTTGATTGCCCAGTGGGCTTTATCCACATTTAAAGATGATAAAGAGAAATCAAAACCATATATCGAAGCTTCCGAAAATCTATTTAACCGAGCAATCGAAGATGCTTGGAATTGTGATGGGGCAGAAGGAATCGTATATACAACGGACTGGGAAGGTAATCCTGTGGTTCATGATCGTATGCATTGGACTTTGGCAGAAGCAATCAATAGCTCTGCATGTCTTTATCATATTACTGGCAAAGAGATTTATGCCAAGAATTATGCTGATTTTATGCGTTATTTGGATGAATGTGTTTTGGATCATGTCCATGGATCCTGGTTCCATCAGCTGGATCAGAAAAATCATTTGTTAGAAACAGTATGGCCTGGGAAATCAGACTTATACCATGCTCTGCAGGCAACTTTGATTCCATATGCTCCAGTGGATCTTTCCATCGCGAAAGCACTTTCTGGCAGATTATAGAAAGAGAATTTGCAGGAGGATTTTATTTTGAAAAAAGAAACATTAGGATTTCTCGGTGTTTTAACGGGAAATGTTATATTTGGCTTCAGCTTCTTATTTTCTAAGATAGCTCTTGAAGTCACCATTCCAAGCGTATTGATTGCGGTGCGTTTTACCGTTGCATTTTTACTATTGAATGTGGTTGTGCTTTTCGGAAAATACATCAAAAATTCAGAAGGCGAGGCAATAATTAGCTTTTCCTTAAAAGGGAAGCCCAAAAAAGATATCTTGTTACTGGCTTTATTTCAGCCAATTATATACTTTATTTCGGAAAACTATGGAATTCTTTATACCTCCTCCTCTTTTGCGGGGATTATTATTGCAACAATTCCGATTGTTGGGATCGTACTAGACATTATCTTTTTCCAGGCAAAAATTGGAATTCGTCAAGGGGTTTGTGCTGTCCTTTCTGTTTTTGGTGTTTTCCTTACAACTATTGGTGCACAGGATATGCATTCTTCCATAAAAGGTATGCTTTTCTTGTTAGTTGCGGTATTTTCCGGCTCGATTTTTTATGTTTTTAGCCGACAATCTTCCGAGTACTATAGTGCCCTTGAGAGGACCTATGTTATGTTTGGATTAGGAAGTGTATTTTATATCTTTTTTGCAGGTATTCAATGTATGGGGCAGTATGAAAGTTTAGTGGTGACCGCTTTAAAAACTCCTCTTTTCTGGTGCAGTATCACATATCTTTCCTGTGTGTCGTCTGTGATTGCTTTTCTTTGCCTGAACTTTGGAAGTGCCTATATTTCGGTGGCAAGAGGTACCATGTTAGCAAATATTACGACGGTAATTTCAATCTTTGCCGGATTTCTTGTTTTACATGAAAGCTTCACGCTTTCCCAGGCAATTGGTGCTGTTATCATTGTTGGCAGTGTTTATGTTGCAACCATGGCCGGAGTAAAGGAAGAAGTGTAAGAAAAATAAGAATAAGCCGCCTGGTAATAGCCAGCATCTTTTCATGATAGCTAGTACCAAGCGGCTTTTATTATCGTTTTGATAAAATGAATTGAATTATTGTTTACAATATCAATTATAAACCAAAGTTTTCTTCAAAGTAGTCATATAAACCTGGATCATAACCAGGCATTCTTACGATATCAAGCTTGAATACACTTCTCTTATAGAGGTTAAGAACACGGTCATAATTCTCAGTCTTTTCACCAGTACGAATGATAGTGTTGATTTCGTGATATGTTACGCCAAGCTTTGCTTCATCGCCCATGAGGGAACCGTCTGCATTGAGACTCATACCGTCTGTAGGAGTTTTGTGGGTCAGATTATTTGGAAGACCAAGATAATCACCAATGGCAATAACTTCTTCTGTGGTCAGTTTGCAAACAGGGGAGAATACACCTGCGTTATCTCCAAAGAGAGTAGAATATCCAACGCAGTCTTCACTACGGTTACATGTATTTACTACTAAACCATTTTCTAACTGAGCAGCGATACCAAAAAGTGTTGTCATACGAATACGTGCTGGTGTGTTTGTAAGATAGCCCTGTTTTAATTCCTGACCAGGAAACTTCTCCTGAATCTGATTTGTCAGGCCATTTACTGCATGAGCGATATTTATCTCCATGGATGGAATTCCAAGATGCGCAATCAGTGCTTTGGAATCAGCGATATCGACCTGATTGCCATTCGGCATCATAACACCGAGGACACGATCTTTACCTAAAGCTTCTGCTAAAATCGCTGCACAACAGGAACTATCTTTCCCGCCGGAAATGCCAATGACTACAATGGCATTGGGATTGATGGCATTTACATGTTCTCTTGTCCATTCGATACATTTCTTTGTCTGTTCAGCTATATTAAAATTATATTCCATGATAACCTCCATTAAGAATTTCAATTTTTTCATTATAATAATTGTAGTTATGAACAACGATGCCTCATAAATTCTATTATACTTATAAATCCTTAGAATTACAAATATTTATTGATTTCTGATATGATGCCATTTAAAATATTTATAGTGTGGTATGTATAAAAATAAAGGATGTGTTAGAAACAAATGAATAATAATTGGCCATATATTATGCATAGAATAACTCAGATTGCAAGGCGTATTCATGATCTTTTACGATTAGATTGCAAACGTGGTGATTTATCTGTAACAGAACATCATATTGTTATGGAGTTATTCCGTTTAGGTATGGACTGTGGTTATGACGAACTGATTGAGGCAACTTGTTTTAAAAGTACTATATCAAGGGGCGTTGTGAATCTTGAAAAGAAAGGCTTTGTTATTAGTTATTTCGAACCCGAAGATGCCAATCGAAAACGTGCAAAAATTCAACCCAATGGAATAAGTTATGCTGAGACTAATATTAAAAATGCAGTAGAATTAGAAAAAAATCTTTATGGCAATTTCTCAAAAAAAGAAGTGGATCAATTACATCAGTATTTGCTTCGTTTTTATAATAATCTTAGGGGTATAGAAAAAGAAGACATTCCTTTTTCAGAATGGCCTGTTCTTGGTCATTATACTATGAATATATTAAAATATATGGAATATTCCTCTCCGATCTTTCAGAATGAAGGACGAGAAGCAAATCAAAAACATATTTTGCTAAGTTTACTTCATCAGGAAGGTGAGTGTAGTTATAAGAAGATTGAAAGAAAATTCCATATTCCGCAAACTGTTGTGGTAAGGCAAATGAAAAAACTATGCGATTTAGGTTACGCTGAAACTTATACACTTTCTGATGATCATAGGAAAAAAGCAGGGAAGCTAACTGGTAAGGGAGTGGAGGAAGCGAAAATCATCTTGGATGTTTTTGTGAGAAGTGAGGATATGGGAAGCAAAGGCTTTTCTATGGAAGAAAAAGAGTCTTTTAGAATTCTGTTGTATAAGGTTTTAGTGCAGTTAGATTCTATTTTATCATGAATATTTTAGATTTTTATAAAGAAAGATAATGCCAATTTATCTTTCTTTTTTTGCGTGCCTGTTGTTCATGCATTATTTTTTGCTTATCTGTTGTTCATGCATTGAATTTTGGAAACAGCTATGTTATATTGCAATTGTAGCTAAAGAAAAATATAAATAAACTTTGGAGAGGATGCTATGACAAAATATGTAATTGTTGGTTTTGGCTGCGCAGGCTACTATGGAGCGAAGACCATAAGAAAAAATGATCCAGACGGACAGATTACTGTGATCAGTGAACATCAGTATGCACCATATAATCCGATGCTTACTACTTATTATGTATCGGATAAAATTCCATTTGAAAAACCTATGTGTACTATAGCAGGAGTTGAGGATGCAGAGACTGTAATCGAGTGGTTAATGAATCTTCCAGATGATATGGAATTAGCCGTAGGTGGACCGCGAGCCAGTGAATGTGCAGATGCTTATAAAATTACCACCATGGTTTTGCAAAAAGTATTGAATGCATTTTTGTAAAAATTATGCTTGACAAAGTATGAAAAGAAAAGTATTATATTACGAGTCAGCGAAATGATAAATTGTTTGAAAGTGACAAACAATTTAATAAAATGTTTTTACAAAAAAGGTGTTGACAAGGAAGTTTACTTGTGATAAGATACAATTCGTTCGCAAGTAAGCGACGAACGAAACTTGATAACTGAATAACAAAACAACCTTGAAAGTTCAATTCAAGCAGAGCCGAGCGTAGACGGCAGGACATATGTGCTGGGTGCTTGCACACAGAAGCATATGGCATGGCGGATACATTTGGCGAAGCCAATGATCGAGGAAAACGAAGTTTTCCGAGATTGGGCTCAGCAAAGCACTTTTATTTTCATTCGGATCTGAGGCTGAGTGATGTCAAGACATCAGATCCAGGGAACGAAA
>JAUNNI010000025.1 GCA_030531555.1 Eubacteriales bacterium | reverse complement strand
TCAAAAATCCTTTGCCCTTTCGGTCAGTCTTCAGCGATTTTCAGGGACATTCGAAGGCCGCTTTTGATGCGACAGCCCCTTTTTTATGTTTTAAAAGGATATGATTTCTTATCATCATAGGAAACATTGTTTTTTCCAAAGTTACGATGATTGATCCATGAGTAGTTTCATTGTTTTTTTTCTTCACATGGAAGAAGGCTGGAACTAAGAATAAATCTGCGAAAATCCATGCAAATGGACTGGAAAAACAGCTTGCCACATAGCCAAAGATTGGAATTAATGATACACCAACAAAGGATCTTGCAAACATCTCTAAAACACCGGCTATGACAGCAAAGGTACTGTAGCCCATACCCTGAATCGTATAACGAACCGTGTTGACTAAAACCAGGAATGGATAAAAGAGTGCTGAGATGATACAGTAAAGAGCCGCATCAGCGATGATCTGTGTTTCATTTGGTTTGATAAAGAGCAGCATACAGTATTTGGCTGTGAAGAACATGATAACAAAAATTACAATAGAGTAAATACAGCCACTGATGACAGCGAAACGTAATCCCTGACCAATACGATCGATTTTTTTAGCTCCCACATTCTGTCCGGCATAGGTGGACATGGTGGAACCGAGAGCATCGGTTGGACATTGTAAAAACATACCGAATTTCGATCCGGCAGCTACCGCTGCAATGGCACTGCTGCCTAAAGTATTTACACCAATTTGAAGAATGACACATCCGATGGCAGTGATGGAAAACTGGAATCCCATGGGAACACCCATTTTACAAAGCTTACCAATGAAATGAGAATCCAGTTTCCATTCAGAAACATCCTCAATATGAAGAATCCGGAAGTTCTTTTTAATATGGAAGTAACAAAGGATGCAGGAAAAAAGCTGCGCAAGTAATGTGGCAGCGGCTGGTCCTCTCACTCCCATATGGAATACTGTCACAGATAAGATATCAAACCCAATATTAATGATGGCGGCATAAATTAAAAAAATCAATGGACTTTTGGAATCTCCCAGAGAACGAATGGTTCCTGCAAGAAGATTGTAGGCAATGGTGATTGGAATTCCGGCAAAGATGAGGAAAATGTAATCATAGGCCGGGGCCATAACTTCGACAGGTGTCATCATAATAAGAAGAATCTGTCGACAGAAAATACAGACGATAACCGTTATGGTAAGACCGAAGGCCAGGCTTACCCAGATACTGTTCGCATAGGTTTTTCTTAAAGATAAATAGTCTTTTGCTCCGTAAAACTGTGCGATTGGAATAACAAAACCCATACAAAGTCCCATGCAGAATCCAATAACCAAAAAGTTAACCGCACCGGTGGAGCCAACACCGGCCAAAGCCTCTTTTCCAACAAATTGTCCAATGACGATGGTGTCGATGGTACTATATAAATTCTGTAATAATGAAGTCAGGAGAATGGGAATACAAAAGCGCAAAATAACTTTACCGGGATTTCCCACAGTCAGATCGATATCTGAAGATTTATTCATAATGAATTCCTCTCTAATATAATACTTTTAATTATGAAACTAGTTAAATAATATATCATTTTTTTTAATGAATTACTATACAAAAATATACATTTTTTATTATTCATTCAAAAGAAATTATATTATAATGAAAATAGATAAATTACGACCATAATGTTTGGGCTTGCATATAAAAGGATGAAGAAGATGATTCGTAACTGGTATTTGAATGAACTATCAAATGATATAGAGTTTTTGGACAGATTGAAAGAACTGACTGACAACTATCGTATGTTTTTTCCATTTATTGAGGACTATCGAAGAGAAATCCTTAACTTCCCATTCTGGGATATTGATGAGGATCAGCTGGCATCGGGCTGTGAGAATAAGGATATCATCAAGATTTGTCGCAAACTGAAATTGCCAATTCCAATTTTAGTAGATCACTATGCCATGATGTCTACGCGAAACCCTTGGGTTCGAAAGCGTGAAGGTGTGAAAGCGGCACCAGAGATCACTGACCTGATCCAGTATGATTTTTCTGCAAAAGGACCTTATAAAAAGTATTGTATTGGCATCGGAAACTACGACACAAGGGATGAAGGAACCTTATATATGTGTACGCTCATTGATCTTTATGATCGGAGTATTCAGGCCGTATCCTTCTCTGCCGAAAAGAATGCAGAGCTGATTCAGGAAGCCATTGATCACATTGCATCTTTTGCCCCATGTCAGCATTTTTTAATACACAGTAGTCAAAATGAGATTTTTAAGACCAAGGAATATAAGAAAATATGTAATGATTTTAAGGTCACCATGTCCATGACAGAGAAGGGAAGTCATGGTGGAATTATGCCTGTCAGTACTTTTTTCTCTACTTTAAAACGTCGAATGAACGGTTATGTCTTTACGGATCTTCAAGATGGGATTGACTATTTGACGGTTTATATTTTAAAATATAATCTTGAGATCATATTATCCCAGTCGGAGGAGAATTCGGATTTCGAAAAATAACTTTAGAAATGGGGACAAAACATGAAATATTCTTCAGAGGAATTATATAACTGGTGCCTGGAAAATGAACAGAAACAAGCTGCCATTGAAGCATTGTATTTTAATAATCGCGGCTTGATTGTACGTCCATTAAAAGGTGAACTGGTAAAAAAAGAGAATCAGTTTTATTATGTTGCCAACGTGGGGCCTGGCTTTGATGTCAATGAGCCAATGGGTGACGGCAGTGAGCAGCAGAATAAATTATTAGATAAAATCAAGCTCCATCCAGAAGTGATGGAAACCAATATTATTGCTTATGATCGCAGATACCGCCTGCGTTTTGCTTTTGCAGAAAAGGAAGAGGATCGCAAAGAACAGCTTCATAAAACATTGATTATTGATATGTTTGATCTTCTTGGTATTGATACAGTTGGAAAAGCGAAAAAATTCCTGGATGAAAGTCAGGAAAGCAAAGCTTCCAAACAGGCTTTCAACATGATTGGACAGCGCATGAAAAATATGAAAAAACGAGAAGAAGAGATGAATGATCAATAAAAGAATGAACATGGATATTTCTAACATCAGTGTGGTGATCTTAAGTGGAGGGAAAAGCTCCAGGATGGGACAACCGAAAGCACTTTTGCAGATTGGTGAAAAAAGATTTGTAGATTATCTGGCAGAGAGTTTTTCTGAGGCTGGTGAAGTTCTTTTTTCTGTGAAAGAAGCTGGTGATTTTCCGGATGTGGTACTGCCACATATTGTGGATGATTTTCCAGGATGTGGTCCTTTGGCAGGGATTCATAGTTCCTTAAAAAATGCAAAAAATCCATGGGTTTTTATAGTCGCCTGCGATACACCATTTGTAAAGAAAGAGACACTGGAAACTATGATGCAATTTTGCTCGGATGACATCACTGCTGTGATTCCAAAAGAAGAAGATGGGAGACTTCATGTTCTTTGTGGCCTTTATCATCGATCCACGCTTCCCAAAATTGAAAAATATCTAAAAGAAGGAAATTACAGGGTTCGATCTATTTTTGATTCGGATCATGCCGTTTTTCTTTCTGTGAAAAAATGTTTTAATGATACAAAAGCATTTCGTAATGTAAATACACCAGAGGATTACAAGGAGATGGTACAATGATTCCTATTATTTCAGTCATTGCATACTCAGGTACTGGAAAAACAACATTTCTTGAAAAATTAATACCAGAATTAAAAAAGAATGGGCTTCGTGTCGCTGTGGTTAAGCATGATGCCCATGAATTTGAGATTGATAAAGAAGGAAAAGACAGTTACCGCATCACCAAGGCAGGGGCTTCGGTCACTGGTTTGGTATCCGCTTCCAAATCGGTGATTATGGAAAATCGTCCAAGTGCCGTTGAGGAAGTTTTTGATAAGATTACGGATGTGGATCTGATTCTTACGGAAGGATTTAAAACCGGAAATTGGGCAAAAATTATGCTTCATCGACAAGCAACCGGTAAAGATCTTCCGATTCCTGCAGAGGATTGTATCGCAGTGGTCAGTGATGTTCCAGTTGTAGGAGCCAAAGAACAGTTTGATCTTAACGATGCTGCCAGTGTGGCAGAGTTTATCGTTCACTATCTTAAAAAGAGGTATGTTGGCAAGAGTAAAAATATGCTCTACAAGGTTCCATTCCTTCAGGATTTAAATCCTTCCACGCTGGAAGGACTTTGGAAAGATGGGTCAGTGGAAGAATTTAAAAAAGGTACGATTCTTTTGTCTGCCCGTGAGATGTCTGAGATTGTTTTCATTCAGCTGACTGGCAAATCAGCCATATATAACCTTACCCTTTCCGGTGATCGAAAAGTCATCTTTATTTTTGGAAAAGGTATTTTACTAAATGACCATGTGATGACCAACCATGCTCCATCGGTCTATTGTGAAACCATTGAAAAAAGTAAGATTTTTGTCATATCCAAAAAGGCATTTATCAAATGGATGGGAAAAGACTTTGATCTTACCACAGCGGTTCTTAACATGCAGGAATGGAAAATGTGGCGTATGGGTCATCAGTTAAAGAATACCAACGGAAGCATCTATATGGAAAGAAAGCTGGCTGCCAAGCTTTGGAAGCTGGCGAGGGATTTTGGAGAAGAAAAAGAAAATGGAGTGGAGATTAATTTTAATCTGTCCATCACTTTCCTTTCCGATATGTTGGGATGTCCAAGAGAGACCACCTCAAGAATCTGCAGAGTGTTCCAGGATCAGGGTTTGATTACGATCAATCGAAAAAGAATTACCATCCTCGATCCGGATCGTCTTGCAGCTCTTTATAAGATTAGCCATAAAAAAAAGATTTTTTAACAATCTATCTTGTGAATGGTAACGAAATATAAAAGAAACCATAAGCAAAAAAAGTAAATATTTTCTTTTTTTAAAAGATTCTGTGATACCTATCACAGAATTTTTTTTTATATATTGATAAAATGAATACAAAATATAAGATCTCTTATTAGGTCTATCTATAAAACTAACGCTTTAAGGAGAAAGGAGTTACTATGGGTTATCAATTATCAAAAGCTGATGCGAATGCTCTTTTTGCTGATCTTTCCGAACAGTATGACATTTGGGCACCAGTTCTGAAAACCGGAGAAGGATGTTTTTCTGATACAGATATCGTTCGTTACGACAAAGTAAAATCTGTGGATGAAATCGTATGGGACAAAAAGTCTGATTATTCCTTCAAAGAAACATTACTTCATATTAACGAAACTCTGTTTTATTTCACAGAGGATGAAACAACGGTTCCTAAGGGACCAGAAAAGGAACTGTTAATCTTTATGCGCGCATGTGATTTCCACGCATTAAAAAGATTAGATCAGATTTATCTTGACAATAAATTTGAAGATTTCTATTACAAACGTATTCGTGAAAAAGCTAAATTTGCATTAATTGGTTGTTCTGAAAGCTGTAAGAGCGGTTTCTGTGTAAGCATGGGAACAAATCAGACCGATGAATATGCGATTTATGTTGCGGTAAATGGTGATACCGTTTCCATTGATGTAAAAGATGAATCTTTTAAAAATACAATCACTTATGGCCGTTATACAACAGAAGTAGAGGTAACTCCTGCTTTTGTGACAGAAAACTATGAGAAAGTAACACTTCCTAAAAAACTTTCCAACGAATCCTTCACCAATGAGATCTGGAAAGAATACGGAGAACGTTGCATCACTTGTGGTCGTTGTAATTTCGCATGTCCTACATGTACATGCTTCACTATGCAGGATATTTTCTATCATGATAATCCAAAGGTTGGAGAACGTAGAAGAGTATGGGCTTCCTGCCAGATTGAAGATTATGACCAGATTGCAGGTGGAATTAAATTCCGTAAAACAAAAGCAGATAATATGCGTTTTAAAGTTATGCATAAGATCTACGATTATGAAAAGAGATTCGGCTATCCTATGTGTGTAGGCTGTGGCCGTTGTGATGATATCTGTCCAGAATACATTTCCTATTCTGCACTTGTAAATCGTTTAGCAAAGGAGGAACAGTAATATGTCTAACTTATATATTCCTCAGCTTTCTACTATCAAAGAAGTTATTAAACATACTGATTTAGAATATACATTCCGCATGGAATTCGAAGGCGACGTTAAACCAGGGCAGTTCTTCGAAATTTCCATCCCAAAATTCGGGGAAGCTCCTATTTCCGTAAGTGGTATTGGAGAAGGAACCGTTGATTTTACCATTCGCCGTGTTGGTAAAGTTACCAATGAAGTGTTCGAAAACTATGTAGGCGATAAACTCTTCATCCGTGGACCATACGGAAATGGTTTCGATGTTAACAACTATAAGGGCAAAGAGATTGTTATCATCGCTGGTGGTACAGGTGTTTCTCCAGTTCGTGGTGTTGTTCAGCATTTTGCTGCAAATCCACAGGATTCTGTTAGCACAACATTGATCGCTGGTTTCAAGAGCCTTGATGATGTTCTTTTCAAAGCTGATTTTGAAGATTGGAAAGATAAGATCAATGTAATCAAAACTTTAGACCGTGCTCCAGAAGATTACGAAGGACCAGTTGGAATGGTAACCAAATACATTCCAGACCTCAAATTCGAAAATCCGGAAAATGCAGTATTTATCTGTGTTGGACCTCCAATCATGATCAAATTTACAATCATGGAAATCAAAAAGCTTGGTATGAAAGATGAACAGATCTGGACATCCTATGAACGTAAGATGTGCTGTGGTCTTGGTAAATGTGGTCACTGTAAAGTAAATGAAAAATATGTTTGCTTAGATGGACCTGTATTCAATTATACAGAAGCCAAAGAATTAATGGATTAAGGAGGGAATAAAATGAGTCTTGATATTAATACCAAAAAACTGAAAAAGAATGCCTTCCGTGTATCCAAACAGCGTGGAATCGGTGCTTCCCGTATCCGTGTACCTGGTGGTTATTGTGATGCAAGAGTACTTGGCATGGTTCAGGATATCGCGCAGGAATATGGAAATGGTATGGTTCATATCACAACAAGACAGGGCTTCGAAATCGAAGGAATCCGTCTGGAAGATATGGAAGCAATCAACAAAAAACTTCAGCCGATCATCGATATCGTAGGCACAAATCAGGAAGAAAAAGAAAGTGGTTATCCAGCATCCGGAACACGTAATATCCAGGCATGTATCGGAAACAATGTCTGTCCATTTGCCAACTACAACACTTCTAATCTTGCAAGAAGAATTGATAAAGAAATCTTCCCAAATGACCTTCATTTCAAAGTAGCTTGTACAGGATGTTCCAACGACTGTGCAAAGGCAAGAATGCATGACTTTGGTATCATTGGTCAGACAATGCCTCAGTACGATGCAACTCGCTGCGTTAGCTGTAAAGCATGTATCAAAGGATGTAACCAGTTATCCGTTGGTGCGTTAAGCTTTGAAAACTATAAGATCGTACGTAATACAGAAAAATGTATCGGTTGTGGTGTTTGTGTTACAAAATGTCCTACTCGTGCATGGACAAGAAGTGAAAAGAAATATTACAAACTTTCCATCATGGGTCGTACCGGTAAGAAAAATCCTCGTCTTGGACAGGATTGGTTAATCTGGGCTGATGAAGATAACATCGTTAAGATCATCAAAAACACCTATGAATTCTGTGAAAAATACATCGATCCTGCAGCTCCAGGAAGAAAAGAGCACATCGGTTACATCATTGACCGTGCAGGTTTTGAAACATTTGCAGAATACGCATTAAAAGATGTGGAACTTCTTCCAGAAACAATCGTTAAGAAACGTCTCTACTGGGGTGGAATCCATTTTGCAGATCAGAACTCATAGTAAAAAGTAAAAATAGGGCAGCTTTATAAGCTGCCCTGCAAATAATAAAAAGGGGATTTACATTTATGAAAAAAGTACAATCAGTTTGTAACTATTGTGCCATCGACTGTAATCTTGATTTTTATGTGGATGAAGAAGCGAATCGTATTGTCAGCGTAAAACCAACACCAGGATATCCTGTAAATGATGGTTTCTGCTGTATCAAAGGTATTTCCCTTGACAAACAGCAGACAGTAGTTGATAAACCACATACTCCACGTGTAAGAAAAGAAGATGGTACCTACCACTACCCAGGCTGGGATTACACATTTGATTATATTGCAAAACGTTTTAAAGAAATTCAGGAAAAATATGGATACGAAGCAATCGCTGGTATTTCTACTGGTCAGCTTACATTAGAAGAATTTGCAATCAATGGTCATATTTTACGTGACCACATGCATACAAACGTAGACGGTAACACACGTCTTTGTATGGCATCTGCTGTAGTTGCGCACAAACAGAGCTACGGTTTCGATGCACCAGGATATACTTTAAAAGATCTAGATATTTCTGACACTATTATTTTAGTAGGAGCAAACCCTGTTGTTGCTCATCCAATCGTTTGGGACCGTATCAAGAGAAATCCAAATAAAAAATTAATCGTTATTGATCCTAGACGTTCTGAAACTGCAAAGAACGCGGATTATCATTACGCAATCAAAACAAAAACAGACTCCACTTTATTCTATGGTCTTGCTAACTATTTCATCGAAAATGATCTTATTGATCATGAATTCATCGCTGCAAGCACCAATAAATTCGAAGAATACAAAGAATTCGTAAAAGACTTCCCATTGGATAAGGTTTCTGAAGTTACAAACATTCCAATGGAACAGATTATGGAATTGATTGAGCTCATCAAAAATGGTGAGAGAGTATCCATGTGGTGGACCATGGGTATCAATCAGTCCCACAATGCAGTTCGTGCTGCACAGTCTATTATCAACTTACAGTTACTTCTTGGTAACTATGGAAAACCAGGTACCGGTGCAAACTCTATCACAGGTCAGTGTAATGCCATGGGATCCCGTTTATTCTCTAACCAGGCCTCCCTTTATGGACATGACTTTGCAAACCCAGATGCAAGAAAGAAAATTGCCGGCATCTTCGGTTGTGATGAAGAAATTCTCGCAAAAGGTCCTACAAAGACTTACAACCAGATCATTGAAGGAATCAATGCTGGCGAAATCAAAGCTTTATGGATCATGTGCACCAACCCAAGACATTCCTGGACAAATAACGAGACATTCAAGAGTGCCATTGAAAAACTTGAATTCTATGTGGTACAGGACATCTATGATGATATCGAAAGCTGTGAAGACTACGATGTATTCTTACCAGCAGTTCCGGGTATCAAAAAAGAAGGTTCTTATATCAACTTAGAACGTCGTATCTGCCGTTGCGTTCCTGCAATCGTTCCAGATGAAGACGAAAAGAATGACTATCAGATCATGTATGGCATCGCCAAAGCCATGGGCTTCCAGGATATTATTGACAACTGGAAAACTCCAGAGGACTGCTTCAACCTTATGAAAGCATGTTCTAAGAACCGTCCATTTGATATCACAGGTGTTTCCTTCCGTGGTCTTGAAGGTTCCCATGGTATTCAGTGGCCATTTAAAGAAGGCGACGTATTAGAAGAAGACGAACGTCGACTTTATGCAGATGGAAAATTCTGGCATCCAGACGGCAAGGCAATCTTCCAGTTTGAGCCGGTTCCAGAAAATCCAATGCCTCAGACAGAAGAATTCCCATATATCTTTAATACAGGACGTGGAACCGTAGGCCAGTGGCATACACAGTCCCGTACCCGTGAAGTACAGTTTGTAGAAGGTGTTAGCCTTCATCATGCATACTGCTTCATTCATCCGGTTGTTGCTGAGAAATTTGGTCTTAAGCATGAAGACTGGATTACCATCAATTCCTGTAATGGTCAGAGTGCTGATTTTGCAGTACGTATCACTCCAGATGTTCAGGAAGATGAAATCTATGCACCAATTCACTATGTAGAATGTAATAAGCTGACTCCTTCCGTATATGATCCATATTCCAAAGAGCCATCTTACAAATCTGCAGTTGTAAATATCAGACCAAAGGAGGCATAAGTCGTTATGTATAGAATTAAAATTGACCGCAGCCGCTGTATTGGTTGTTTAATGTGTGTTACTTCTTGCTGTATCTCCCATGATACTCATGATGCAAGAAACCGAGTTGTCATTGACTCTGAAACAAGACCAGCTCCTATTTTCTGTCGTCATTGTGACCTTCCAGAATGTGCTATCACATGTATGACAGGTGCCATGAGAAAAGACGAAAAGACTGGTTATGTTACTTATGATAAAGAACATTGTGCACATTGCTTCATGTGCGTTATGGCCTGTCCTTATGGTGTATTAAAACCAGATGCAATCTATAACTATGAAGTTATGAAATGTGACATGTGTGTTCATAGAAGCGAAGACGGAAGCGGAAATCCAATGTGCGTAGAAAAATGTCCTATGCATGCGATTACACTGGTGGAGGTGACAAAATAATGAAATTTGTAGTTATTGGCGCTAGTGCAGCAGGAACAAACGTTGTTCGCAAATTAAGAGAATTAAATCCAGAAGCTCAGATCGTAATGATCTCTGAAGATACTGCAATCTATTCCCGTTGTATTTTATATCATCATTTAAAAGGGGAAAGAGATCTGGAAGGTCTTAACTTCGTAGGCCCTAACTTCGAAGAAAGAATGAACCTTGACTGGATGAAGGGTGTAAAAGTAACATCCGTAGACACGGATCGTAACGTAGTAGTTTTAGATAACGGTGAGGAAGTTACTTACGATAAATTATGTATCTGTACCGGTTCTCATCCGAATTTCTTCCCAATCCCTGGATTACGTGAAGGAAAAAATATTACAGGTTTCCGTAACTTCCCTGACGTAGAATTCATCGAAGAAAGACTGGATCAAGCAGAAAATATCTTCGTTATGGGTGCTGGTCTCGTTGGTATCGACGTGGTTGCCGGACTTGTAAAATATAATAAAAATATCACACTTGCAGATATGGCTCCTTATATGCTTGGTATTCAGCTTGATGATTACTCCGCAGGCGTATATGGCAAAATGTTTGCAGAAAAAGGGGTAAAACAGTATTACAACATGGGAGCAAAAGAATTTGTTCTTGATGACGAAGGAAATTGCTACAAAGTTATCCTTAACGATGGTACTGAAATTCCAACCGATCTGGTTATTAACTGTGCCGGTGTACGTGCTACTGTGGAATTCTTAGAAGGTTCCAAGATTGAATGTGACCGTTTTGGTCTTGTATTTGACGAGCAGGGCCGTACCAATATTGAAAATGTATTTGGTGCCGGTGATGTTTCCGGTCGTGCTCCAATCTGGCCGGTTGCTGTAAAAGAAGGTATGGTAGCTGCTTATAATATGAGCGGTATCAAGAAATCCATGGATGATTTCTTTGCATCCAAATCCACTATGAACTTCCTTGGTCTTGCAAGTATGTCATTAGGACAGGCAAACCGCTACGATGATACTCATAAAGAAGAAATCTTTATTGACGAAAAACGTGGTATCTACAAGAAAGTAGTTCATAAAGATGGTGTGATCACAGGTGCCATCCTTCAGGGTGATTTATCCTACAGTGGTGTATTGACTCAGATGATCCGTCGTAAGATTGACGTATCCAGAATCAAAAAACCTCTATTTGACATCGACTATTCTGATTTCTTCCATATGGACGACAATTTTGAGTTCTTATATGAAGATTAATGGAAGAAGAAAAATTCAAGGAGAAAAATATAATGGAAAGAATTAAAAATATGCCAGTTCCAGTGATACCAACTTTCGTTGGTGCTTTGACTCTTGCAAATGTTTATGGTGGGTTAAACTTTGCATGGGTAAGACACATCACAATGTGGGTAGCAACAATCGTTCTTTTATGCTATTTAGTAAAAATTGTGACAGCATTTGATAAATGTAAAGCAGAGTACTCCAATGTGGTACCTTGTAGCTTATATGCAGCACTTTTCATGATGACTATGATTCTTGGAAGCTACTATAATGAGTTTATTCCAGGTGTAGGTAAAATCATTCTTTTAATTGCTGTTGCATGTCATGCAACTCATATTTGCATCTTTACCTTCCGTAATGTAATCTCCAAGAGAGATATCAATACATTTGTACCATCCTGGTATGTAACCTATAACGGAATCATGGTTAGCTGTGTAGCTGGCGCCGGATTCCTTCCAAAGGTAGTTTTAAATGCTGTAACATATTATGGTATCGTGATCTATCTTGTAATTTTACCATTCATGCTTTACCGTTTATTCACAGTGGAAGTAAAAGCGCCTGTATATCATACAATGGCTGTTCTTTTAGCACCATGTTCCCTCTGTGTTGTAAGTTATATTAACGTAGTTGAAAATAAAAATGCAACTTTATTGTACTTCCTCTATGTATGTGTTTTATGCTCACTTGCATTCATTATTTTCAAATTACCTAAATTCTTTGCTTTCAACTGGGTTCCTGGATATGCAGGTGTAACCTTCCCTATGGCCATCGGATGTGTTGCAACAGGTAAAATGGCAGGATTCTTAACAAATGCTGGAAATGAAAAGCTTGCTGGTTACTTAACACAGCTTCAGGGTATTCAGATTTATCTTACAACAATGATCATTGGCTGGGTACTTCTTCAGTTCCTCATTATGTTACTTCGTGTAGAGAGACGATAAAACGTTAGAGATTCGTTCTCTTCGTAAGTTTAGGAGTATATCGGATTGACATAGGATTTGAATTCTTATATTATAATTTTAAAAAACTCTCCGAGCTTATGCTTCTAAGGGAAACTATGAAACATAAGCCAGAAAACCATCATGTAAATGATTTGGTTTTCTCAGGGTGACACTGGAAACGGTGCTGCCTCCCCATTGGAAAGGAGAGCAGAATCGTTGGTGTGATGGATTTGTATCATTCGTATCCAACATTTAGATTATGGTCTAAAAACTCTGCTCTTTTTTGGAGCAGAGTTTTTTTCTTTGTGGAAAATGTTTCATTTTCCATGAAAAAAAGAACTCTGTTTTCTTTTGATAAGAAAATTAGAATGCTTGATTCGTTATATTTAGAAGGAGAAAGAAAAAAATGAAATTAGTAAATACAGTAGATGCCGTAGGACATATTTTATGCCATGATATGACACAGATTATCCCTGGAGTGATCAAAGATGCCAGATTCCGAAAAGGACATATTGTGACAGAGGAAGATATTCCGGTTTTATTGTCGATTGGAAAAGAACATCTTTATGTTTGGGAAAAACAGGAAGGAATGCTCCATGAGGATGAAGCGGCTCTTCGTTTAGTTGGCATGTGTCAAAGTGAAGGCATGCATCAGACTCCTGTCAAAGAAGGAAAAATTGAATTGATTTCTGATATAGAAGGACTTTTTCAGGTGGATGTGGACCGTTTATACGATGTCAATGAATTTGATGACCTTATGATTGCTACCCGTCATGGTAATACAGTGGTTCACCCTGGAGATAAACTGGCTGGAACTCGTATTATTCCATTGGTAATCGATGAGAAGGTGATTGTGGAAGCAGAAGAAAAAGTGGGACATGAGCCACTTCTTAAAGTATATCCATGGAAATTAAAAACAGCTGGAATTATCACAACAGGCAGTGAGGTAGAAAAAGGGCTAATCAAAGATCAGTTTACTCCTGTGGTGGAAAGAAAATTAAAAACATATGGAATTGAAGTGGTGAAGCATGTCTTAAGTGGGGATGAAAAAGAGCGTATCATTTCAAATATTCAGGAAATGAAAAAAGAAGGAATTGATCTGATTATCTGTACAGGTGGAATGAGTGTGGATCCAGATGACCGTACTCCAGGTGCCATTACGGATTGTGGTGCAAAAGTGGTTACTTACGGAGCACCAACTCTTCCAGGTGCCATGTTCTGTCTGGCATATTATGAGGATGGAACACCGGTTATGGGACTGCCGGGTTGTGTTATGTATGCAAAAGCAACCGTATTTGATCTCATCATGCCTCGTGTGGCAGCTGGTATCAAAATCAGTAAAAAAGATGTGATTAAAATGGGACATGGTGGCTTATGTTTAGGCTGTAAGGAATGTCGTTATCCGGACTGTGCTTTTGGCAAAGGGGTTTAATTATGAAAGAAAGAAGCAATATCACTATATGGGAAGCCACAGATTTGGTTTGTCAACATGCTTACCAGATGGGGGTAGAATCTCTTCCTATCATGGAATCCTTAGGTCGTATTTTGGCAGAAGATGTTTATACAAAAATCGCACAACCTCCATTTCCAAGATCTGCCATGGATGGTTATGCCCTAAAAGCTTCGGATACCATTGGAGCCAGCGAGGAGAATCCAGTGGTTTTAAAAGTTGTTGGCAGTCAGTTTGCAGGGAATCCTTATTTTAGAACTTTGGAAAAAGGGGAAGCCCTCAGAATTATGACAGGTGCCGCCATCCCAGAGGGTGCTGATGCCGTCATCCGTCAGGAGGATAGTAACTATGGGGAAGATACCGTAGAGCTTTATGCTACTGTGAATCCTTTTGATAATTATTGTCCGATTGGAGAAGATTTTCCTTTGGGGGATTGCCTTGCGAAAGCTGGTGATGTGGTGGATGCTTATCTGATTGCGGCAGCAGTGGCAGCTGGGATTGATCATCTTCTTGTAAGAAAAAGAGTGTGTGCTGCAGTAATTACTACCGGTGATGAATTACAAAAACCAGGAAGTCAATTGGCAGAAGGAAAGATCTATAATTCCAATCTTGCCTTGTTTTCTACTCGCCTGATGCAGTTAGGATGTGACGTGAAAATGGCCGTGGCAGCGGGGGACTCTTTATCCTTGATTAGAGAAGCCATTGAAATAGCTGCAGAATCTTGTGATTTAATCATCACAACTGGTGGTGTTTCTGTAGGACAAAAAGATTTATTGCCAGAGGTAATGGAAAAACTTGGAGCAGAAACCATCTTCCATGGAATTGCTATCAAGCCCGGAATGCCAACCATGTTTTCCCTTTATGGTAAAATTCCAGTGATTTCCTTATCAGGAAATCCATATTCGGCCTCTGCGGTCTTTGAATTATTGACCCAGCCTCTCCTTGCCAAAATGACAGAGCGAAATAAGGAAGTCTTAAGAAAAGTTTATGGTGTAGCAAAAGATGATTTTGGCAAGAAATCTCACTGTATGAGATTCCTGCGAGGATACTATGAAGATGGAAAGATGACTTTTTCCAAAGGACAAAGTAATGGTCAGACAAAAGCCGGCATTGGAGCCAACTGTCTGATTTGTTTGGACGCGGGACATGGCAGTGTGGCAGAGGGCGATAGATTAGAGGCTTATTTATTATAGGATTAAAGGAGAAGGATCAGAATGTATGATCATTTTCAAAGAAAAATAGATTATATGCGAATTTCCATCACAGACCGATGTAATCTGCGCTGCCGGTATTGCATGCCGGATGATATCAATTTGCTTCCTATGGATGAGATTCTTCGCTATGAGGAAATATTAGATGTCTGCAGGCAGGTGGTAGAGTTGGGGATCGTAAAATTCAAAATTACGGGTGGTGAGCCTCTGGTTCGGAGAGGATGTACGGATTTGATTCGCCAGATTAAACAGCTTCCGGGGGTGGAGCAGGTGACTCTTACTACCAATGGAATTCGTCTGAAAGAATGCCTTCCACAGCTAAAGGAAGCGAAGCTTGATGGAATTAATATTAGTCTTGACACCTTAAAAAGAGAGAGATTTCAGGCCATCACAAGATTTGATCAGCTGGATCAAGTGCTTGATGGAATATATGCAGCAGTGGAAGAAGGTTTTCGTGTAAAAATCAATTGTGTTTTACAAAAGGGCAGCAATGACGATGAATGGCTGGACCTTCTTGCTTTGGCAAAGGATATGCCATTGGATGTTCGATTTATTGAGCTGATGCCAATCGGAGATGGAAAAACACAGGAAATGGTGTCAAACATCACTTTAATAGAGGCCTTACAGGAAATCTATCCGGATATGGTAAGAGATGAATGTATTCATGGAAATGGACCAGCCATCTATTATCAGATTCCTGGATTTTTGGGAAGTGTCGGCTTTATCAGTGCAATCCATGGAAAATTCTGTAGCAGCTGTAACCGAATTCGCATGACGGCCACAGGGGATATAAAACCATGCCTTTGCTTTGATACAAAGGTTTCTGTCAAAGATGCTGTAAGGAAGGGAGATCTTTCTTTGGTAAAAAATCTGCTTGAAAAAGCGATTCTTGATAAACCCAAAATGCACTGTTTTGAAGAAATTGCAGAAATTACGGAAATAAAAAGAATGGTACAAATTGGAGGATAAAATGGGTAAAATTGTTGGAATATGTATCAGTGAAAAAAGAGGAACCCAAAAACATGAGATCCCAGAGGTTAATCTTATCAAAGACTGGGGCTTAGAAAATGATGCCCACGGAGGAAAATGGCATAGACAGGTCAGTTTGTTATCTTATAATAAAATAGAAGAATTTCGTGCAAGAGGTGCTGACGTAGCCTTAGGTGCTTTTGGTGAAAATATTATCGTGGAAGATATTGATTTCCGTTCTCTTCCAGTAGGAACTCGTTTTAAAGTTGGAGATGTTCTTTTGGAAATGACTCAAATCGGAAAAGAATGTCATAGTCATTGCGAAATTTATAAAAAAGTTGGAGACTGCATCATGCCTAGAGAAGGCGTTTTTGCAGAAGTAATCTGCGAAGGTCCTATCAAGGTGGGGGATGAGATGGAAGTGATCCTTCCTCCGGCAGATCGTCCATTTACTGCTGCGGTCATCACTTTAAGTGATAAAGGACATGCAGGAGAACGAGAAGATAAGAGCGGACCAAAAATCGTGGAAATGATCACAGAAGCAGGATATGATGTAAAAGAAACCATCCTCCTTCCGGATGAGAAACTTCCACTGAAGAATACTTTGATCCGTCTGGCAGACCAGCGTCAGGTCAATGTTATCTTCACAACGGGTGGAACTGGTTTTTCCCCAAGAGATATCACTCCGGAAGCAACAACAGAAGTATGTGATCGTATGGCGCCTGGAATTGCCAATGCGATTTTATATTATTCTTTATCAATCACACCTCGTGCCATGCTTAGTCGTGCGGTTTCAGGAATCCGAAAGCAGACTTTAATCATCAATCTTCCTGGTAGCCCAAAAGCGGTGAAAGAAGCATTGGAATTCATTCTTCCAAGCTTGGGCCATGGACTTGGAATCTTACGAGGCACCGAAGGAGAATGTGCTCGTAGTGATAAAAAAGAGAATTAGAAACTACAAATTTTATTATATTATGGATATATCGAGGTCATAAGAATGCTGGAAATCATGTCTTCTCTTGATTGGAGCCCACTGTTCATCTCCTTAAAAACAGGAATTGTCGCTACTATTCTTTCCTTTTTTCTTGGAATATTTGCTGCAAGAAAAGTGATGAAAGCAGGGCCAAAACTCAGGGCTTTGATTGATGGAATCCTAACCTTGCCCATGGTGCTTCCACCAACGGTTGCTGGTTTCTTCCTTCTTTTACTTTTTAGTAAAAGAAGACCAATAGGGATTTTACTATATGAAAAATTGGATATTGTCGTGGTGCAGACTTGGCTTGGGTGTGTGATTGCAGCTCTTGTGATTTCCTTTCCATTGATGTATCGAAATGCCAGAGCTGCTTTTGAGCAGATGGATATGAATCTGATCTATGCAGCAAGAACCCTTGGTATGAGTGAGTTTTCCATCTTTTGGAAAGTGGTGATTCCTTGTTCCAAACCTGGCATACTGGCGGGGACTATTCTGACCTTTGCCAGAGCGTTAGGAGAATATGGTGCCACTTCCATGCTGGCTGGGAATATTCCTGGCAAAACGGGGACCATATCACAGCGAATTGCCATGGTTTTACAGGATGGAGATTATGGAACGGCTGGTTTTTGGGCAGTCATAGTCATCCTGATTGCTCTTTGTGCAATCTATCTGATGAATTTTTTATCTGGCCAGCATAAAAACAATCATCGCTGGTAGGAGGATTTTATGGCAATTTCAATTGAGATTAAGAAAAAACTGGGTAATTTCACATTGAATCTTTCTATGAATGGAACTTCCAAAAGAATTGGAATTTTAGGTCCTTCCGGCTGTGGGAAAAGTATGACTTTAAAAACCATAGCAGGGATTGAAAAACCAGATCAGGGTAAAATATTGCTGGACGACCGCATTCTGTTTGATTCAGAAAAGAAGATCAATCCGAAAGCGCAAAAGAGGAAAGTAGGATATCTTTTTCAAAATTATGCTTTATTTCCTAACATGACCGTAAGAGAAAACATTGCGGTTGGAGTTTCTGGAAATAAAAAGAAGAAAGAAGAAATCGTCAATCAATATCTGGAACGTTTTCAGTTAAGAGGATTAGGAGATCACTATCCTTCTGAGATTTCAGGAGGCCAGCAACAAAGAGTTGCCTTGGCGAGAATTTTAGCAAATGAACCGGAAGTCATTCTGTTAGATGAACCATTTTCTGCTTTAGATGTATATTTAAAAGAAAGAATGCAGCATGAGCTCTTTTTGCTGCTTGAGGACTATGATGGCACTGTCATAATGGTATCGCACAATCGCGATGAAATCTATCGATTCAGTGAAGAACTGTTAGTTATGGATCAAGGGAGTGCTGTTATTTATGGGAATACCAGAGACATTTTTTCCAATCCACAAAAAGTAGAGGCCGCAAGACTAACAGGATGTAAAAATATCGTGCCGGTGATAAGAGAAAATGACCATCAGCTATTTGTTCCGGATTGGAATTTGACTCTTTCTCACCAGAAAATGATTGAAGAATCCTGTCACTACATAGGAGTCCGTGCCCATGATTTTATTCCAATATGGGATTCTTGTGAAGATGGAATTCGAATCTTGAATGGTCGCATGGAAGAACTTCCATTTGAACGAAAATATTATCTGAAAACAGAACAGGAGGGAGCAGAGGAAATCTCCTGGTTTGTTCCAAGAAACCAGTGGGAAGAGATTGAAAGAAAAGGGATTCCACAGTATTTGAAAATACCAGAAGAAAAATTACTTCTGTTAGAATAGTTTAGGAGATGATGAAATGGAAAATTTCACACATTTTAATGAAAAAGGAAATGCGATCATGGTGGATGTCAGCGAAAAAGCGGATACTGTGAGAGAAGCCATTGCATCTGGTAAAATCATTCTTTCAAAAGAATGCTATGACCGGGTTCGCGCAGGAAATATGAAGAAGGGCGATGTTCTTGGTGTGGCAAGAATCGCAGGGATTATGGGAGCAAAAAGAACTTCGGATCTAATCCCTCTTTGCCATATCTTAAATATCAGTAAAGTGGAAATTGATTTTCGTTTTCACGATGAATCAAATGCCATTGAAGCAGTCAGTGTAGTGAAAACTACTGGTAAAACCGGGGTGGAGATGGAAGCACTGACGGCTGTGAATGTAACATTGCTAACCATTTATGATATGTGTAAAGCGGTGGACAAAGGCATGGTTCTTACGGATATTAAGCTGATGGAGAAATCTGGAGGAAAGAGTGGCCATTGGACCAGAGAGATGAGCGAAGTAGAAATTTAGCTCATATATTTGATAAAATGATATGATAATTTACAGTTGAAATTATGGGAAAACTTCTATATAATATTATAGAAAGAAGTGACTGCGTAAGAGATCGAATTCTTTATGGATTCGGTCTCTTTTTGCGTTTTTGCAAATACATCATTTTTATCGTGGGGTAGATTTAGAAAAAATGATGTAAAAGGAGAGAACATGGAGAAACAAGTGGAAAGTCCTATGACATTTTGTAGAGGTGGAGGATGTACCGCCAAGCTTGGAGCAGGTGTTTTGAGTAGGGTATTATCAAAGCTTCCAAAGGGGGAACCGGATCCGATGCTGCTGATTGGTTATGACAGTAAAGATGATGCAGCGGTTTATCAGATTGATGATCATACGGCCATTGTGCAGACTTTGGATTTCTTCCCACCAATGGTAGACGATCCTTATACCTTTGGTAAGATTGCGGCAACCAATGCATTAAGCGATATCTATGCCATGGGTGGTCAGGTGAAAACTGCGCTTAATATCGTATGTTTTCCAGAGAAAATGGATCTGAACATTTTAGGGGAGATCATGCGAGGCGGTTCTGAGAAAGTGATCGAGGCTGGTGGAAGTCTGGTAGGAGGTCACTCCATTGCCGATGACAGCGTAAAATACGGTTTATCTGTTATGGGTGTGGTTGATCCGGCATCTGTTCTTGCGAATAATCAGGGAAAAGCAGGGGATTATTTAATTCTTACCAAAAAGTTGGGTGTGGGAATTATCTGTACTGCCAACCGTGTCGGTGAAGCGTCCGTGGAAGCCATGGAGGAGGCCGTTGCATCCATGACCACATTGAATAAATATGCAGCGGAGATTGCTCATAACTATGAAATTCATGCCTGTACAGATGTTACCGGTTTTAGTTTTTTGGGACATCTTCATGAGATGTTAGACGGAAAGCTGGCAGCAGAAGTTTGGGCCGATCAGGTGCCAATCATGAAGGAAGCACTGATCCATGCGGATGAGTTTTTACTGACTGCTGCAGGACAAAGAAATCGAAACTATACCGAAGAATTTGTGGATTTTCAAGGCATTTCCTTTGCCATGGAAGAAGTATTACTGGATCCTCAGACATCCGGTGGCCTTTTGATGGCGGTAAAGAAAGAAGATGCGAAAGAACTTGTGAAAGAGTTAAGAAATGCAGGTTTGCCGGCAGCAATGGTTGGAAAACTATTGGATTTTGACCCGGATAAAAAAGAGATTATGGTAAAAGTAGGAGAAAACAATGAATAAATTCGTAGATGCCATGGGAGATGCTTGTCCAATCCCAGTGGTAAAGACAAAAAATGCAATTAAAGAATTAGGTGCAGAGGGCGGAAGTGTTGAGACACTGGTTGATAATGAAATTGCTGTACAGAATCTTACCAAGATGGCCAATCAAAAAGGCTATGGTGTATCTTCTGAAAAATTAGAAGAGCAGAAATATAAAGTAACCATGGTAATTGGTGGTACAGAAACTGTGGAAACCGTAGAAAAGGAAGAACCTGTGGTATGTATTCCAGATGCTCGTAAGAAAAATACTTTAGTTGTCATCTCATCGGATTGTATGGGAGAAGGAGATCCTAAGCTTGGAGAAGCCTTAATGAAATCCTTTATCTATGCTCTTACGGAACAGGATGAGCTTCCAGCTTGTATGCTTTTCTATAATGGAGGAGCAAAAGTAAGCTGTAAAGAAGGCCCGATCATGGAAGATTTAAAATCTTTAGAAGCACAGGGCGTTGAAATCTTAACTTGTGGTACTTGCCTTAACCACTATGGTTTATCGGAAGAACTAAAAGTTGGTGGCGTAACCAATATGTATGTGATTGTTGAGAAAATGATGCAGGCAGACCTGATCATCAAACCATAAATATGAGAGAACGTAGAGATTATGTGGTAATTACCTTCCGTACCACAACGGAGGCCATGTCCATGGAGCATAAATGTGAACAGCAGCAGATTCCTGGACGATTAATTCCTGTGCCAACCCAGATTACAGCAGGCTGTGGTCTGGCATGGAGGATTCTGCCGGAAGATTATATGGCACAAAAAGAAGCATTGGACGAATTGGGAATCAATTTTGAGAAGGTTGTAACTGTTAGAATATAAGTGACAAGAAACAATCAAATCTTGCGAAAGGATGATATTTTGAAAAAAGAACTGGAAAGAGTCTTTCAGGAAACGAAAGAAGGCAGAATTGCATCCATGAATTTTGAAATTGAAGATAGGATATACACTCGAGTTTTTCGACCAAAAGAGCGTTTAATTCTTCTCGGTGGTGGACACATTGCCAAGGCATTATGTACTTTGGCAACCATGGTAGATTTTCAGGTGATCGTGATAGATGATCGTCCATTTTTCGCCAATGAGGATCGTTTTCCAGAGGCTGTTCAGGTAATCTGTGATGAATTCTCCAATGCCATCAAGGGACTTTCCCTTCATGCATCGGATTATGTGGCAATTATCACAAGGGGTCATCATTATGATAAAGAATGCATCCAGGGAATTCTGTCAGGTGAGATGCCAGCCTATGTAGGGCTGCTTGGCTCCAAGCGAAGAACTACTGCCTTGCTTTCGCAGATGAGAGAAGAAGGATTTGACGCAAGCTTGTTAGAGCAGATTCACACCCCAATCGGATTAGAGATTGGAGCCCTTACTGTGGAAGAAATTGCCGTATCCATCGTAGCGGAAATGATAAAAACTCGCAGAATCGATCTGCGAAAAGAAGAAGTATCCGGACTGTTTCAAGAAGAAACCTTCCATGAGAATGTCTTGCGTGAACTGGTAGAAAAAGAGATTCCAAAAGCCTTATTATTGGTATATGAAACAAAAGGTTCTACACCGGTCAAATCCGGCTGCTTTATGGCTCTTGATAAGAACAATGTGGCGACTGGAACCATCGGAGGTGGTCTTGCAGAAAATATTGCAATCAAAGAAGCGCTTCCAATGATTGGCAGTGGTAGAAAGAAAATGCTTTCTGTGGATATGACCAACAAGGATAGTGCAGATCAAGGTATGATCTGTGGTGGCAGTATGAAAGTGTTGATTCAGGATTTATGAGCCGATTGAGATATGTGATAGTTAAAGATAATAAAAATAATATGTTATCTAATCAAATAACATATAAAATAATAGATAGAATCACAGATTATATCCTTCCAGGTAAGATTACCAGTCTGGTGGGTGGCGGTGGCAAGACCTCCACCATGCTTCAAATGGCCAAAGAACTTGTTACGATGAAGGAAGGTCAGGAAGCGTATAAAGTCATTATGACAACGACGACTCGCATCAAACCATTTGAGGAAACGCTTCCCAAAGGGGTTCAATGTATCGGCCTTGAAAAGGAAGAAGGAAAACTGGGTCCTGTAGAGAAACCGGATGATCTGAAAAAGCAATGCGATTACTTGCTCATTGAGGCCGATGGTAGTCATGGACTTCCAGTGAAAATTCCTGCCTCCCATGAGCCGGTAATTACGGAAAAAACGGACCTTGTAATCGCTGTTATGGGATTATCTGGCATTGGGAAACCAATCGGACAGGTTTCACATCGTAGGTCGCTTGTGTGCAATTTTTTGCATAAGAAATCTTCAGATTTTTTTACAGAAGAGGATGCGGCAAAAATCATTCTCAGTGAGATGGGTTTAAAAAAAGGCGTTGGAGACCGTCGATATGCTGTGATTTTAAATCAGGCGGATGATGAAACAAAGATAGAGATTGGAAAAAAGATTCAATCTTTTCTACCGGAAGAAATCATTTGCCTTATGACTTCTTATGAAATATGAGAAGGAAAATAGATTTGATAAGGAAGAAATCAATAAGAAAGTATTCAATGAAGGACAAAATCGATGAAAAAAGTATTAATTAAAGGAGCAGGAGATCTGGCAAGTGGCATTGCCTGCCGACTTCATCAGTGCGGTTTTTCTGTTGTCATGACAGATTTGCCGGTTCCCACTGCAGTAAGACGTACCGTATCATTTTCCAGAGCCATCTATGAAAATAAAGTGACCGTCGAATCGACTCACGGCAGATTATGTCATAACTTTAAAGAAATACAAGAGTGTTTGCATGACGGAGATCTTGCGGTGCTTGTGGATCCTGAAGCGAAAATAATAAAGGAATATCAAGCAGATGTTCTGGTGGATGCCATCATCGCCAAAAAGAATCTTGGAACAAGGATTGAGGATGCTCCAATTGTTATTGGAGTTGGCCCTGGTTTTACGGCAGGGCAGGATTGCCATTGTGTGGTGGAGACCAAGCGAGGCCATTATCTTGGAAAATGTATCTATGAGGGATCTGCCATTGCTAACACCGGAGTACCGGGTGATATTGGCGGATATACAAAAGAGAGAATATTACGAGCTCCTTGTGCAGGTCTTTTTGAGCCTGCATCAGAAATCGGTGCTGTAGTTAAAAAAGGGGATGTCTGCGGTTATGTGGATGGAGAGCCTATGATCAGTCAGATTCCTGGCGTTGTTCGTGGACTTTTACAAGCTGGAGTCCCTGTTAGCGCAGGTATGAAAGCCGGTGATGTGGATCCAAGATGTTCCGTGGAGCATTGTGATACGGTCAGTGATAAGGCCAGAGCGATTGGTGGAGGCGTATTGGAAGCCATCCTTCATTTATCGTTAGGATAGATTTCTTTTAAAGAATATGATATATATATAAATTAGGATATATACTTATCTGAAGATAAGTAAAATAATAAAAACACATTAAGAAAAAATGATTATGAAGAAAAGGAGACAGATTCCGTGATTACAATCAGAGAATACCTGAAAGTGAAGACTTTGCAGGAAGCATGGACTGCCAATCAAAAACGAAGCAATCGTGTCTTAGGTGGCATGGGATGGATGAAGATGAGTTCTGCCAATGTGGCAAGCGTCATCGATCTTACTGATTTACACTTAGATAAGATTGAAGAAACTGAAGAAGAATTCATCATTGGAGCGATGGTGAGCCTTCGTCAATTTGAAACCCATGAGGGACTGAACCAGTATTTTTGCAACGCGCCAAAAGAAAGTATGAGACACATTGTGGGAATCCAGTTTAGAAACTGCGCAACCATGGGTGGATCTGTATGGCTGCGTCCTGGTTTCTCCGATCCGCTAACCCTCCTTCTTTCCCTGGACAGTCAGGTGGAATTGTGGGTTGGAAAGGAAGAATCTATTTTCCTTCCGCTAGCTGATTTTTGTAAGCAAAAGAGAGATAACAGTATTTTGGTTGCCATTCATGTGAAAAAGGATGCCAGAAAAGTGGCTTATCAGTCTTTCCGAAATACCGAAACTGATTTTCCAGTACTGACAGCTTCCGTAAGCAAGAAGGATGGAATCTACCGTGCAGCGGTGGGTGCCCGTCCGGCTTTAGCTCTTGCGATCGAGGCAGACAATGTGGAGGAACTGATCAAAAAAGCACAGGAATTAAACTATTCCAGCAACATTCGTGCTTCTGCAGATTATCGCAAAATGCTTGCAGATGTATTGATTCGCAGAGCAGTAAAAGAATTAGAGGAGGAGAAATAATCTATGGAAGTTAAAATTAAATTAAATGGAAAAATGATTATGGAATCCATCGAGCCAGACCTGCTCCTTCTTGATTTTTGCAGAGCACATCATTGTAAGAGTGTAAAACGTGGTTGTGAGACTTCAAACTGTGGACTTTGTACGGTATGGTTTGATGGAAAACCAATTCTTAGCTGCAACACTCTTGCGGCAAGAGCAAATGGACATGAGATTACTACATTGGAAGGTTTGCAGGAAGAAGCGGAAGAATTCGGTATGTTCCTTGCCAGAGAAGGTGGAGAACAATGTGGTTTCTGTAACCCTGGTTTTATTATGAATCTGCTTGCCATGGCGAGAGAATTAAATGATCCATCGGATGATGAGATCAAAGAATATTTAGCAGGTAATTTATGCCGTTGTACTGGTTTTAGCAGTCACATGCGTGCGATTCACAAATGGATGGAATACAGAAAGGAGAAACAGTCATGAGAAGACCCGACTCCCTGGAACCTGGAAAATATGTTGGTCAGTCGATTGTAAAGAAAGATGCCAAAGCATTGGTAACCGGAAAGCCGGTTTATTGTGATGACCTGGCACCAGACGATTGCCTGATTATTAAGATTTTACGTTCCCCACATGCTCATGCCATGATTCGCTCTATTGATACTTCCAAAGCGAAGCTTGTGCCTGGTGTAGAATGTGTTTTAACCTACAAAGATGTTCCACAGCATCGTTTTACTCAGGCAGGTCAGACTTATCTGGAAGCATCTCCTTATGACCGTTATATTTTAGATCAGCATATTCGCTGTGTGGGTGATGAAGTTGCCATCGTTGCAGCAGATACAGAAAAAGCAGCATTAAAAGCCCTGAAATTAATCAAAGTAGAATATGACATCCTTCCGGCAATCTTAGATTACCGAGAAGCACTAGATAATGAAATTATCATCCATCCGGAAGAGGATTGGAGTGAAAGTGACTGGAGTCACGGAGATAACAAACGAAATTGTATATATAGTGAAGAAATGGCTGTTGGTGATGTGGATGAGATTTTCAAAGAGTGTGATGAAGTCATAGAAGAATCTTATCATACCATTCAGAATCAGCAGTCTATGATGGAAACTTTCCAGACATACTGCTACATGGATACTTATGGAAGACTTGTTATCGTTTCTTCCACACAGGTTCCATTCCATGTCAGAAGAGATATGGCCAATGCCCTTGGTATTCCAAAGAGTAAAATCCGTGTCATCAAACCTCGTATTGGCGGAGGATTTGGTGCTAAACAGACAGCAGTTTGTGAACGTTTCCCTGCAGTTGTTACCTGGCTGACTGGAAAACCAAGTAAGATTATTTATACCAGAGAAGAAACCATGGTAATCGGAAGCGCCCGTCATGAGATGAGCGTGGATGTGAAGCTTGGTGCTATGAAAGATGGTACCATCCGTGCCATCGAGATGAATGTATTATCGAACACAGGTGCTTATGGAGAACATGGACCAACGACCATTGGTCTTGCCGGCCATAAATCCATTCCACTTTATGGAGGAAAATTCGAAGCCTGTCGTTTTATTGCCCATACTGTTTATAGTAATCAGCCAAGTGCCGGTGCTTTCCGTGGATATGGTGCGCCACAGGGTATTTTTGCTTTGGAAAGTACCGTAAATCTTATGGCTGCACGTTTGGGAATCGATCCGGTTACCATTCGTGAAAAGAACATGCTCCATGAAGGAGAGCTGATGCCAGCTTATTTCAATGAAACAGCCAATGCCTGTGCCCTTGACCAGTGTATGGAACGCTGTAAAGAAATGATTGGTTGGGACGAAAAATATCCTTCCAAAGTCATGCCAGATGGACATATCCGAAGCGTTGGTGTTGCCATGGCCATGCAGGGAAGCTGTATCAGCTTTGTGGATGAGGCCAATGTTACCATCAAGATCAATGATGATGGATTCTATAGCTTATTGGTAGGAAGTACGGATATGGGTACCGGAAGTGATACGATCCTTGCCCAGATGGCAGCAGATATCTTAGAATGCGATGTGGATGATATTGTTACTTTTGGAGTAGATACTGATACTTCCCCATATGATTCTGGTTCCTATGCATCTTCCACAACTTATCTGACTGGAAATGCTGTAGTAAAGGCATGCCAAAAATTAAGAAGCAATCTGATCGATCGTGCTGCAAAAGACCTGGAATGTGCCAAAGAAGAAATCGAATTTGATGGAAAAACATTTACTTCTGTAAAAGATGGCAAAGAGATTACTTTAAAGGATATTGCCAATAACATGCAGGGAGGTCTTTCTGGATGGCAGAGTGTGACAGAGGGCGGAGGCAGTCCGGTTTCTCCACCTCCATACATGGTGGGTATGGTAGAAATTGATCTGGATCCTATGACAGGAAAAGTAATTCCTCTCAATTATGCAACTTGTGTCGATTGTGGTACCGTTGTGAATCCAAACCTTGCAACTGTTCAGACGGAAGGCGGAATCATGCAGGGGGTTGGTATGGCATTGTACGAAAACCAGAGCTACAATGAAAAAGGAAACAATCGTCTTAGAAACTTTATGCAATACAAAATTCCTACCCGTCTTGATATTCCGGAGATTTCCGTGGATTTCCGTGCCAGCTATGAGCCAACAGGACCATTTGGTGCAAAAAGTATTGGGGAAATTGTTATCAATACTCCACCTCCAGCCATTGCAGATGCCATTTTTAATGCAACTGGTGTCATGTTACATGAACTTCCAATGACACCGGAACGCGTATGGAGAGCCATGCAGGAGAAAAAAGATTGATCGGTATCATTTATCTGGCCTCGGGATTTGCCAGACGATTTGGCAGTAATAAACTCTTTTATCCCATTGAAGGAAAAGAAATGTATCGATTTGGACTTGATATATTAATGGATCTATGCCGGGAAAAAATCAGTGGTCAGGAAATCAAGCTTCATGTTGTGACGCAATATGCCGAAATAATGGAAGAATGTAGGAGAAGAAAGGTTGCCTATACCCAAAATACCATGGCAGAAGAAGGGATTGCAGCATCCGTTCGTCTCGGTGTTTTGGCATTTCCAGATGCGGATTGGTTTCTTTTTCTTCCGGCAGACCAGCCAGGAATTACTAAAGAAACCATGATTTCTTTCATCAAAGCGGTCCTTTCTCAGCCAAAGACGATGGCTTCTGTGTATTGCGAGAACAAGCCTGGAAATCCAACCATGTTTCATTCCTCCTACCGACAGGCACTCCTTTCGCTGAAAGGAGATAAAGGTGGCCGTAAAATTATGAAAGCAAGCCCGGAAAATGTGTTTTGGTATCCGATTTCTTTCGAAGAGATTGTGGATATCGATCAACCAGCTGAAATCATAAAATAATGAGATAAATTGATTGTCAAAAGCACGAACAAAGTTCCTAATTGTTCGTGCTTTTTATCTATTTTCACAAAATATTTTTTGGTCATTGTATTTTTATTAAAATATGATTATTATAGATATTATAATGCTTGATTCATGAAAATATGAATCATTTTACAGGATATTATGCAAAAAAGAGGGTTTAAAAATGGAATTATTAAAAGAAAGAATCCGTAAGGATGGTGTCATCAAGGAAGGCAATGTACTAAAGGTAGACAGCTTTATCAATCATCAGATGGATATTAAACTGATGAACGAGATCGGCAAAGAATTTAAGCGTATCTTTTCCGATGTTCAGATTGATAAGATTCTTACCATTGAGGCGTCCGGTATTGGTATTGCAGCAATCGTTGCACAGTACTTTGATGTACCTATGGTATTTGCAAAAAAAGCACAGTCCATCAATTTAGATGGTGAGATGCTTACTGCTTCTGTTGTTTCATTTACTCATAAGAAAAAATACCAGATCATCGTTGCAAAACGTTTTATCTCCGAGGGTGAAAATGTTTTGATCATCGACGATTTCCTTGCAAATGGATGTGCAGCACAAGGTCTTATGGAAGTTGTGGAAAGTGCTGGAGCAAAGGTACAGGGCATTGGTATTGTTATTGAGAAAGGATTCCAGGATGGTGGAAAGAACTTCCGTGAACGTGGAATTCGAGTAGAATCTCTTGCCATTGTCGAGAGTATGGATGCAGAAAATCAGACCATCGTCTTCCGTGATGATAAATAGATATTACAAATATAATTTAATAGAGGAGAAAAAGTAATGAAAAAAGATCAACAGTATGTAACCCCTTATGACTTTAAAGGGAAGCTTCCTTTAAGACAGGCGATTCCACTGGGTCTTCAGCATGTACTTGCCATGTTCGTTGGTAACCTCACACCAATTCTTGTGATCATGGGTGCTTGTACTGCTGTCGGAGGTGGCGAAGAGCTCGCAGCTATCCAGGTATCTTTATTACAGAATGCCATGCTCGTAGCTGGTATCGTAACTTTAGTACAGCTCTTTTCCATAGGACCAATTGGTGGCCAGGTTCCAATTATCATGGGTACCAGCTCTGGTTTCATCGGAGTATTTAACAGTGTTGTTGGCGTAATGGGCGGCGGCGTCGTTGCTTATGGTGCAATCATGGGTGCTTCCATGATTGGTGGTATTTTTGAAACCGTTCTTGGAGCTTTCTTAAAACCTCTTCGTAAATATTTCCCTGCAGTAGTTACTGGTACTGTAGTACTTGCCATTGGTTTATCCCTCATCAATGTAGGTGTAAACTCTTTTGCAGGTGGTAATAATAATGCGGACTTTGGTTCTTTAGAAAACCTTCTCATTGGTTTTGCCGTTCTTGTTATTATCCTTGCTTTAAAACATGGAACAAAGGGTATGACAAGCTCATCCTGTATCCTTATTGGTATTATCTGTGGTTATGTGATCTGTGCTATTATGGGAGCAGTGCTTCCACACACTGCACTCAACGCAGAAGGTGTTGAGTACACAAAAGCATGGGTTCTTAACTGGGATAAAGTGGCATCTGCTTCCTGGGTTGCAATTCCTAAGTTCATGCCAGTAAAACCTGTTTTTGATATTAGAGCAATCATTCCAGTGTGTATCATGTTCATCGTAACAGCAGTTGAAACTGTTGGTGATATTTCCGGTTGTATCGAAGGTGGTATGGGTCGTGAAGCCAGCGATCAGGAATTAGCCGGTGGTGTTATGTGTGATGGTGTTGGTTCTTCCTTCGCTGCACTTTTTGGTGTACTTCCTAACACATCCTTCAGCCAGAACGTAGGCCTTGTTACTATGACAAAGATCGTTAACCGTACTGCTCTTGGATGTGGAGCAATCTTCTTAATTCTCTGTGGCCTCTGTCCAAAATTATCTGCATTGATTTCCATCATGCCTCAGAGTGTTCTTGGTGGAGCAGCGATTATCATGTTCTCATCCATCGTAATGAGTGGTATTCAGCTTGTTACCAAAGAGCCATTATCAGCAAGAAACATTACCATCGTTTCTGTAGCACTTGGTCTTGGTTTTGGTCTTGGTGCCAACAGTGCAGCAATCGCTGGTTTACCAGCTTCTGTAGCATTAATCTTCGGTGGTTCCGGTATTGTTCCTGCAGCATTGGTTGCTATCGTTCTTAATATTATTTTGAAAGAAGAATAATTATTTTAGGTAAAAAAGTGATAAAGTTCCCACTTACATTGTAAGTGGGACTTTTTTTCTATATAATAGTTTTTAGAATTATATTTTTTAGTAAAACAAACGACGAAAAGAGAGGGGCTTCCCATGGCAAAAGGAAACAATCAGAAGTACAAATTATATTATCTTGCCAAAATTATGATGGAAGAGACGGATGAGGATCATTTTATCACCATGCCGGAAATCTTAAAGAAATTAGAAGGATATGAGGTTTCTGCCGAGAGAAAGAGTATCTATCAGGATTTAAAAGATCTGGAAAGATTTGGTTTAGAGATTGAAGGCTTGAAAGAAGGTAGAAACTTCATCTATCATGTGATTTCCCAATCTTTTGAAGTGGCAGAGCTGAAGCTTTTAGTTGATGCAATCCAGTCTTCCAAGTTTATCACAGAGCGTAAATCCAATGAGCTGATCAAGAAATTAGAAACTCTTGTCAGCAGACACGAGGCAAAACAGCTACACCGCCAGATTTTCATTGCCGATCGCATTAAAACCATGAATGAGAGCATCTATTATAATGTGGATGAAATCTATAATGCTATGGCCAAAAATCAAAAGATTACCTTTCAATATTATCAGTGGAATCTGAAAAAAGAGATGGAATTGAAACACGGTGGTGCTTATTATGAAATCAGTCCATTGGGACTTTCCTGGGATGATGAAAATTATTATCTGGTGGGACATGATTCGAAAGAAGATAAAATCAAACATTTCCGCGTCGATAAAATGATTCACATCAAGATTCTTGAGGAAAAGAGAGTTGGAAAAGAGCAATTTGAAGAGCTAAATATGGCTACCTATGCCAAGAAAAGCTTTGGCATGTTTGGGGGAGAAGAAAAAACCGTAAAACTTCATGTGAAAAATTATCTTGCAGGTGTTATGATTGACCGTTTTGGTAAAGATATTTTCATGATTCCGGCAGATTCCGAACATTTTACTGTCAATGTGGATGTACAGGTTAGCCGACAGTTTATTGGATGGATTTTCTCCTTAGGAGATGGCGTGAAAATCATCAGTCCGGAAGATGTGGTGGAGGAGGCAAAAAAAGAGATTGGCAGGCTGATCAAGCAATACGAGTTATGACTTAACAAGTAAGAGAAAATATGATAAACTCTTTAGGGTATCTTTTCACCTGTAAAAAAATGGTAAGAATGAAAGGATCATTTTATGTTTTTTAAGGAAGATCGTACCTTTCGTGAGATTCAGAGGCGTTCCGTGGAAGACTGGCTGTCCCAGATGGAAATGCACGATGATCTCCTGGCCAGAGGTGGCGTGAAAGTGACAAGAGAATACATACAATTTTTACAGGATCAGATTCATTTTCTGCAAGAACAGGGACAGCTGAAGGATCAGTTTTTGAGAAAACTGAAAGAGGATAAGAGAAATCTGATCCGTGAAAGAGAAGAAAAAGAATAGGAGTTATCTAGTATGAAAAAACGATTAATTGCTTATTTTTCCCGTCCGGATGAAAATTATTTTAAAGGGGAAATGAAGTTTGTAGAAGAAGGAAACACTAAAATTGCCGCTAAGAAATTACAGGAGATTACCAAAGCGGATCTTTTGGAGATCAAAATGGAAACTCCATATTCTAAAAACTATAAAGAATGTGTAGAACAGGCGAAAGCAGATCTTGAAGCAGGGGCTCGCCCAAAGCTTGTAGATTTGCCGGAAAACCTTGATGATTATACGATCGTTTACCTTGGTTTCCCGAATTACTGTGGAACTTTACCAATGCCAGTGTTATCTTTCCTGGAATCCTTTGATTTTACAGGAAAAAAGATTCGTCCTTTCTGTACCCATGAGGGCAGCGGCCTTGGACGCAGTGAAGGGGATATCTTAATGGCTTGTCCAACGGCAGTTCTTGATATGGGCTGTGCAGTTCTTGGACATGAAGTAAATGACTGTGAAGATTTCCTTGAAATGTGGGTAAGAAGCTTTTATGGAGGTCAGTTATAAGTATGGAAAATCAGACAGAAAATATAGGAAGAGAGTATAAAACTCCCTATCTGTTGAAACGCTTTGTCCCATATTATCGTCCATATTTTGGTACCTTAGCCAAGGATTTATCTTGTGCAGCCCTTACCACCGTGTGCGAGCTGACCTTACCTATGATCATGCGCTATATTACAAATACGGGGATGACCAATCTGGCCTCACTTACAGTATCTGTGATATTAAAGTTAGCTCTGCTATATTTTGTACTTCGAATTATCGATGGTGTGGCAAACTATTATATGGCATATATTGGTCATGTTATGGGAGTCTGGATTGAGACAGATATGCGTAGAGATGCCTATGATCATCTGCAGCATCTTTCGGATCAGTATTATAACAATACCAAAGTCGGACAGATTATGGGTCGTATCACCAATGACCTTTTTGATATTACAGAGTTCTCCCATCATTGTCCGGAAGAATTCTTTATTGCAGGGATCAAAGCACTTGCAGCTTTTATTATTCTTGGAAGAATCAGTCTTTCTCTTACCATCATTGTTTTCCTTACTGTGCCAGTTATGCTGGTTGTCTGTGCTAAGCTGAATCATTGGCAGAGAGCGGCTTTTCGAAGACAAAGACACCAGATTGGTGAGCTGAATGCCCGAATTGAAGATTCCCTCTTGGGACAAAAAGTTGTTAAGGCATTTGCCAATGAACAGGTGGAGATTGATAAATTTGAAGTAGATAATCAGAAATTCCTTGGTATTAAAGAAAAAACTTATAAATATATGGGTATTTTCCAGACTTCTACTCGTTTATTTGATGGCCTTATGTATCTTTCCGTCATTTTAGGGGGAGGATTGTTCCTTGTTTATGGAAAGATTCATCCTGCTGATCTTGTAGCTTATGTGATGTATGTCAGCACTTTAATCGCCACCATTCGCCGAATTGTAGAATTTGCAGAACAGTTCCAAAGAGGTATGACCGGAATCGAGCGTTTCCTGCAGATTATGGATGCAGACATCGACATCTTTAACCATGATGGGGCAGAGGAAATGGTTGATCCCAAGGGAGAAATTTCTTTCCATGATGTATCTTTTGAATATCAGGATGATCATACCAAGGTATTTGAAAATCTTACCGTTGATATTAAACCTGGTGAAAAAGTTGCTCTGGTTGGGCCTTCCGGCAGCGGAAAAACAACCATGTGTAACTTAATTCCACGTTTTTATGATGTAACCGAAGGGGAAATCTGTATTGATGGAAAGGATATTCGCAATTATACTTTAGAAAGTCTTCGTAAAAATATTGGTATTGTACAGCAGGATGTCTATCTGTTCTCCGGTACGATTAAGGAGAATATTCTTTATGGCAATCCGGATGCTTCCATGGAAGAAATCAAAGAAGCAGCCAGAAAAGCAGGAGCAGAAGAATTCATTGCATCATTAAAAGACGGATATGATACCTACGTGGGAGAGCGTGGCGTCAAGCTTTCCGGAGGACAAAAACAGCGAATCAGTATTGCCCGTGTCTTCTTGAAGAATCCGGCGATTATCATCCTCGATGAAGCCACATCTGCTCTTGATAATGAAAGCGAATTCGAAGTGGCCAAGGCTATGAATATCCTGGCGGAAGGTAGAACAACCATAACCGTTGCTCACCGACTTTCCACCATCCGTGATTATGACCGCATCTTCGTTCTTACAGAAAATGGAATTGAAGAAGAAGGAAATCATGAAACCCTTCTTGCTAAAGATGGAATCTATGCGAGATTCTACCGTATGGCAGAAAGACTTATGTAAAGAGAGATTAAAAAGAAATGGGGGCTGTTGCAATAAACGGCTCCTTTTTCTATTATCTTGACGAAAAAATAGTCATGTGTTAGTCTATTTTTAGTTTCAGTGAATAGGTTTCTCTGAATATTTATAGAAAGAAGGAAAACCATATGAAAATGGGGATAGGAATTGACACAGGCGGTACCTGTACCGATGCTGTCATTTATGATTTTGAAAAAAGTGAGATTTTAGCATACGCAAAAACACATACAACAAAAGATGATCTTGCGAGAGGAATCGGGAGGGCCTTATCCCGTTTGCCAAGAAATCTGGTGGAACAGGCAGAAGTCATCGCATTATCAACCACATTGGCAACCAATGCATGTGTTGAGAATAAAGGCGGAAGAGCAAAGCTTGTCTTCTTTGGTGCCAATGAGAATAATGTAAAAACATTAGGAAGGGATTATGGTCTTACCATTGATGACAGTCTTGTTTTTATTGATAGTAAAACCCGTCCTAGCGGAAAAGTAGTAGAAGAACCGGACTGGGAAGACTTTGAAGAGAATATAGAAAAGCGTTTTCATGAGACAGATGCCGTGGGTATTGTAGAAATGTATGCCAAAAAAACAGGTGCTGGAATGGAAAAACAGGCAAGAGATTTGATTCGTAAACAATTTGACATACCAGTTATCTGCGGTCACGAATTGTTTGCAGATAACAATATTATCAAACGTGGTGCCAGTACTCTGCTCAATGCTCGTCTGATTTCCATTATTGAAGAATTTACTCATGCAGTAAAAAGAGCATTAAAAGAATTAGATATTCACATTCCGTTTGTCATTGTTCGAAGTGATGGGACATTAATGACGGAAAAATTTGCGAAAATCCATCCAATTGAAACATTACTTTGTGGTCCGGTAGCCAGCGTGATGGGTGCCGTACAGTTATCCGAAGAACAAAATAGTATGATCATCGACATCGGTGGAACTACAACAGATATTGCTTTTGTAAAAAATGGAACTGCTCAGAATGTGGAAGGTGGCGTAAAGATTGGAAAGTGGAACACATTTGTAAAAGGTCTTTTCGTAGATACTTTTGGTCTTGGCGGTGACAGTGGCGTCCTTTTAAATGACGACCATGAAATTGTGTTGGAAGATGAGAAGGTTATGCCTTTATGTATGGCGGTTTCCCGTTATCCAGACTTGTTAAAGCATTTAGAAAGAGTGGACCGAAAAGCAGAGCTGATCACCAATCAAAAAGATGAAATTTACCTTGGAATCAAAGATATTTCCAGCCGTTCCAATTTCACAGAATTGGAAATGGATGTGGCAGCTGGTTTACTACGTCATCCAATGTCCTTAGGAGATCTCAGTGATTCCCTTGGAAAAACAGTTCTTCGTTCTCAGATTGAACGTTTGATTCGAGAAGGCGTCATTATTCGTTGTGGCGTTACTCCGACAGACGTGATGCATGTCAAAGGGGATTTTGATAAATATAATGCGCAGGCATCTCTCTATGGTATCAAATCCATGGCAAGATGTGGCCGCAAGACTGTGGAAGAAATCTGTGACGAGATTTATGATTCCGTGAAGAAAAAATTATATTGTAATATTGTTCGTATTCTCATAGAAGATGCCTATCCGGAAATCGGAAGAGATGGAATTGACAAACAGTTAAGCTTCCTCATTGATCATTCTTATGAGAATGCAAAAAATGGTTTAACTCGTCAGTTCCTTGGTCTGGATATTCATACACCTGCTGCCTTGGTTGGGGTTGGTGCTCCTACCCATGTTTTCCTGGGTGATGTTGGTAAATTATTGGGAACGAAGGTAGTCTTGTCCGAATACTCCAAGGTTGCCAATGCCCTTG
>JAUNNI010000110.1 GCA_030531555.1 Eubacteriales bacterium | reverse complement strand
AGTAAGGCAAAATTCTGGCAAATGATTGGGCGTGGAACCCGTTTGTGTGAAGGTTTATTGGACGGTGAAGATAAGGAGAAATTCTATATCTTTGATTTTTGCGGAAATTTTGAGTTCTTCCGTATGAATAAAGGACACGCATCTTCTAATTCTCTTGCTTTACAGGGTGCGATTTTCCAGCTTGAATTTGAAATTGCATATAAATTACAAGATCTTTCATATCAGACAGAGCGTTTGATTGCATATAGAAATGCATTGGTGGAACATATGTCCTCCAAAGTGAAAGAATTAAACCGAGAGAATTTTGCGGTAAAACAACATTTGAAATATGTGGATACCTATGCCAATTCCCAAAATTATATGGCTTTAACCTATGAGGATACCCTTGTGGTAAAAGAGGAATTATCTCCACTCATTGAGCCAGAACAGGATGAAATTACGGCACTTCGTTTTGATGCATTAATCTATGGTATTGAATTGGCATATTTGATTGGAAAGAAGTATTCCAGAGGTCACCATGATTTGATTTCTAAAATTACTGCACTTTCGGGCTTGGCAAATATTCCGGAAATCATGGCTCAGTCTGAACTGATTGATCAAATTCTCCATACGGATTATATAGAGAATGCGGGAATTAATGAATTCGAGCATATCAGACAGAATCTCCGCGATCTTATGAAATATATTCCAAAATCCGTGAAGCATATATATGAGACGAACTTTGATGATGAGATCCTTGCCATGGATTGGAAGGAATCTGAATTAGAAAACGATGACTTAAAAAATTATAAGGCAAAAGCAGAGTATTATGTGCGTCAGCATCAAGATCACGAAGCCATTGCAAAATTAAAGAGTAATAAACCATTAACTTCTGACGATATAAAGAATTTAGAAGCCATATTATGGAGTGAAATTGGAACAAAAGCAGACTATGAGGCAGAATACGGTGAAAAACCATTGGGCGAATTTGTTCGTGAAATTGTTGGTCTTGATATGAATGCTGCAAAAGAAGCATTTGCTGAGTTCCTGGATGAGACATATTTGGATAGTAGACAGATATATTTTGTAAACCAGATTATAGAATATATCGTTCATAACGGAATGTTGAAAGATCTTTCTGTATTGCAAGAAACACCATTTACTGATCAGGGTAGTATCGTGGAAATATTCACTGATCTTGCCGTTTGGATGGGAATTCGAAAAGCAATCGATCAGGTAAATGCCAATGCTTTGGCAGCATAATACACAAGAGGTTATATAACATGAGAGCAGAAACCATAAAAGAAATCATAAAATTCAGAGACGACCGTGATTGGAAACAGTTCCATAATCCAAAGGATTTAGCTATTTCCATTTCCTTGGAAGCCGCAGAATTATTGGAGGTATTTCAGTGGAGTGCTGAAGATATCGGAAGTGAAGGAAAAATGGACAAAATAAAAGAAGAGCTTGCGGATGTTGTCAATTATTGTGTATTGATGGCCGATGTTTGTGGTTTGGATTTGGACGAAATCGTTCTGGAGAAGATTAAAAGAAACAATGAAAAATATCCGGTAGAAAAGGCAAAAGGTAGAAAAGATAAATATGATCAATTATGATAAAACCAGTTGTTTTCTTTTTCAGAAAGGATAGCCCAATGAAAATAATCATTCAAAACTGTAATTATTCATATCAAAAAGAAGATGGTGTTCCTTATGATGGAAAAAAGAAGTTCAAGAGGTAAAATTGATTTTATAGAACGTTCCATCTATGCAGACATCTGTAGCTATGATGGAATTAAGGCAAAAGATATTGGAAAACATATTACATCGGATCGACATACTATCAATCAATACCTATATAAATCTGCTTTTATGAGAGAGTTATGTTATCGTGATGATGGTTATCTTTGGCATGGAATGATTCGTCAGGATAGACCGCATATTGGTTTAGGAGATTTTTGTGGTTATTATGGATATGTGAAAGAATTTCTTCAATTATCTGAAGAAGAATGGTTTGCTCAGATGATGGATGGCTGTCGTAGAATCGGAAGAAACCTTAATGATACCAGAGGCCTTTTCCACTCTTTTCGGGATTGTAGGCAGGTCATGCGAGATTTGTTTTCCGATTTATCTGAAACAGGTCTTTCCTGGAAAGACGATTGGGAAATCGCTTTCGAGCTTCGGATTAACCGAGCCCGATATATACGCATTTATGCAGATGTTCTATTGATTACAGAAGATAAAGTCTTTTCTTTAGAATTTAAAATGAAAGATAAAATTGAGGAGGAAGAAGTAGAACAGGCTGCCAAATATACTGAATATCTTGAAGTGGTTTTTGGTCCTGATTATGATGTGATTCCTTGCCTGGTTTTGACAAGAGCAAATGATTTATATACTTACGCCAATCTTCCCAAAAGTACTGCTGAGATTCCAGTGGCGTCTGGGGATATGTTATTTAATCTTCTAGATGAATATCTTCATTTTCTACAAGACTAAAAGATATAAATTCGTAAATAGGATGGCTTGCTATAGAAAGCAACTAAAAACTCGCAGAGTAAGAGAAAGGATACTTATGGCAAAAGATATTGCAAAATCAGATATATACCAAAGTGCAGCATTAGTGATTCCAGAAGAATCTCTGGAACATATGTCTGAGATGGAATTTGATTTTATGGAGACATGTCAGACAATAGATGAATGTAAACATGAAAAGATCGTAAAACTATATTATGCAGGGATGCATAGTAATTATGGATGTGTGACTTGTAAGAAAAAATCCCTTGATTTGAAGGATTTTGTATAATAAAAAGGAGATGGATGGGATGAACAAAAAAGTTGTACCAGGAACAGGTGGTAATCAATATGTACCATATAATGAACGTGAGGGAGAAAAATCACTTGTGTATTTTACACGTGATTTATCCCCAGAAGGATTAAAGAAGATTTATGACCGTGTTTCAGAGGGAATAGAAGGTAAGATTGCGATTAAGCTTCATACAGGAGAAGCAGAAGGACCAAATATTATTCCTCGTCCATGGGTGAAAGAACTGTATACAGAGAAACTTCCAGAATCTACAGTAATCGAAACAAATACTTATTATGAAGGTAGCAGATATACCACAGAGGATCATAAAAAAACATTGGAAATCAATGGATGGACATTCTGTCCTGTTGATATTATGGACGAGGATGGAGTAGATGTTCTTCCTGTAAATGGTGGAAAATGGTTTGAAGAGATGCATGTTGGCAAAAATCTGTTAAACTACGATTCCATGGTGGCTCTGACACATTTTAAAGGTCATGCCAAAGGTGGCTTTGGTGGCTCCAATAAAAACATTGGTATCGGATGTGCGGATGGACGTATTGGTAAAATGGAGATTCATACGACACCTGGTTCTGATGATATGTGGGATATTTCCGATGAAGAATTCATGGAAAGAATGACAGAATCCACAAAAGCAAGCATTGATCATTTTGCTGGTCATGTATCTTATATCAACGTTATGAGAAATATGTCCGTTTCCTGTGACTGTGAAGGATGCGGTGCTGAGCCTGTGGTAACACCTGATGTTGGTATTTTAGCTAGTTATGATATCCTTGCAGTGGACAATGCTTGTATTGACGTGATTTATAGTCTTCCAGGTGGTGGCGGAAAGGATATGATTGAACGTGTTGAGAGCAGACATGGTTTAAGACAGCTTTCCTATATGAAAGAACTTGGTATGGGCAATGATCTTTATACGATCATTGATATTGACAATAATGATGCAGAGATTACAGTAGATGAGATTACAAAAGACATCTCTCCAGAATGGAATCCTGATATCTTCAATACCTTCCCAGGAAGAAATAAGGTTAGAATTAAAAAATAAGACAAATTAGAAATATGGGGTCACAGTACCAAAACAGGATTGTGATCCTTTTTTCTAGCAAATAAAGTGATTGAATGATGAAATAAGAATACAATAAATGATTTACAAAAAATGGAATTTGTCCTAAACTATTCTAGTGTGACTTATTTTAATTTGAGAAATGGCTGTATTTTACAGTTTTACGGAAAGGAAATTTTCATTGAAAAAATCATTAGAAATAAAACTACATTCCCTGAGTGGAAGCAGTATTGATGAGATTGGAGCGGAATTAGAACATTTTTTTGAAGAGCATGGAGATGAGCGTAAGAATGCGATTCGAATGGCTTTTGCAGCCCAGGAAATTCTTCTCAAATATAGAACACATTTTGACGATGATTGTGTGATTCGTACTGTTCAGACAGCTCGTTTGGGCATGGTTCGTTTTGAAATTCGTATACCTGGCCAACAATTTGATCCTTTTGCAGACGCGGAGGAAGAGAACGAGCTGATGCAATTACTACTGTCGCGAATGAACATTGCACCAACATGGTCCTATAAAAAAGGTTGCAATCGGATTAGCTTTATCAGACAAGAGAAGAAAAAACTTGGTTCTTTGGCACAAATGGGGATTGCCATTGTAAGTGCCGCCATTCTTGGAATGATTTGTTCTGCTTTTGCGCCAGAATTAGGGCTTTTTCTTTCAGAAACAGTTCTCAGTCCAATCTTTGACTCTTTGATGGGAATCATTTCCACAATGGCAGCACTATTAATTTTTATCTCTGTAATGAATAGCATATGCGGTCTTAACGATCTGTCAACATTAAGTCGGGTAGGGAGGACCATGTTATTAAGTATGTTGAAATGGCTGACTTTATGTAGCACATTTACCGCTGCTGGAATGGTTTTGTTTTATACATTTAAAACGAGTGCTGTAGCTGGTATTGATCTTACCAAAGTTTTCCAGATGTTTATTGACATTGTTCCTAAAAATCTGTTAGATCCTATGCTGAACAACAACACTCTACAGCTTCTCACTCTTGCTGTGATTTTTGGCATCAGTATTTTGTCTGTGAGTAGTAGTGCAGGAAGTATTATTAAAATACTCGTTGAGCTTGAGACAGTCGTCCAAAGGACAACACTGATCTTACTGAATCTTCTCCCAGCAGTAATCTTCATCAGTGTTTTTCAGTTGTTTACCAAAGGGCAGCTTACGATGTTGGTATCTTCGATTCGGATTCCTTTGATTTATAGTCTGATTGGGTTTTTATGGCTGCTTCTTCTTTATGCACGTGTTTGTATCCGTTGTGGTGTATCGCCCTTGATATTGCTGAAAAAGCTTACGCCTGTATTTATACAGGGATTTTTGACTGCTTCTAGTGCGGCAACACTTTTCCAGAACATGAATACTTGTGAGAAAGATCTGGGAATTGATAAGAAATTGGTTAACTTTGGAGTACCTATGGGGCAGGTTGTTTATATGCCTGGTGTTCTATGTGAGTTGGGCGCATTGATGTTTGGTATTGCCTATGCTTTTGGAATTGAATTGACATGGATGATGCTTCTGATTGAATCAATTTTGGCGATTCTTCTGTCGATTGCTCTGCCGCCTATACCTGGTGCAGGTGTGCTTTGTTTTTCTATTATGATGAACCAACTGGGGATTCCTCTGGAGGGGCTGGCCATCGCTTTGCCGCTTGAAGTACTGATTGACCATATCGCTACAGGACTTAATTTGTCGATGTTGCAGTTGGAACTCATTAGAGTAGGTGATAAACTGGGAATGTTAGATAAAAAGATTTTACGCAGTAAGAAGTCTTAATTTCTTATAATCAACAATTATAATAATAGATAAGTAAAGGAGCATATCAACATACAGATATGCCCCTTTTTCTTTACCATCAGGAAAGAAGTTTATTTCATCCAAATAGAATTTTTGCCATTTTTTCCAATTCTCTGCGTTCTTCCACATCATTATAAGATCGTTTTCGGTCATCAATACCTTTCACGATATTCTGATAAAATAGTCCATCTTTATTACAATAGAAGAAGATACGTTTTACGCCATTCATTTTAAATCTGGCTTCGGGATTTCCTTCCGGATACAGTTTTACCATTTGGATACGATCGGAAGATACCGCTGCGATAAAAGAAATATAATGGCTTTTTGTCATATCGTGCTCAATCTGAATAAAATATTCGTCCTCCACCTTTTCAATAAAGATTTTATGATTTTCATCTGTTTTCTCTGCATCGGATGGCAGAAGCTGAATGCCATGGCAATGAATTGCTGCTTCGCCCATACTATGAAGAATATTGCCGCAGATCGGGCAGACATAAAATTTTGAACGAAGCATATTACCGGATATATTCATATTGCAGATGGCATTACCAGATAATAATTCTGCTATAGATACACCAAAAGCAGCTGCGATTGGTTCTAACAAAGTGATATCAGGATAACCTTTGCCCGTCTCCCAAAGTTAAGGATATTGCGAGTATCTTTGTCTTTTGTCTTTGTATT
>JAUNNI010000024.1:17689-37031 GCA_030531555.1 Eubacteriales bacterium | reverse complement strand
ATATACATGACCTTTTTCATGTTTTTTAGTCATGATTTTAACTCCTTTATATTCATAGAGTTAATGCGTTCTATTGATATAAATATTGCACCTATTCTCTAATTGTCATATTAAATTCAAATCTTTTTTTGCTTTATTTAAAACCTGATCAAAGTTCTCATAAAATTCTTCACCTAAATCTCCTTGATAAAAGGTTCTTAAAAGATACATCGCAAGAATTTTTCTTTCTTCCTCGCTTAAAGAAGGAAGTTCTTCCTGAATCTCTACAAGAAAATCATGCCAGTTTAAAGCAAATGTTTCGTATTGTTTCAGATCACCGATGCCAAGCCATTTTTTAATCTTTATCTTCGCTTTCAACGGCTTATCACATTCCCCAATTTGTAAAACGTAAGAAAATGTTCCATCGTGATAATAACGTCCAAGTGGAAAAAGGCGGCAGATTCCAGGGCGAAAATGATGAATATCACATCTTCCTTCCTCATTGAGGAAAGAACAATGTCCCTGTTCTCCAGAAGTCTTCATGAATGGTAACAATAAACCATCAACGGACCCAATTTCGATAGCGTGGCTTAAAAGTTCTTCAAATGTTTTTCCTAATCCTTTTTTCAACTGATGAACATCATAAGGATCTAAAACCAAAGCTTCCATGTTACTGCAACATGAACTACATCCCGAACAATCGTCACATCCTATCTTTACCAGATCATTGGATTGATATAATTTTCCATCTGTTATATCTTCTAAATGAATATTTCTTTTCATATCACTATTTCCATTCTTATCATTATTCTATGAAAATTATTATAACATACCTCTTAAAGAAAAGGAAATTCTCTTTTCTTCGTCTTTTTTTTGTGATATAATCCTCGAAGTGTAAATTTCTTTGATAAAAAACCAATTATTTCCTTGTAAAATATGGGAGGACAACTCTATTGTATAAAAAATATGTCGCTGCTATAATGCTATTTCTTCTGCTTTTGCTCCCGGCAAATGCACAGGCATACAAGCATGGATACACTCGAAAAACGGACGAAATATATGCCATAGCAAGAACAGAACTTGCCATATATACCGATGATGTTGGTTCTGAAATTGCATGCTATGCCCCACAGTACACTGGCATTTGTGTCATAAATCGTTATGGGGAATGGTACGAGATAGAATACAAAAGCAAAAAATATGGAACACAGGTTGGCTGGATCACAAAAGGAGATTTTTATTCTGATTGTCTAATCTATGATGGTCGTGAAAAACAAGCGATTGCCGATGGAGATTATGAATTAAGCTACGGACTAACCGTATGTCCTGCTGAAAAAGACCAATGGACCGAACATCTTGTTGCAAGAGAAGCCACACTTTCCCTTCACTTCACTTATGTTGGAGACGGTAATTATATCATTTCCCACTCCGACAGCCAAGAATATATTCAGGGTGATGTGGAAAAAAAAGACAAGCAACACGCCTTTTGGGGGCCAAAAAAGACAGCCCGAGCGTTTCAGGTTGAAAGAAACGGAGCATTTTTTTTTATACAGGATACGATAAGTAAACGTTATCTTGTCATGAGCAATACCGGCGTAATCTACTATGATAAGGTTTGCTCCTCTTTTTGGAAGATCAAGCGATACAATCGTGCCATCACAGAAGAATCCCTTCGCGTCTTTGTGCAATATGATGCAGAATGGGCCAACCATTATTATGGTCCTGGTAAGAATCCAGAACCATATCAGAATGTATTTTGTACATCAGGATGCGGCATTTTTTCCATTGTAAACGCAATTCATTCTCTTACAGGAATCTATCCAAATCCTTATGAACTTGCAAATTATGCTGTAAAAGAAGAATATCGTATTTTGGACTCAGGTACAGATACTCGTATTTTTAAAGCTGTGGCCAAAGATTTCGGCTGGAAATATGGCTTTTCCTACGACGGAAGTAGTGGGGACATCGAGAAATTGATCAAAAAATTAAATCAAGGCGATGTTGCCATGGTACATGTGCCAGGACACTATATGGCTGTTGTTGCCTATAACCAAAAGACAAAACAATTTTTAATGCTTGATTCACACTATCTTCCAAAACGCGGAACGAATGCATATGGCGACTGGGTACCTAAGAAAGTTTTAAATGGGGATGGCCAGGATGGAAATCTGGAAGGCCATGAATTCTTTTTCTATAAAACGGAAAGACCGGTTCGCGAGGAAAATAAAAAAGAATAAAAGAATGAGAAAAGCTGTGGAAACCATGATCAAAAAAACATGATTACCACAGCTATTTTTGTTTTAATTAAGAATAGATTCTCTGTTCTTATGCATTATGGATCAATGCCATGAATACAAGATTCTCTGTCTCAGAAGCGTTTTCAATGGAATGATACTGGCCAGGAAGAATGGTACATACATCGCCAGGTCCAACTGGAGTTCTGCTTTCATCGTTGTCGATAAAAATTCCCTGACCTTCTAAGATGAAATAAGGCTCTGTTTCACCGATATGCTGGTGCCAGCCAACGGATGCATGTGGTTTTAATTCCACTTTTGCATACATTCTGCCATGACCATAAAGATCTTCCTTTGGAACGATATGATGAACAATCGCTGTACCTACTCCACCACCAAGTCCTGTTACTTCTACTGTATTTGGTTTTCTTACCATGATCTTACCTCCTAAACAAAATGAATAAACTTAATCCTATTATAACGAGTAAAAAAAAGTATGTCAATCAATACAAAATCCCGAAAAATACCTATTATTTGACTATTTTTTCCTTGTCTGTCTTTGTTGGAAAGGTTTATAATAAAATCAAATATATTATTATGAGGGATACTATGAATTTAAAACAGATTAACGATCTTTGGACAGAATATAAAAATAAATATGGTATAGACAGTGATCGTATGATTGAATCTGTTCAGTATGATACAGAAGAATACGTGGAAGGTTGTTTTAATCTTCTTGAACTGATGGATAATCAGTATATTCTACATCTCAATCCGAACATTCATCTTTATAACGAGAACTATGTGAAATTCATATTATTCCATGAATTTACACATTTTTATGATTTTTTCCATTGCCCATTTGAAGATAAAAATGAGAAATTATACTTTATGAATGCCTATTCTGAATTCCATGCATGTAAGGTTACTTTGGCCAGATGCATTAATCAGTATCAACTGAAATTAACGGATGTGGATAAGATTCAGATTCCTGGCCCATACAAAGAGATTTCCATTCGTACTTTATTGGAAGAATCCTTATATCGCGTTCGTTACTTTATGCAGATTTATTATATGTCTTATGAAGTCAATGATTTTATCAATGCATTCCGTCAGTTAATGTACTTATTTGGTTATCTTTCTTTATTCAAGAATGATGACCTTTTGGTGGAACAAACACTTCGTGCCATCTCATTGACTGATGAACGTGTGCCTCGACTTTATAAAGCAATGAAGGATGAAGAATTGGATGAAGTCGTTCCACTTTATAAATCCATTGCCGATGATGTGATCTTAACTTATCTTCGCGTTTCCTTTAGAAGATATTATGATAAAGAGATTCTTCCGGATGAAGAGTTAGAGAAGATTACTACGGAAAACTACCGTGATTATATTCGTATCTTAAATGGTCGTATTCGTGCACGTAATCTGGTAAAAGGCATCGTCAATGAGGAAGACGATATCGAAGCAATTGCGGAAGAAGCTGCCATGATTTCCACCATTCTCACACAGCTTTCTTTATTGATTCTTTAATCATCTTACAAAAAGCATATAATATCAGCCGGTCTTGTGGGCCGGCTGTTTTTTTATAAAAAATGTAAAAAACTTAATCAGATAAGTCTTTCTATTTTCATCCATTATGCATTTTTTCTTCCAATAAAACGAGTCCCTATCTTTTCTCCATCCATAATATGATAAAGATTGGAAGGTTTTGTTCCATTGGTGATGATCATATCAATCCCTGCTTCCATGACAATCTTTGCAGCATTTAATTTTGTAACCATACCACCGGTTGCCAGCTCGCTACCTTTTGTTCCTGCCAGTTTTTCAATCTCCGGTGTGATAGAGAAAACAAGATCCAATAATTGCGCATCTTCATTATCTCTTGGATCTGCGGTATACAAACCATCGATATCACTAAGGAGTACAAGTAAATCTGCTTCCGCTGTTTTTGCCACAATTGCTCCAAGGGTATCATTATCCCCCACAGAGATTTCATCTGTAGCAACCGTATCGTTTTCATTGATGATTGGCATAACGTCAAGTTCCAACAAGCGATTCATGGTATTATGGAAATTTTCGTTGCTGATTGGATCATCGATATCACGACCCGTTAAAAGAATCTGGGCGATGGTATGATTATAGTTCATGAACTGCTTATCATAAAGGTACATGAGCTCACACTGACCGATGGCTGCCGCTGCCTGCTTTGTAGGAATATCCTGTGGCTTTTCATGCATATTCAGTTTTCCAACTCCCATACCGATGGCACCAGAAGAAACAAGAATCACCTCATTCCCTGCATTCTTCATATCACTAATAACTTTGCATAATTCTTCAACGCGTCTTATGTTAATTCTTCCCGTCTTATGAGTGAGGGTAGAAGTTCCGATTTTTATTACAATTCTCATAATTGCCTCCAAAATAAAAAATAGGATGCGAAAAAGCGTCCACATCCTATTATATAGAATTCATCTTTGAATTACAATCGTAAATTCATTATGTTGATCTTAGTTTTTACGACTTGATCTAAGCATCATGATAATCTAAAAATGCTTCTTCATATTCCAGCCATTTTTCATACCATCGAATACAAATCTCCTGATACTGTTTTTCCAATTCCATATATTTGGCACGACTCTGCAGCCAGTTTTCTTTCGTAAAGCCAAATTCTGTATAATATAGCTCTAAAAGGAATAAATCGGTCACAGGAAATCCGCTATAAACTGCCTCAATGCACAGTTTAACTTCTTCCATCTCCTTTCCAATCAATTCCAATTGCCAGTCTGTATAAGACTGTTCTGTATTGAATCTTGCAGATTGGATTCGTTTCTTCTCCGGTACTTCTTCTAAGCTTCTCCATAAGGCTTCATTTTCTTCTTCCATAGTATGAATGTGATGAATCCTTCTCTCTTCTTCTTTCATCAGATGCTGGCAATAGTGTTCATAATCACCTGGGAAATATGTCACCTTGTCCTTTTCAAAAATGAGAAGGCTATCTGCCACTTGTTTTAAAAAATAACGATCATGAGTGATAAATAACAAGGTTCCACCATACTGAGAAAAAGCGGATTCCAAAATCTCTTTGGAAGGAATATCCAAATGATTGGTCGGTTCGTCAAGAAGCAACACATTTGGTTTCGCCTCTATGAGTTTAGCAAAGGCATAGCGGCTTTTTTCACCACCGGATAAAGAAGAAATGGTCTTTGATACATCCTGTTTTCGAAAAAGGAATCTGGATAAGACTTTTCTACAATCCTCCAGAGAATAGACAGGAAATGCTTTATGGAAATCTTCCAAAAGTCGATCTGCTCCTTCCATCTCAGAAGTCATCTGCTCAAAATAAGCCACTTCCAAATGATTCCCGGGAAGGAAATTTCCTTTTCTAGGAGGAAGAATCCCTGCAATGGTCTTTAAAAAAGTCGTCTTACCAGAACCATTTGCTCCAATGATCCCAATTTTGGATCCTCTTTTGATACGCATATTCATGGTATGCAAGGTTGACCCATAACCAATCTCCACTTTCTGAAGATCGTAAACCCATTTGCTTCCCAACTGATTCGGAATAATCTCCCCTGGATAAAGATAAGAATCATACGATTCTGGATTCTCAATCTTTTCCATTCGTTCCAAAACTTTCTTTTTGGATCGAGCCATGGATGCTTTTTTTGGTTTGTGTTTAAATTTCTCAATGACCTGATTCAAACGAGCGATTTCTTCTTCTTGTGCCTTATACTGCTTCTTTAATTGACGAATCTGCTCTTCCCTCTGTTTTCGATAGGCAGAATAGTTTCCGGCATATCGGGTGGTCTTTCCATGGGATAACTCATAAACCACATCGACAACCTGATCTAAAAAATAACGATCATGGCTGACCATAATCACCGCTTTACCGTATTCTCTCAGATATCCTTCCAGCCATTGAATGGTTGGAAGATCCAAATGATTGGTTGGCTCATCCAAAAGCATGATATCCGGCTTACGAAGCAAGAGACGAATTAGTGCGATCTTTGTCTGTTCTCCTCCGGAAAACTCACCGATGGATTTATTCATCTGATCCATGGTAAAGCCAAACATGGTAAACATCCGATGATAATCTGTTTCAAATTCAAACCGTTCTTTGGAATAAGGTTCCATGTCGGAAGAAATTTCATTGATCCATTCGTTGACTGTTTTTTCTTTCTCCATAAATGGGTTCTGCTCCAACAATCCGATGGTCGTGTTTCTGGCCATCCAGATTCCCTGTTCAAAACGTTTATCATCGGCATCCAAGGACACGTTACCAGCAATTAACCTCAACAAAGTTGTTTTGCCGGCACCATTGGCTCCAACAATGGCAATTTTCTCTTTTCCTTTGATTTCAAGATTACAGTGATCTAAAATGGTTATCCCATCCATCGATACACTGCCTTGTTGTATACGAAACCGCATAAAAAACTCCTATGTGAAAACTGTCACAGAACATAATCTGTGACAGTGTAATCATTTTCTTTATTTCATGAGAAGGTATGCAAGATAAATTGCATAAACCAAAAGATAGACGATACCATGTTTTCTCTCTAAAACACGGTTTTTACAAGTGAACAACCACAATAAAACAACAGCTCCGATGGCAAGTAATGCATCAATGAGATATTCCATACCAAATGGAACCGGATGGATTAAAGAGGTAGTTCCAAGGATAAACAGAATATTAAAAAGGTTACTTCCAACAATATTACCTACTGCAATATCAGCATTTCCTTTTCTTGCTGCGGTGAGAGATGTCATTAATTCTGGTAAAGAAGTACCAAATGCAATGATGGTAAGACCAATGACACGGTCACTGACTCCGAAGCTTAATGCAATGGCTTTTGCGCCATCTACAGCAAGAGAACTACCAATAACAATCGCTGCCATACCACCGATGAGGAAAAGAAGAATCATGATTGGACCAAGATTTTTTGCCTCTTCATCCTCCTCCACTTCTGTTTTGATGGCCTTTCGGATTAAAAATACGATATAGCCAATCAATAATGCCCAGAAAATACATCCGGTGATCCAATGAAACTCTCCAAAAGAAAAGCCAAGAATTGGTAATAAAATAGATACCACAATCAAAAATGGAATATCAATCTTAATGGCATCAGCATCAATGGAAAGCTTTACTACACAGGCAGTCAGTCCTAAAATCACACACACATTCATGATGTTACTTCCAAGAACATTACCAATGGCAATTCCTGCACTGCCAGACAAGGCAGACTTAATACTTACAGCTGCCTCAGGAGCACTGGTACCAAAAGCAACAATAGTAAGACCTACCACAATCTGTGGAACTCCAACTTTCTGAGCAACAGCTACTGCACCATCTACAAAAAAGTCAGCACCCTTGATCAAAAGAACGAAGCCCACGATAATAAGAGCAACATTTAATAAAATCATTTATTTTCCTCCATTTCTAAAAAATAACACAAAAAAGGCAAGACCTTTATTTGTGAAAAATAAAAGTCTTGCCATTTAATCACGATACGGATAGTTATAAAACCATCGGGTATGTCGCCACCGCAAACACAAAATGTGCCGGCTACTCCCTTTTAAAATAAAAAGTAACGATATAAAAATCTTATTTTAGAATATAACTCTTTTCATAAAAAGTCAAATAAAAGTATAAAATACCTAGTGTAGTTTGCTAAAAAGAAGCGCAATTCCATAAAGCAGCGGCTGATGGATCATATAAACCCAAATCGAATATTTTCCAAGAAAGGAAAAGAATGGTTCCTTCCAATCTGGTATTTTGCTAATCCAATTTTTTTTCTCCATAAATCGATAGAGAAAATACCCACTAAAGAAAAGAAAAATCCAGGGAAAGATAGCAAAATAATCTGTGGAATAAAATCCAGGATGTGGAAAACCAAAATAAGTAGTTACAAGATTTCGATATAAAAAGTGTGGCAGGAAGAGCTTAAGAGCACCAATCCCCAGATACTGTCTGGCAATCTTTTTTGTAAAAAGAAAAGAGAAAAAAGAGATAAGAAAACCGATTTCCGGAAAAATCCTTTTTAAAACAGGCTGCAAAAGGTAGGTTAGCAGCATAGCACTTCCGAGGAAAGTTAATATACCATAAACAATCCTCTCATCCGGCATGACAAGTAAAGTCACTATCGTGATGATCCCTCCAAAGAAAAAGACTTGCAATCCTCTCCTAACAGGATGCTTCCCAAAGGACCAGCAAAAACTGGAAAGAAAAATAAAGGACCAACATATACTCTGTTGCCAATAATATGCGGCATCCGTATACATGAAGGGAAGATCTTTCCCAAAAAGAAAGACAATATCCCAGGTAAAATGATAGCCAATCATACTGATTAAGGTAATTCCACGCAATGTATCAAGTATTGAGATACGTCTGGATTTCATATTATCATATCCTCTCATCCATAAAAATCTTCTCTCATCTTAACATTTTTTAAGAGGTAAATTCAACCATATGTTTTCGGAAATGAAGCGGCAAATGATTTCTCTGACAAGTAGGATTATAACGCTCTTTAATCGCGATGGTTTCAAAGAATGTTTGCCATAAATCGGTATAATTATCTTTTTTCTTCTCGTAAGAAAGAATGGATTGAAACTCTTCTTCTGTGAGAAATCGAAGGAAGCACTCTTCGTTCTTTGGATGAATAATAGCCTTTTTTCGAACATCGTCCACAATAATAAAATGCTCCGAAGGCATACGATCTGCAAAATGATCTCCCACAAAGGAAAGCACATCTCCTTTCGGAGAAATATGGCTGATATATACCTGATTCCAAGAAGAAAAACGAACAAACTCTCTATAATAATGAGCTTCATTGCCATAGGCACGGCTATACTCAAACACTTTCATCACAGAGGGCTCCTGCAAATATTTGGTCACTTGCGCTCCATAGGTAAACCCCAGCAATAAAAAACGGTAGATGGCATCACCCCGATCCTTGTGAGCGGATAAAGCACAGTACATACATTGACGATAGGCATAATATGATATCTTTCGGTGAATGGAACGCATTACTTTTTCTGTCTTTTCCGAGTTTGCAGACACAGGAACATATTCCGCAAAGAATTCTCTTTGTCCGATGGGGCCAACCTCAATACGCAGCTGTTTTCTATGAATGTGAGAAGCCCAGGCATCATATACTCCGGTCAGCACACCTTCAAAGGAATCCTCACAAACAAAAATGGTCATACAACTCCCTCCCTTTGAATACCAAAATCATCAAACAAGGACAATTGACGGTAGCTTGGCCCTTTCTCCACAATACGTTTGGTATCCATCGATAACATATTGGCACGAACAAAGTTCTCCTCCACAGGTATGTGATACATTTGCTTCCCATTACATAAAAGGAAGAAATGCGCTCTTTTTAAAACGACACCCATTTTCTTCAGATGAGTAAAATCCAATTTGCCGTATTTTCTTGATTGAACAATTCTCTTTGCAGATTTTGGTCCAATACCGGGAACACGTAGAAGCAAATCATAAGGAGCCGTTTGCACTTCCACCGGAAACTGTTCCATATTGCGAATGGCCCAATCACATTTGGGATCAAAAACTTCATGAAAAAATGGATTGGATTCCGTCAATAACTCTCCTGCCTGAAAGCCATAATATCTCATTAAAAAATCTGCCTGATAAAGACGATGCTCTCTTTTTAGAGGAGGAGCCATCTCTTTAGAAGGCAAAGCCGGATCATCATTGATTGGAATATATGCAGAATAAAACACCCTTCTCAAATCATAGTTTTGATATAAAAACTGACTGGTACGAATTAAATGATAATCCGTTTCGTCACTGGCACCTATAATCATCTGACTGCTCAAACCTGCTTTGGGAAAGTCAGATGAATGTACAGATGATGCTTTGGCCTGATAGGAAAGAAGTTCTTCCTTCTTCTGTCCTTTTGACTGGTCAGAGATACCTAGGATCTCTTGCAGACCAATCTTTTTGGCTCCCTTGGAAAAAATATTATTTGGCAGATATCGATTTCCGTAGCTACGTTCGAAAAGAGGATTTTGTCCCAGCCAGGCACGATGATCCTGAATATTTCTGGTCATCTGATCCATGGGACGAAGTATGGTAGAAAAAGACTTATTGGGAGCAATCTTTTTCATACTTTCCTCTGTCGGTAATTCCAGATTAATACTCATACGGTCCGCATAATGTCCCGCCAGATTTAGCACATCATCCGGTGCCCCGGGAACCGCCTTCACATGGATGTATCCACGAAAATGATACTCTTCTCTTAACATCTTTAAAGTAGTTACCATCAACATCATGGTATAAGTTGGATTCTTATAGATACCTGAGCTCAAAAACAAGCCTTCTATATAATTGCGTCGATAAAACTCCATGGTAAGCTCACAAAGCTCTTGCGGAGTAAAAGCTGCTCTTGGAATATCATTTTTCACACGGTTCACACAATATTTGCAATCATATATACAATGGTTGGTCATCAGTACCTTTAAAAGAGAAATACATCGGCCATCCGAGCTAAAGCTATGGCAGATTCCACAAGCTCTGGAATTCCCAAGCTCACCCTTCTTGCCATTACGATCTACTCCACTGGAGGTACAGGCCACATCGTATTTGGCGCCGTCCGCTAAAATCTGTAATTTTTCTTGTAAGGTATAGGAATGAATCACTTCCATAATCTCGCCTCCAAAACACAAACATTTGTTCTGTATCTATGATAACATATCAAACTTTATAACTCAAGCAAAAACAAACATTTGTTCAGTGAGAATTAAAGTGATTCATTGCAATAAAAAAACTGCCATTTACAATCTCAAGGTACTGTAAATGACAGTTTTTTATTCTAGATCAAGGATTCTGAATTCCCAATGATTCTCATCTACCATTCAAAAACACGTTTGATACTATCATAGTGGAGGAAGATCCCTTCTTTTGCAAATGCTTTGATTTCTTCCACGGTTGCAATTTTAAATCCATCAGTTTCTGCTTCCTGTGGTGTCACATCTGTCTCCTCAAAATCTCCCACAAAGCGATAGACATCAACAAAGTAATTATCGCCTTCGCCTGGATTTTCACGGTGGTAGGTGAACATATAGCCACCATCCCATCCGGTCACATCTAGACCTGTCTCTTCTTTTACTTCACGTAAAACAGCCTGCTCAGAAGTCTCTCCAGCCATACAGGCACCACCAGAAACTTCCCACCAGCCTGGTGCCCAATGTTTTGTCATGACACGTTTGGTGATTAAGAATCTTCCATCCCTTCTGGCCACAACACCAAGTACGGTCAGATGGTATTCATCATCCTTTAAACACCAGTCATTTCTTTTCATCGTGCGACCAGTCAGCTGTTTGTTTGCATCATAAATATCCCAATATTCCATCTGTTACTCCTTTAATTAAATGCTGGAGTCCAATAAGTTTGATTATAAATATCTGTGATTCTAAAGGAACAGGATACTTCTCCTTCTCCAACATCTACATTACTAATTAATGTATCGTCGGTAAGAGTTAAGGTATCGCCAAGGTAATAACTATCCTGATATGCTCCGTCATAGGTATAATAATCACAGATGAAATCAAGCTGATCTCCTGCTTTTACTTCAATCAGATTTTTCGCACAGACATCCGTAACATCTTCCTGATAATCGGTATTTGCCCCTGCAATATATCCATATGGGTTTTCATTGTCAAAAACAAGAATCAGATTCACTCTCTCTCCATTTAAGAATGCTGGAACATGTCCGGTGATGGTATAATTATCGTCTTCTTCATAAGTGCTTTCATAATAGTAAGCCACCGGCTGTTCATCAATCGCTAACCAGGTATGATCTGTTTTCGCAATGAGATCCCCATGTTTGTCAAATTCAAATGTATTGTCCAAACCAAGATCCACATAGCCACTTCCATCATCATAGAACATATTTAAAACGAGATCATGAACCATGCTCCACTGATCTTCAGTCAGTTTTAAAACATTATTATTTCCAGATTTGCTATATCGCAGATCTTCCACATTAATCTGATTTTCCGTAACATAATCTTCCACACATTCATCGGAGATACTTCTTCCAGTCAGGAAGCCAATATTGTTACTGTTTAATCCGGACATGGACTGTGTCATCGATGAGACATTTCCTCCCATGAGAGCCTGCAGAATCTGAATCATAGCCTGGGAATCCATATTACTTGGAGCGGAAGAACCAGAAAGGGTTGGATATGGACTTGGTGTACCCGCAGATACCGCCTGTCCACTAACTTCCATCTTGGCAAATGACATGATACAACGGCTGTACTCATCATCCATTCCTATGGCCTGATAGGTCTTAACCGCACTATCCACCTTATTGGTTTTTCGATAAGGGAAATAGATGGACAAGCCATAAGAATTGGCCATATTTCTAGAAGTAAGATTATATTTTACTGCATTTGCAATAGAATCTGCCAGTTGCTTTCCTTCTTTTGTCTTCATCTTGACCGCAAAATCCACCAGGTCAATCTGATCAATCTTTGTGGATGGTGCGTATTCTTTTGCTCGGTATCTTGCATCAGAAACCTGTTTGTATTGATTGTTTTCAATCAAGGCACTGGTAGAAGTTGCAAAACCTGTCAGATTCGCAGGAACGGTCTGAGAAAGTTCCGCCAAGTCAACGATAGAAAGTGTGGTACCCTGACCAGGGCATTTTTGTGCACATTTTGACACATAATCATCGATGATTGTTTTTCCCAGTTCAATGGTTGGAATGGAAGTATCCTTGGAAAGCTCATTTAACCAATTAGTATAGAACCAACCGATTCCCGGTTCGGTTTCTTCAGACGCAATCAGATAATCCGCATAATCATTTAACATGAGCGCATTTTCTACTGTTGCCATAAGACATGCGTCAAACCCAATAAAATCAAATTTCATGCCAGCATTTTCAAGGGCTGCACGAATACCAGATAAGTTCATAGAACCTGTCGCTGCTTTCTTTTCATCGTATCCATACCCACTCACAGATCCACCGCCGTGATCCCATAAAATCAACTCATTACGATCTGCCGGGAAATTCTTCTTACAATAGCGGATAAAAGAGGATAAGGTATTCGGATCTGTCATGGCAGTGTTGCCAGCATCCTTATTCAAACAAGAAAGTCCACCCTTTTTCACCTGATAAATCTGATTGACACGACTGCTGATCACATTGTTTTTCCACTGGGCACAGCCCCCCGTAAAAACAATAATATTCACTTTGTCACTGATATTTGCAGAAGCCATTTCCTGAAGATCAGAAGTTGCCATGCCATGTCTTGATTCCAGATCCGTACCACACATATAAACCATGAGCGTTACGGTATCTTTTCCATTACCACGAATCGCAGTTCGTTTTTCTCTTGCCTCAGATGCCACATTTCGGTTTAAGACACCTTGTGGATAGTTCGCTGCCCAGCTGCTGGTAACGGAAGCACTCTGGTAATATGGGGCCTGTGTTGTTGTGGATGAAGATGTATCATTTTCATCAAAATTAAAATTGCCCCCTAAAAATGATTTTCCACCAAGTAAGGCAATGATCAAAATAATAATCAAAGAAAATGGGCTTCTGCCACCACCGGAAGAACGTCTGCTTCCTGAATCTCTTTGATGCTGATCCAAACGATTGCCAGAACCAACCGGACCGGTACCCAAACCAGATCCACGACGATTTACGCCTTTGCTGCCATTGGTGACATGCTTTTCTCTGCTTCTTGGTCTATTATCCATAATTTCCTCCTTTTTCATTGATTCATTCTTTATCATTTTAAAGTGATTATCCCTATTTGTCAATCGAACTTGCCCCAGGGAAAATGATGAAAAACCATTTGTTTTCCATTTTTTCTCATGGTATTCTATATAGCGTAGTATCTAAGAGAGGACGAAAAATTATGAAAATAATCACGGATCTCCACTCCCATATTCTTCCTGATGTGGACGATGGATCACCGGATTTCCAGACAACAATTACCATGCTAAAAGAAGCCTCCAAACAGGGAACCAGTCATCTTTTTGCCACTTCCCATCACTTTGCCTTCATTGATAAAAGTTCTTCAGAAAAGGCACTGGAATTGTTTCAAGAAGTCAAAATGGCCATAAAAAAAGAAGAGATTCCAATCAATCTCTACTTAGGATGTGAATTATTATGTACCGAATCCTGGATGGACCGCCTGATCAATGGTCTTGCCATGGGCCAATACCCTTCTTTAAACGGAACACATTATGTATTGACAGAATACCCTTATATTCATATTGATCTAGAAGGCGTATTACAGTGTACGGAACGTTTCTTAAAGGAAGGATGGACTCCTGTCTTTGCTCATATTGAACGATACTACGATACCTTTGCTTCCCTTCCTTTTATCAAACATATGAAAGAAAAGGGATGCCTGTTTCAGGTAAACTTTTTCAGTCTGGTCGATGAGCCCAATGAAAACATCCGCAACTTTGCCAGGGAAGTGATTGCACAAGAGCTTGCTGATTTTATGGGCAGTGACATGCACAATATGAGGCATCGTCCTCCACAGATCGAACATGGTTTATCCTATCTGAAAGAGAACTGCAGCGCAGACTATCTTTCCAAACTACTAGAAGAAAATATGAAAAAGTATTTTATTTAAAATTTTAGAAAACGAGGTCTCTATGTCATCAAAACAAAAAGGTAATCTATATATATTTATCACTGCATTCCTATGGTCTTTGGGGGGATTGATCCTAAAATACATCCCTTACGGAGCCATGACCACCAACGGTCTAAGAAGCATTATTGCCCTTGCCGTATTGCTTCTTTATCGAAGAGATTTGCATCTTAAAGTAAACAGAATTATCGTCATCGCCGCAATTTGCATGTCAGCCACCAACATTTTATATGTCATGGCCAATCAGCTTACAACAGCTGCCAATGCCATCGTCATCCAGTACACGGCACCAATCTGGGTTCTCATCTGGAACAGCGCCTACCATAAAAAAATGCCGGCAAAAATTGATCTTTTCACCATGTTTTTGGCATTTTTTGGAACCTTCCTCTTCTTTTTTGACGGACTGAGCAAAGGCTTCCTTTTCGGCAATTTCATCGCTTTATTATCTGGTATCAGTTTCTCGGGCGTCCTGTTTTTAAACTATCTCCCGGATTCCTCCAGCGAGGATTCCTCCATAATCGGTTTTCTCTTAAGTTTTTTGATTGCCATCCCATTTCTCAGTGATGTTCCAGCCAAATCGAATCCAACAGCTGTCATAGCCATCCTGATCCTGGGAATCTTCCAGGTGGGTTTTGCCTACATCTTTTTTGCAAAAGGTTCCCGCCTTACCACACCAGTCACTGGCTCTTTGATCAGTTTATTAGAAGCAATGATGAATCCTTTATGGGTCTTCCTCTTCTACGGAGAAAAGATTGGCCGATTTGCCTTTTTCGGAGCCGTATTCATCATTTTAGCTGTGGCACTTCAGATCCTTTCCGGCAAAGAAGACGCATAGCAGTTGTGACTACATCCCCGTGGAAAAAGTGTTTTTTTCATCTTTTTTATATACTCTGCTTTTGACTGGCATTGTTTTAAGATGATAAGCGCTTCTTCCACTTTTTTTATGTCCGTCTCGGTTGCCTGGCTGCCATTTCCACGGCTGACAATTTTAAGATGCGTGATGCCGATCTTCCAATAATCCCAAAAGGCACACAAAGCACAGCCACTAAATCCAGTCACCGGCTCTTCTTCCTCATATATAGAAGAATCCGATATCTCATCCAATCTCTCTTTTCCACCCATAAGAAAAGGCACTTTACACATATGACAAAATTCATCACAATGGATCGAATTACAGTAAGCTCCGGTAAAATGACACTTTTCATTAAGAGCAAAAGCTTCATATTCCAGATTAGGATGTAATTGCACCAGCTCTCTCATCTCTTCTATGGTGGTCTGTCTCGGGAAAATGATTCGCTTTACCTTATTGTCCTCAAATTCAGAAACAATTCCTGCATTGATTTCTCCATACTCTCCACTTACAATCATTTCAAGTCCCGCAATCTTTTTCTTAAATACAGCCTTCAAAAAATCGCCATCCGCCACGATAAAAGAAGAAAAACCCAGAGACATGCAGGATTCCATAATCTCAAACAAATCTTCATAACACTCTTTTTTATAATGAAGGGCGTTTAATGCGATGGACACGGGGACTTTATATTTTTTCACCATTTCAGAAAGAATCATCAATTCACTGAAAGAACCAATCTGCACATTATAATAAAGTACCTCCCGGCGATTTAAAGCCTGATGAGAGCCGTATTTTTTCATCCAAAAATGTGGTACATAGCCCACAAAGATTTCTTTGGCTCCTGCATGGACAAAGGCAGGATAATCATCGATACTACCCATTCCAACCATGATTTTCATAGATTGATCACCACCCATCCTTTCTGATTTTTTATCATAGAACCATTTGATAATTGGTGGATATTCCATCCCAAAATGGAGTTAAAGCGTCCAAGCAAATGAAGATGCGAAGGATAGATCATATGATGGTCCTGACAATAACCGGGACAGTCGGTCACTCTAACATAAGCATCCCTTTTTCCTTGGGTACAGAGAGAATAAATAGGACAAAAAGTTCCGGTATTACACTGATAAAAAGGCAGACACATTCCATCTTCAATGGAATGAAAGAACAGTTTTCTCTCTTTGTTCGCATGAAAGAATAATTTTCCCTCTTTTGAGCTATCAGAATATCGATATTGCAGTCTTGGATCCCGAATCTCCTTTTTCATCAGCACCCCATCTTTTGCCACCAATGTTTTTTCATAATATTTACAGATATGGTTTTTGATTCCCTGATCCCCCACATAGATTGTAATAGCCTGGTTCTCTTTTTCTGCCAACAAAGCAAGCTGATCAATCTGCCTTATGATTTTTGCATAATAACACTGGGGGATGGGCGCCAATTGAAAGTCCACCGTGATTCCCTTCTTTTTTGACTGAATGAGGAATTGCTCCATCTCATCTTCCCCAGGAAAAAGGCAAGGGCAATAAGGATTTCCCACAAGTACTTTTTCAGGCAAAAGGCTTGCCAGAGGATGCCAGGAAAGATCATAACGAGTCCAATACCATTTACAAAAATCTTCCAGATTATCTTTCAAAAAATGCTTCATGGACTCCAGATCTTCCAGGGAATAAGCCAGCTTAATTGCAGGGTTTTCTCTGCCATCGACACCATTTTTCAAATAATCCCAGCTCCGTTCATCATACTCCTCTTTTATCTGCTGAACCCATTCCTCTTTCTGCCCTTTCCAGGATTTTGCAAATATGCTGTCTCCTTCTACCGAATAAGAAGTCATACTTGCCGATAATTCCGCATCGTCTAGATAAAGACGATTCTCCATATAAGAAAGGTACTCTTCTGTCAGTTTTTTTGCCGCATTACGAAAGACGATCTCTTCGCAGTCCAAACGATAAAGATCATAAAATTCCTCTTTTTCCATGCAGGATACGGTAAAGTTTTTTATGTCGATGGAATGATAATCCCTTTGGTCCATCTGATAAAAGGAAAGGTGAAAAGAAATCTTAGAATCCACATTTTTCAAAAATGTTTTGGGCAAACGAAAGGTAAGATGTCGGTCAGATAATTCCAAAAAACGAACGTCCAGACTACTCCCATCATAAAAAATAATCTCTCCACTTAAGATTGCATATGGAATCATGATCCCTCTCCTTTCTTTCCATTCATGATATTTCATGAAAAAAGCAGGCCCATACATATGCACAGACCTGCCATTTGATCAATAGAATAATTATAACATTTTTGCTCTTAATTCGTCACCAGATTTTGGACTTAAATATGCAGGAGCAATATCAAATACTGTTTTACATCCTGTCTGTCCTTCTGTGCTTAAACGATATGCAGCTCTTGCATATGCGATTAATACAGAGGAAGTAAATTCTGGGTTGGAATCTAATTTTAAGCTGTATTCGATGACATGTTTGTTTTCTTTATTCCATCCTGTGGAACCAGTACGGATTACGAAACCACCATGAGGAATACCGCTGTGATTTGCTAATAATTCTTCTTCGCTGATAAAATGTACCGTTGTGTCATAATCAGAGAAGTAGTTAGGCATTGTCTTGATTTCGTTTTCAATACGTGCAGCATCTGCACCTTCTTCTAAAACAACGAAGCATTCACGAGTATGTTTTTCTCTTGTAGTAAGCTCTGGATTGCTTCCACTTCTTACTGCTTCAAGAGCGCTGTCTACAGGGATTGTATACTGTTTTGCATTCTTAACGCCTTCAATACGACGAAGCGCATCAGAATGACCCTGGCTAACACCTTTGCCCCAGAAAGTATAATCGCTGCCTTCTGGAAGAATGCAGTTTGCATATAAACGATTTAAAGAGAACATACCTGGATCCCAGCCAACGGAGATGATACCAACATGTCCAGTTTCTTTTGCAGCTGCATCAACATTTGCAAAATGTTCTGGAATGCGTGCGTGTGTATCAAAACTGTCGATTACATTGAACATTTTTACATATTCTGGTGTCTGTACTGGAAGGTCTGTTGCACTACCACCACAAAGAATTAATACATCAATTTTATCTTTCCAATCAGCGATATCATTTACAGAGCAAACGGCTGCTGTCTCTGTAAGAATAGATACTGTTTCTGGATTTCTTCTGGAAAATACAGCTACAAGTTCCATATCATCATTCTGACGAATTGCGCATTCTACGCCACGTCCTAAGTTACCATATCCTAAAATACCAATACGAATACTCATTTTATTAACTCCTTTTGTATTATTTATTTACTTAATTTGGTATTATACTACATTTTCTTAGAAAATGAAACTTAAATTCATAAGAAATTCATTTTATCTTCATTTTTTACGAATGGGACATATTTTCAGGTAATTTGTGAAAAAACAACAGCTCTTTCTTTTGGAATACTCCAGATATTCCTCCCACTTCATATAGTAGCTTCTCCCCCAGCTTGAGAGTTTCAGATCGTCTCCCTCCATGGCGGTCACCACAACAAAATGTTTGTGGAAAGAATTCACTTTTGTGAAATTACCACTGCTTTCTTTCCGATAAAGAGGCACCGATTCCTTACCAAATATATTGGGAAAATTGGGCCCGGCTGT
>JAUNNI010000024.1:1347-17679 GCA_030531555.1 Eubacteriales bacterium | reverse complement strand
GAATCACCGGAATGCCCTGTCTCAACATCTTTTCCATCTCTTTTTTACTGCTCTTTCGGACTGGCAAGAGCTTCCAATATGATATATAAGGAATCCTCTCCATAAGAAATACCAGATTAAGTCCAAGCGATAACATAATCCCATTCATTCCAAGATGGGGAAAAAAGAGGAAGAAAGGACGGATCTTGCGAAGATAGGCCTGGTATCTTTCCCAGGTGATCTCATTGGGCTTTTTGCTAAGAAATAAGCTGACATCCGCCGCTGCGATGAGGCCGCAACCGTATCCTTTGATCTTCTTTTCCGAAAAGCATCCCTGATTGCCACCATATAGGATATTCTCTTTTGTAGATACACGAATATAATCAAACATTTCTTAATCTAATACGTTATTGACCATCTCCACATCAAAAACGGCCTGTTCAATATGATTTACCTCAATCTGATAGAGTGCATTTGCTGCAATATGCTCTGCTGCCTGCTCTAAGTCACGGATACCAGTGGTGTCCATATAACGATCGATCACTGCGTCTACCGCTTCGTTCGTAAGAACACACTCGCTCTCTTTCATGCTCATACGTTTTAATACCTTTGGAAGAGCAAAACGCTGGAAGATCACTTTCTTTTCTTCTCTTGTATAATCCGGAATCTCAATAACTGCAAAACGAGACATCAATGGTGCGCTAATCTGATCTTTTTCGTTGGCAGTTGCAATTGGATAAACACCCACCGTTGGAACCAAACACTCCATGTAGTTATCCGTAAAGCCAAGGTTATCAAGTAAGGTAAGAAGGACATCTGCAGGGTTTCCATTTCCCTTACCGGACGCTGCTTTATCAAGCTCGTTGATGATAAATACAAGATTGGATTCCCCTGCCATGGAGAAAGCTTCCATGATGATACCTGGTTTTGCATTGGCATAAACACGGGAGCTACCGGTAAGCTGTTCTGGATCATTGATGGAACTCATATCTAAAGTAGTCCATGGAAGCTTTAAGATTTTTGCTACGGCATAGGCTACCTGGGATTTACCGGTTCCGGCTGGTCCGATGAGAAGGAGACCATAAGCAGGTAAGGTATGAGTACGATTAATCTGGATGATTGTCTCGATGATACGCTGTTTTACTTTTTCCATACCATAAAGCTCATCATCAAGAATTCTTCTTGCTTCTTCTGGATCAATGGATTCAAAGTAGTTATTTTTCCACTGCACATTCATCATGATGGATAAGGCACGCTGTGCATGTCTTCTCTCTTCTGGAGATACTTCATGAGATCTGGCAACAGCAAGGTTTCGGCGAGCCCAAAGACGAATATTATCTGGGAGAGTTCTACCGGCACAAGTCATGAAGTCTTTGATACTCTGAAGGGAAGTCAGCTTCATGCTATCTCCAACTTCTTCCTTATTATCTTCATCCACCTCATCCTCATCTGGCGCATCACTGGCCAGAAGACGATCCATCATAAACTGAAGGAAACCATCTTCCGCAGATAATTTATTTCTGCCATTGCCAAATGTAATTTCACGGATTTTATAAACGGCATATCCGTCCTCTCTGTTTTTTCCAGAAAGACGAACATTGATATGATTTTCGCCAAGCCATTTTAAAAGGCTGGTAAAGCGGGAATCAATGAGAAGAATATCCGCAGAAATACTGCTTTTCCCGTCTGGTCCATCCTCAAATTCAAAGGAGGTTTTTTTCACAGGGTTGGTGAAGACACCATTGCTATGATGAGCCCATTTTTTCTCGCTGTTGTCAATCAGCATGATCGGTTTTTCCGGAGATGGATTCTCCTCGGAGGAACGGAAGGTCTGATAAGTCACTTCCGCTGGTTCTTTATTATAAGTCATATTATTAAAATCAAATACTGGCATAATTTACCCCTTTTTATTTTCTTATGATATGTCCTTAACACAGCACGTTATCTATTCTATCTCATTTTCCAGAAAAATAAAAGATTATATATCACGGCTTTCTTGTTTTTTTCCTTGTATTTTTGTATAATAGAATCCCTATTCTCTAAAAATCTTAGGGAAATATTTCGTTGAAAGAGGTTATTATGAGTACGTTATTCCAAGAATTCAAAGAATATTTACAGAAAATCCAAAGATTAGATCATGTCTGTGAACTGTTGACATGGGACATGGAGACCACTGTTCCAAAGGAAGGATTTGCGGCCCACGCTGATTGCAATGCTTACTTTGCCACCGAATCCTTTAAACTTTCCACTTCCAAAGAAATGAAAGAATATTTAGATGCCCTTCAATCAGAAGAAGAAATGTCCAAGCTTGATGATGCCTGGAAATTTATCATCAAAAAAATGGCGAAAGATTATGACAAAAACAGCAGAATCCCCGTTGACTTCTTTGAGGCCATCACCAGAGAACGCTCCGATAGCTTTGAAGCCTGGCAGGAAGCAAAACAAAAAGATGATTTTTCTATCTTTGCACCACACCTTGAAAAAATGATTGAAATGAGCAAAACCCTTTATGGCTATACCGACCCGGATAAAAATGTCTATGATGCCATGTTGGATACCTACGAAGAAGGCATGGATGCTGCAACCATCGGCCGACTTTTCCAGGAATTAAAAGAAGGAATCCTTCCTTTATTAAAGAAGATTCTCTCCAAAGAGGAACCAGATACCAGCAAATTTCAGAGAAAATATAATGTGGATGCACAGCGTCATGTACAAAAACTGCTTCTTGATTACATCGGCTTCAACTGGGAGCGCGGCGCTATCGGTGAAGCAGAGCATCCTTTTACCATGAGCTTTAACTCCAAGGACGTTCGTGTCACCAACCATTATTATGAGGACCATCCAATCAGCTCCATGTTCTCTGCCATCCACGAAGGTGGTCATGCCATCTTTGATCAAAATGTAAATCCTGCTTTTGATAATACGGTGGCAGCCAGCTGTGATTTCATGGGAATCCACGAAAGCCAGTCCCGTTTCTATGAAAATATCCTGGGAAGAAATATCCATTTCTGGATGCCAATTTATGAAAAAGTTCAGGAAATCCTTCCTGAGTTATCCGACGTCACATTGGAAGAATTCCATCGTGAAATCAACCACATTAAAAACAGTTTTATCCGTACCGAGGCCGATGAAGTTACTTACTGCTTCCACGTAATCTTACGTTATGAAATCGAACAGGCCCTCTTCCGCGACAATCTTCCGGTTTCTGAGCTGCCAGCATTGTGGAATCAGAAAATGGAGGAATATCTGCAAATCGTTCCAGAAACTGACCGTGTGGGTGTTTTACAGGATATGCACTGGTCCGACGGAAGCTTTGGTTACTTCCCATCCTACCTTCTTGGCAGCATCTATGACGGCATGCTCTTAGAAGCCATAGAAGCTGATCTTGGCTCTGTGGATGAACTTTTAGAAAACAATCATATTGACCAGATTACAAAATGGCTCAATGAAAAGATTCACATTTATGGCAACACTCGCCTTCCAAAAGAAACGATTCGTGAGGTATGCGGACGCGAGGTAACAGTAGAGCCACTGATCAAATATTTCACTGAGAAATATACAAAACTTTATGATTTATAGTATGATTTTTCGTCTGACCTCAGGCCATGCCTGGTCAGACGATTAGTTGCTCCATTCGCTTTTCTCCTCCCGGAGCCAAAGAGTAGATGCGGCCCTCGAATTGGCAGCGGGCGTGGCGCGAAAGAGCATATAAAACAATCCGTATATACAAAGTTTAAAAAAGGATTCTTCGAAATATAGTAGAATCCAGCCAAACAGACAGTTCAAGAGACCATCTTTGTGGAGTCCGTTGTTTCGACCGCGATGCCAACACTGTCAAGGAGCAATGTTTGACGAACGAGTGTAACGAAGTGAGGAGTTTTGCGGTGACAGTGTGAAAAAGCGAGGGGGCGAAACAACGCGTTAGACGGAGCAACGTTGGTCGAATGGACAGTCTGCTTGGTTGGATGTATCAAAAAATGGCAGAGAATCCTTTTCGATTCTCTGCCATTTCGGATTGTTTTATGCGATTTTCGGGGAAATTCGAAGGCCGCTACTCAGCCTATTCTTTATTTTCACGTGCATCCACTTTTGCCATAATTTCTTTAATCATAGCATCCTGTTCTGGAGTCAATGGCTTTGGAACATAGTTTTCAATGATATGTTTTACTTTATCATTTGCACGTTTACCAAATGTTGTTTTTCCATGTTTTACCCAACCATCATAATCGTCACGGTCTGTGATGCCTGGTTTCCAGATTTCTTCATTGTGGTATTTTAATGTATGCATTTCTGCAAGATAATGTCCTTTTGGTCCAACTTCTTTGATTGTGTTATATCCGATATGATCTTCATCCATTGGAACACCATCAAAAATCTTACGAAGCTGGCTTAACTGTTCATCGCACATTACAAGGAGGTCGAAGGAATAAGTAAGACCATAGTTCATGAAACCGAGGTCATGATTTAAGTTAACACCTGCAAGACCAACGATCATGGAGTACTGAGCGGCTTCATTCACTGCCTGTTCATCAGGTACTTTTGCACCGGTATTGCCAGCGAAGCCCCATGTTGGCATATGGTAGAATTCACGACCCATTTCAGCCATGGTTACACTGGAGATCATGGATTCTGGAGAACAATAAGAAACCTGCATACAATGCATATCCATGTTAGAACAGATACCACCAAATACAACTGGAGCACCTGGACGTGTTAACTGGCTGATGGTAAGACCAACTAAAGATTCTGCGATACACTGAACTAAGCCACCTGCGATGGTGATAGGACCAGTACCGCCTCCAAGAGTACCGGAAGCATAGTTGGTAGGAATTCTATGTTCTGCACAGAACATTAATTTTTCTACTGCTGTTTTTGTATGATTCAGTGGAGAAGTAGGCTCATTATACATAATGAATAATGGTTTTCTTTCTAATTCATCTCTTCCGCCACGGATTGCAGCTGCCATATCTGTGATTGCTTCCATACTCTGACGGTCTGCTGCTGTAACAACTTGTGGTTTTGTAGAATTACGAAGCATGGTTTCATACTGATGTTCATAAGATGTTACAGGATAGTCATACATGAGGCCACAGCACATTAAGAAGTCAACCTGTGGAAGGGCGTCGCAAAGTTTTGCTGCATTTACCATATCCTGGTATGTAAATGGGCGGTTTTCAAATGTGTAGCTGTCACAAATATTTGTACAATCGGAACCTGTACCAAAGTAACTGTTTTTGCCACCTACATCCATAGCAAAATCTCCATCACGGTCATACATAAAGATATGAGATGGAGCCTGTTTGATTGCCCACTCTACTAAGCTCGGTGGAAAATAAACACGTTTTTTTACAACTTTACAGCCTGCTTTCTCAAGCATTTCTCTAGCACCTTTATGCTGAATATCACTACCAACATCCTGTAATAAACGGAGGGCATTAGAGTGAATTGTTTCCATCTCATCTCTTGTTAAAAACTGCAGGTTTTTCGCAGCTTTTAAGGAATGGGAAAATTTCATTCTTTCCATGGTAAAATCTCCTTACTCTTTTTCGTTATAATTTAAAATTATTCTAAAATTATATCCTGTTTTAGACAATTATGCAATATTTCAATATATTTTATTCTTAGCATTTTATGCCAATTTCCATCTTTTGCATATTTAATATTTTTCGTGTTAAATAATAGGAAAATTGTATCCTTTTATCACATTAAATCGTTGTATATTTTTTTCAATTTGATATAATAAAATTATTAAAATTTCATAGAGAAAAGGAGAAATTATGGAAAAAAGAGGTTTTGTTTCTAAAATCGGTTTCATCATGAGTATGGCTGCTTTTAGTATCGGAATTGGTAACTTATGGAAATTTCCTTACATTGTAGGTAATTATGGCGGAGGTGCCTTCCTTCTAGTTTATCTTCTCTTCCTTATCTTCGCAGGGGTTCCTATGTTCATCGTTGAAGTAACCTTAGGACGTGCTTCCGGTTTATCCCCAATCAGTGGTATGAACAAATTAGAAGGGAAAAAATCTGCCTGGTCCATCATTGGTATCGTTGAGGCGATTTCCATCTTAATCATTGACGGATATGCAACAATAATCGTTGGTGGATGGACTTTAGGTTATCTTGCAAAAGTAGCTACTGGCTCTTTGGCCGGAATGGATGCTGATGCTTTAGGTACAGTGTTTGGTGCTCATACAACCAGTATTTCCTGTATCGTTTTCACCTTCTTAGCATATGTCCTCATGTGGTTATGTTTAAACTCTGGTGTTAAAAAAGGTGTTGAGAAGATTTGTTCCATTTTATTACCTATTTTAATGGTAATTTTAGTTGGTCTTGCAATCTACGCCAACACTCTTCCAGGTGCTTTTGAAGGTTTAAAATGGTATGTGATTCCTGATTTTAGTAAGATTAATTTAGGCGTTGTTTCTGCTGCTTTAACACAGGTTTTCTTCTCCCTTGGTGTTGGTATGTGCTGTGCATTCGTATATGGAAGTTATATGGACAAAGACACTAATATGACTGGCTCTTTGATGCTCACATCCTTCCTGGATACTGGTATTGCAGTATTATCTGGTTTAATCTGTGTTCCTGCTTTATTCGCATTTGGTATTGAGCCTGCAGCTGGTCCATCCCTTTTATTCGTAACACTTCCACAGTTATTCAATAAAATGGGAGCTTTTGGTACTGTCTTTGGTGTTTTATTCTTCCTCTGCGTATTCTTTGCAGGCTTCACATCTGTATTAGGTGGTGCAGAATCCTTAGTAGCTGTACTCGATGATGGCTTTAAAGGACTTTCCAGAAAAGCAGCATGTATTATCGTTGTTGTCGCAGCATTTTTATTAAGTTTAGTATTCATTTCTTCCTTCGGCAATGGTCCACTTTCCGGATTTAGCTGTTTAGGACTTGGATTCTTTGATTTCGGCGACTTCATTGCTTCTGGTATTTGTTTAACACTTGCTGCAGTACTTATGTTACTCTATGTCATCCTTCGCTGGAAATTCAACAACTTCATGGAAGCTGCCAATGAAGGTGCAGGCGACAGTAAGTTACGTATCTATCCTTGGATGAAAGTTTACTTTAACTACATCCTTCCTATCATTTTATTATTTGCTTGCTACTGTATTATTAAAGTATACATTTAATAAATCATAAAGAAATAATAGTAAAGAAAAAGCAACATACGAATCATCAAATTGGGATGATCTGTATGTTGCTTTCTTATTTATTTTGCAATTCTTACTTCAGCTCTTGCCACAATCTCATCCATCTGTTTTAGAACATCTGGACTAAGTGGTTCCGGCTTATGATTTTCTAAAATATCAATGGTTTTTTCCTGAACAATCTGTCTCATATCCTTCTGTCCTTCTTTTACCCACTGATCATAACCGATACGGTCGAACATTTTTGGATACCAAACATCACTTTGATAATGGTTATATGTATGCATATTATCCATGAAATGAGCACCTGGACCTGCCTCTTTAATAACATCAAAAGCAAGGGTTTCTTCATTGACTTCGATTCCTTTTAATACCTTGTTGGACATGCCAATGATTTCATTGCACATAACCATGCTTTGAATGGATCCCATAAGACCAAAATCCATGAATCCGACATCGTGAATCATATTTCCACCGGTTGCCTTACTCATGAGAACAGAAAATGTGGTTTCCCAGCCTGCTCTGGCATCAAGAATAGGCGAGTCTGTTGCGCCGGCCAAACCAAAGTTTGGAATATGAAGATAACGGAAGATCTCGTTGGATGCAGATTCTACCAAATAACTTTCCGGAGCCCCATATGGTGGCTGCATGGTCTTCATATCAAGTGGGCTTGCCCCAACTCCACCGATAAACGGAGCACCTGGACATACGGATTGGTGAAGAACCATACCTGCAAAACACTCTGCGATTCCAATGGATAAAACTGCTGCCATAGTAACTGGAGAAGTGCCACCCATAATAATGCCAGAGGTATAAAGACAAGGAACTTTATTTTTGGCAAGAACCATAACCTTTTCCAAAGCGTCTTTGGTATGAGTAAGAGGTGTGGTTGGCTCAGAATAAATAACCACATTTGGTTTTTCAGCCAAGGCTTCTCTTCCACCCTTAACAGCGGCAAGCAGATCAATGATGTCCTCTAAGTTTGCTGCGTTATTTGCCCAGGTTGAAATTGGTTTTGTTGTATTTCGAAGCATGGCATCTACTTCATGAACATCTGCCAGTTTTGGAGTATGATCCTGCTCTGTCACTAAAGACATGACAAAATCAATATTTTCTAATGCATCTGCTACAAGCGCTGTATCGGCTGCATCCTGTTTTTTGGAAATGTTTCTCTCCCCAGTTCTAGGATCCATGAAGTTTGTGCAGGTTGGACCAGATCCATAATAACTATTTCTTCCAGTAAATTCCATGGCTGGATTTCCATTTCGATCATAAATCGTTACACATGGTGGAACAGTTTCCAACGCTTTTTTCACAACTTCTCTTGGAATTTTTACAATCTTTTTCTCAACGATACAACCTAAGGAGCCATAGATTTCACGAGCTTCTTTGCTCATAACTTTACAGCCTACCTCTTCCATGATCTTGTAGGTATTTTCCAAAATCTGCTCAATTTCCTGTTCACTTAACACTTCCATTTTTAACATAATGCTTGACCTCCATAACTACTATTCTTTATCCTCCAGCTGAGGAAGTGGATTACCGTATTCATCGTAATCCTCTTTAAATACGTCATATTTTTTCGGATTTATCATAATTTTACATAAAGCAAATAAACCAAATACTTCAATCACAAGGGCTGGAAAACCACCTACATTACAGATTGCTTTAATACCAGTCAAGTCAAGAACTAAGGAGCCAACCAAAGCAACGATACCAAGAAGACATCCCCAGAATACTTTTAAGAATACTGGTGGTTCTGTTTCTTCTGTCGTAAGACCAACCGTACAAAGGCCTGCGATCGCATTGGTACAGGAGTCTGCTGCCGTTACAAAAGATACAAATACGATGGCAAAGAATAAAAGCATGATTGGCACTGAGAATGGCAGATTCTGTATCAGCTTAATGACAACACCAGCATAATTTTCCGCATAAGTTGCTGCCATACCAAGACCACTAATTTCCATATGTAAGCTGGTTGTGGAGAAAATGATCATCCAAAGTCCGGTGAAAAGACATGGAAGAATAAAACTATAAATGATCATAGTTCTAAATGTAAAACCATAAGAAATTCGAGCAATAAATACGGCGGAAATCAAAGCCCATGCAAGATATACGGCAAAGTAGAAAATAGGCCACCAATATGCCCAGTTATCACCAGTGAGAGCACGCATATTTAAAATGTCAGGAATAAAGTTAGCGATAAAGCTACCAACCGATTCTACACCAAGATTCATGATCAATGTAGTTGGTCCCACAACGAAAACAAATATTAAGATAAAAATATAAAAGTAAATATTAAGGTTGGAGAAGAATGTGATTCCTTTCTTCAAACCAGTTGTTGCGGATAAAATAAAGGTTGCTGCAATCAAAACCACAAGAATGGACATAGTCACTGCATTTTTAGTGATTGCTCCCCCAGAAAGCTGACCTAAGCCATAAAGTAAAGCTTCGGAGCCTGTCGCCAGGGAAGTTACAAGACCACAAACTAAAGTAAAGATACAGATTGCATCAATAATCTCCCCAAACTTTCCTTTCATACGATCACCGAATAATGGAGCCAGCATAGATCCTAAAGAAAATGGGGCTTTCATATTATAGAATGCGAATGCCATCAAAATGGCTGGTAAAATATAAACTGCATATGGAGCAAATGTCCAGTCCATCAATACCGCTCTCATACCGAATTTGGCTGCTGCTACGGAAAAAGCTTCGATTCCTTCGGAAGCAGGAGGTGCAGAATAATGTGCAATAATTTCTGCTGCACCCCAGATTGGCATACCAGTTCCAATAATAGAACATAATACGATGGAGAAGTATGTTTTTTTTGTTACTGTAGGTTTTGCACTTCTTCCACCAACTTTAACTTTTCCAAGCGGGGAGAAAAAAGCAACAAACACAGCTACCGTAATGGCAAATACACCAAAGGTATAAAGCCATCCAAAACTGGATAGCAAACTATCATTAACTGCTGTAACTCCCTCACCAAAAGATGCCCCTGAGATCATAGAAGCTCCGATTGCAATCACCAATAAAATGATTGGAATCATAAATACCATTGGCTTAAATTTTGTTTTTCCCATTGTTTTCATTCCTCTCTTTATACAAGATGATTATTCCTTTTCCCATTTACCTACAACCCTTTTCCCTTTAAAGTCATAAAGTGGCCATGGTAAAGGAAAATGAATGTCTATTTTCTATTTCATTATAATATCAGTGAGATTTTAATATAATCTGATTCACTATAATTATATTCACAATAATATAATTCAATAGAATTACATTCATTATAATATGTTTCATCAAAAATATTACCATATTTCACCAATGAATTCAAACAAGAGAAAGAACAATAATCAACATAATTATAGTAAAATATTGTTTTATTAATTTACCTAATTCCACACATATGAACATATAATTATATTAACGAATTCTATTTAGTATATTATTTTGTCTTTTTCCCTAGTGGAAATTGATTTTTAAGAACGATAAACAAATATCTTTACTATCTTAGAAAGATTCTTTAAAGCAGATGTCTTCTTAAATAGCAATAAAAAAACTGCACTGTCTTTTAAGCAATGCAGTTTATTACTATTTTTGTTTATAATTATCCTATTACAAAACTCCCATCTCTTTTTTCTTTTCATCAATCTTTTCGCGGAGTCTTTTCAGATATGCAGGATTGGATCCGCAGCATCCACCAACATATTTTACATTATAATCCAGGGCTTTCATAACGTCATCTACAAAAGTCTCAATATCAAAGCCTTTCTGTTCCTTACCATCTGCATCTAAAATTGGTTTACCGGCATTTGGTTTATAGAACAGTGGAATGTCTGTATTTTCGGAAAATTCTTTGATGATATCAAGAGCCATGTCTGGTCCTAAAGAACAGTTGATCCCAATGGCTTCCACACCCATAGGTGCTAAAGCGTCAATAATATCTTTTGGTGAATTACCCATTAATGTTCTTCCATTTTCTTCAAAAGACATGGAACAAAAAACAGGAACATCATACTGTTTTGCCACACTCGTTGCGATTTGTAACATCTTAAGATCCATATAGGTCAGAAGGAAAATGCCATCCGCACCAACTTTCATACCGGCACCGAGATGTTCTTCATAATATTCTCTACATTCTTCTTCGGTGATGTCACCGTAAGGCTCAAGTAATCCTGTAAGAGGTCCGGCAGCTAACATGATTTTCGCTTTTCCGTCTAATACTTCATGAGCCAGATGCATCGCCTCAGTGACAATCATCTCTGGATCATATTTTGGCTTTTTGATTCCGGCAGCCTTATTGGTAAGAGATGGTCTGATCTTTTTCATGGCAGTACGATTGGCACCAAATGTATTGGCCTGAATGTATTCACATCCTGCATCTACATACTCCTGTAATAATTCTTTTACAATTTCCGGCTGCTCCACATTATAACGCCATACAGCAACCTTATCCTCTGTTTTTTCCCATAAACTGGTACCAGATGCTCCATCAAGGAGTACAATATCTTCTCTCATAATTCATATCCCCTAGTCTTATTATTTTGAAAAATAAATCCCTAATCTGCTTTTCTTTTGCTTGCAGCATCGGCAGCATCAAGAATCGCCTGAATACCAACTTCCTGTTTTTCAGTCAGTGGCTTTGGAACATAGTTTTCAATGGTATCTAACACAATCTGGTGTGCTCTTTCTTCCATAGAAAGTTTACCAAGTTTTTCCCATTTTGCATAGTCATTTCTGTCCTGAACTTTTGGTTCCCATTTATCAGACAGATGATTGAGGGTATGCTCTTCTGCTAGGAAATACCCTTTTGGTCCTACCGTTTTCATAACATCCATGGCAAGTCTTTCTTCTGTCATATTCACACCACGGAATACAGTACGAAGCTGACCGATCACATCTTCCATCATCACTAACAATTCGAAGGAATAAGTTAAGCCATAGTTCATGAAACCAACGTCATGGCAAAGGTTTACACCGGAAAGACCTGAGATATAAGCCTGTTGAGTTGCTTCGGCAATTGCCTGTGCATCTGGCATTTTAGAACCACAAGCGCCACCCATGCCCCAGGTAGGAAGATGATATAATTCTCTACCAATCTGTGGAATCATGGCATAAGCCATGTTAGATTCTGGACAGGAGTAAGTAGGCTGTGTACATTTCATATCAAGATTTGTAATACATCCACCAAATACAAATGGTGCGCCTGGTTTTGCCAGCTGATGGATTACAATACCAGTCATACATTCTGCAAGACACTGAACCAAAGCACCTTCTAAAGTCATTGGACCCGTACCACCCATCATAATAGCTGGAGCGTAGTTGGTTGGAAGCATATTTTCTGCACAGTAAATCAGTTTATCTACCGCTTCAAATGTATGATTCATTGGGGAAGTTGGCTCATCGTATAAAATGATTAAAGGTTTGTTGATGGCCTGTTCCATACCACCACGAACTACTGCTACCATATCTGCGATATTTTTAATACTTTCACGGTCCGCAGCTGTTACTACCATTGGCTTTGTGGTGTTGCGAAGCATAGCTGCAAACTGATGCTCATAACTTGTTCCTGGATACATATACATAAGGCCTAAGCACATTAAGAAATCGATATTTGGAAGGCTATCACAAATTTTTGCACCATTGATCATATCCTGCTCTGTAAATGTATGCTGATCTCTTGTTTCAAAATCATAAAGATTGCAACAGTCGGAACCTGTACCAAAATAGGTATTGCGTCCACTAAGATCCATGGCCATATCACCGTCACGGTCATACATGATGATTCTGGATGGAGCCTGTTTTAATGCCCATTCTACAAGATGTGGTGGAATGTGGGCTCTTTTTCTCTTCACATAGCAACCAGCATCTTTCAACATCTGTAAAGCGCCTTTATGCTGAATCTCTGCACCTTCATCCTGAAGTAATTCAAGAGCCAGACTATGAATCTGTTCCATTTGTTCTCTGGTCAGAAATTCTAATGGAGAAGCCGCATTTAATTTCAGTGGATATGTTTTTCTCATTTTCATTCTCCTTCTATTTTTATTAGAATTATATTCATCGAAACTATTTTCATTTTATCATTTTTCCAATTTGATGTCAAGATTTGTACAAATTGCATTTTGACAGAAAAAAAGTGCCCGATGAAAAATCATCCGACACTTTTGAAAGTTCTATACAATATGATTTTGATTATAAAGATGCCATAAGCTTCTTAGCAAGCTCTACAGCAAGTGGTGCATTGGAGCTGTAACCATCTGCACCGATCTTATCTGCAAATGTCTGGTTAACTGGAGCACCACCAACCATGATCTTAACTTTGTCACGAAGACCAGCTTCTTCTAATGCTTCGATGGTATCCTGCATTGCATACATTGTTGTTGTAAGCATCGCACTCATACCAAGAATCTGGAATTCTTCGCCATCGTCGATTGCATCTTCAATTGCTTCTACGATTTCGTCTGCTTCGATATCCATACCAAGATCTTCTACCTCAAAACCAGCACTTTCAAGAAGAAGTACTACAAGGTTTTTACCGATATCATGCATATCACCTTCTACGGTACAGAAAAGAACTTTTCCTTCTTTTTTCACATCGTCACTTACTAATAAAGGTTTTACAACTTCTACACCCATTTTCATTCCTTTGGATGCGATCAGAAGTTCTGGAACGTAGATTTCGCCAAGACGGAATTTTTCGCCGAGGATATTGATTGGTTCAACAAGACCACTATTTAAAACATCTAAAGGTGCATTTCCTTCTTCTAATGCTGCATGAACTGCAGGTACAACTTCATTAATCTTTCCAGCTTCAACGATTGCTGCTAATTCTGATAATTTGGACATAATTCCCTCCGTTAATGTATTTATTTTCCTTAATTATTATTTCGATGAATGACATTCATAAATTTATCACAATAAAGTGTCATTGTCAATTATCAACTGATAATTGGCATATTATTCCTCTTGTTTTACTAAAAACATCATTCTTTTTTGCACGATTGATAAATATCGTGACAATTATTGGTAAGATTCATGAGTATTATATTCATAAATATACCCCAAGTGGTATCATACATGATTCTATTATCAGAGTCAATTCATTCTTATTCAAATTCTGTATCGATTTTTATAATTTGGGTCAAATGTAACCATATAAGATTCGTTTTGCCGCCTGCGTTGCATAACTTACAATATCGATATCCTCTTCCATGCAGCTCCATTCCAGGTCAACGCCCATCAGACTTCTTCCCATGGATCTTGTGCATTCTACCACATCGGTGTCTTTATGTAAGGCTCCCGTATCAATTCCATACTGGAAAAGTTCTAAAAGAACATTATATACAACCCTCTCACTTTTATTCATGACCAGATAAGATTGCATGATATTTGTGGCATAGATGGCACGGATGGCACCCTTTCCAAGTAACTCTGTTCTCTTATAGTCTTCCACAATAAAAGTGATGACACGATCCGCAAAATTCTCTTTCTCTTTGGCAATCTCATAGGCTTCCACAGCGACCTGGTTATATTGTTCCACACAATAAGCCATGACATCACTTTTGGATTTGAAATGAAGATAGAAGGTTCCCGTTGCACATTCTGCTCTTTTTGTAATATCAGAAATGGAAACATTTTCATACCCTTTTTCATTGATGAGGTCCAATGTTGCCTTATAAATCACATTTTTTGTTTTCTTTGCATTTAATTTGCGATTGGTATCTTCACGATGTTTCGCCATAGATTCCTCTCTTTCTTAAAATAACATGGACTGGATATAGTATTCCTGAAAATCCATATCCTGAGATAGTTCTACATGTTCAATAATCTTTACTTTTTCTTCCGCATCTTTTCTCTTATCCACAGACAATAAAGCCATGGATGCACCAACTCCCGCTCCATTTCCAATGGAAATGACTTTTTCCGGAGAAACCGCAGGTAATAATCCCATGGTAATGGCATTGGTCTTATCAATATAATTTCCAAAGGCTCCTGCAATATAAACCTGATCGATTTCATCCACTGTGAAATCTAATTTTTTCATCAGTGTCAGAATCCCCCCAAGAATCGCTCCTTTGGCAAGCTGTACTTCTCGCATATCTTTTTGGGTAATCACGATATCATCACCCTTCTCATTTTTCACGAGAAGGAATCCTTTCTCGACACCTTCTCCATATAATCTGGAAGACAAGCTTTCTGGTAAACCTTTTGCCTCTGCTTCTTCTCTTGTTAACAGATTCCCATTGGATTCCATCAAACCAGCATTTAAAAGCTGCACTGTAACATCAATGAGACCAGAGCCACAGATTCCAATTGGGTCTGCATTATCAATGGTGGACACCTGCACATCCTCTTTGATCACTACTTTTTCAATGGCTCCTTTTGCGGCTCTCATCCCACACTGAATACAAGCGCCTTCAAAGGCCGGGCCTGCAGCGGTAGAACAGGTTTTCACTTCCCCATCTTTTGCAACCAGGATTTCTCCGTTGGTTCCAATATCAATGGCGATGGTTTTTCCTGGCACATTGAAAAGATCTGTCGCAAGCATTACTGCCGTAATATCGGATCCAACATGCCCTGCAATATTTGGAAGCACATATCCTTTGGCATGTGGATTCACATGAAGGCCAAGATCACTGCATCGATAATATACTCCACCACTAAATACTGGTGCAAATGGCACTTTGGCAAGACTGGCAGGATTAATTCCAAGGAAGAGGTGACTCATGGTGGTATTTCCAACTGTAGTCACATCATAGATTTCTGTATTTTCAATACCATTTCTCTTACAAAATGCGGCAATCATCTCATTCATGCAAGCAACCATTTTTTCCTGCATGACTTTGGTATTATTGATTCCCTCTCTGGCTCCTTCGATACAATGCTGAATACGGGAAATAACATCCGAACCAAAGACACTTTGTGGATTGGTTGCCCCTTCCACATCAACCATCTCTCCGGTCACAAGATTCCAGAGAATTCCAACAACAGTTGTTGTACCGATGTCAAAGGCAATTCCATAAGATCTGTCTGTACTATCCACTGGCTCTGCAGAAAGAATCTCTTCGTTTAAAGTAACCAATGTAAATTTTCTTCTTTTGGCTGCAATAGCTTCCTGTAAAACCGGAAGAATTCTGGCATCTGCCTGAAGATTTTCCATCTTTAATTCTTTTCTTAACAGATCCAGATCACT
>JAUNNI010000024.1:0-1337 GCA_030531555.1 Eubacteriales bacterium | reverse complement strand
ATCCAAGGATGATTTTTTTAATTTTAAGAATGTTTTTTTTACTGCCGGATCCATGATAAAGCCTTCTGGAAGCTGATTCATTTTTGTTTTGCGCATGGAGCTTCCATGAATTCCAGGCATCATAACGGTAAGGTCGGAATCGGCCATAATCTGACACGCCAATCGATATCCTTCTTTTTGTTCTTTCTCAGATAAAGCAGTTTTCTCAACCTCTGTGATGGTCCCAGCATCCCCCTCAAGAATCTGCACTTTACATTTGCCACAGATTCCTTTGCCGGCACAGGTGCCATCGATTAATACATTTGCCTGATTACAGATTTTTAACAAATTTTCTGCCTGATCCATTTCGATTTTAATTCGATCAGGGAGAAATAATACTTGATACATGTTTTTCTCCTTATACTAAACGACGGTCAGTGATGTCCGCATACTTTTTGCCTTTATATCCCGGACATGTTTTGGCATGTTCACAGTAATCACAGGCAATGAGCAGAATTTCAGAATCTTTCGGCACGATTCCCACAGTACCGGAAACGGTTTTTAATGGTACCATACGGGTATGTTTATCTAAAATTACTCCGATTTCCTCTGGTTTTAAGAGCTGGAACAATGGATTCTGATTTGGAAGTTCAAAACGGGACTGTCCCGGGCTCCAGATGGATGTGAGCTTAAACTCGCTTTCTTCGATTTCTTTCTGCCATTTCGCATATAATGTCTCACGAATTGTGTTCAGAACAGAAACTGCCCAGTATTCCAGGAAGAAACTATCCATCATATCGGTATGTGCTCCTAAAAGGTCATCAATATTTACAACACTGATGACGTACATAAGCACCTTTTTGGCATCTTCATATGCTTTGCCAATCATTTTTCCCGTGAAGGCCGCTTCGTCTCTCATAACAATATGGGAGTTGTCCTTGGAAATGATATCTTCCACGGCAAATTTCACTTTAAGAATTGCTTCTTCACGAAAAACTTTCAGCATTGGCTCTACATAATCCTGATAAACTTCCGGAATATCATTCATATCTACATGGGTATAGGCTTTAAAGTAAGTAAAAACCATATCCCAGTTAATCTCATTATTATTTAGTGTAATTATACTATTCTCAATCATTCTTATTTCCTTCTTTACAAGCCAATCGGACCCATTTTACGCCAGTTCATTCAAATTCAATTCTCCTGTAGCCGTTGCCGTTACGCGGTATCCCATATAAACCGGACCAAAATCAGTATCGACAATATCTTCGTACTCTTCGATATGAATATCTGGATTTTCTTTGGCTCCTCTGTTTACCGCTTCCATGCAGTCATTTTCTTTTTATAAAGAGATGGAA
>JAUNNI010000023.1:4904-37210 GCA_030531555.1 Eubacteriales bacterium | reverse complement strand
TTCCGAAGAAGGGGCAACTTCATTTTCCGTGCGTGTCTCGGAAGAAGGATTGCCAGAATCTACACTACTGGTATAGGTGATCATTCCAGTTTCTGGTGTAAGACTTGCAACCATATAAGTAGCATTTATGGATTCACTTGTAGAGGATGTGTCATAAGACATGCCTGTAGCAAAAGAACTTGGAGAACTACTTCCAGAAGAGCTTGTACTTGAACTGGTGGAATTCTGTGTGGTTTCATTTCCTTCTGAAACATAGATCTCTCCAATTATGCCATCGCAAGTTGCCTTAATTACCTGATTTTCTTTTAAAGTATTGAGCGTTTTTTTATTTTCTGTTAATTCCTTTTTTTCAAGGTTCAATTCTTCTATTTCAAGATCACTTAAATCATCATCTTCCAACTGTTCATCAATTGCATCGATTTCCGATATAATGCTGTTGAGTGCACTGAGTACAGATACTTTTTTTACTTTCACAAGCTGGTCCCCTTTTTTTACTTGATCACCAGCTTCTACATAGATTTTTTCTACTACGATTCCGACGGGAAGATTTACATTGGTGGATTCTGCCTGACTAAGAACACCACTTCCATCTACATTTTCTGAGATGGTACTTAATTCAACCTGCGTACTTTTTAAGGATTTGGTGTTGTTCGTTAATGCATTCATTTTATTTTTTCGATAGAGAAGAAATCCCGAAAGAGACAGGATACAAAATACCAGGATTCCAGCCCAGAAAGGGACTTTCTTCCAAAAAGGAATCTTGTATTTTGTGGTTTCATTTTTTTGTTTTTTCCATGAGAGTGACATTGATTTTTCCTTTCTAAATAACTGATTACTTAAATTGACATGTTACAATTATTGCCAAGAAATGTGATGAAAAAATCATCAGAATAAGGATATTTTGTGAACAAAGAAATAGAATCTCCACTGAAAAAATTAGGAGTATGCTATAATGACTCCATAAGGAGATGATTTTTAGCAATGATGAAAGATACCTTACGTAAAGATTTTGAAGAATTAGCAGAAAAAAAGATAGATTCCACCCAGGTATTTGATGGAGTCCTTTTAAAAGTATATCGAGATAATGTTACTCTGCCTGACGGCAATCCTTCTGTAAGAGAAGTGATTCACCTTTATGGAGCGGTGGGAATCATACCAATTACCAAAGACGGAAAAGTTGTCATCGAAAGACAGTTCCGCTACCCAGTTAACGACATTACCATTGAAATTCCGGCTGGCAAGCTGGATGGACCAGATGAAGATCCCCTTGCCGCAGCAAAAAGAGAGCTGCTGGAGGAAACAGGTATTACAGCAAAGAAATGGATTCCGATGGGTCTTTATCATCCATCCCCAGCTTATACGGATGAAAAAATCATTTTATATATGGCAAAAGATTTGGAGTTTGGGAATCAGAAGCTGGATGAAGGGGAATTTTTAAATGTTGACTTTCTTTCGTTAAAGGATCTTGTTGATATGGTAATGGATGGAAAGATTATTGATGGCAAAACACAGCTGGCTATTTTAAAGGCAGCTTATTTGGAAAAGGGATCAACATGTCAGATCGATTGATTTTTCATATAGATGTGAATAGCGCGTTTCTTTCCTGGGAATCGGTTCGCCGAGTGGAAAATGGAGAGCAGGATCTCCGTCTCATTCCTGCCGTTATCGGTGGTAATCCGCAGAAAAGAACTGGAATTGTTCTGGCTAAGTCAATTCCTGCCAAGAAGTATGGGATAAAAACAGGAGAACCAATGGCCATGGCACTGCGCAAATGTCCATATCTCATTTCGGCCCCTGCCGATTTTCGTCAGTATGATAAATGTTCTAAGGCATTCAAAGCCATATGTAAATCTTATGCTCCGGCCATGGAATCCTTTTCCATTGATGAAGTATTTCTTGATATGACAGGAACTTCTTTCATCTATCCGGATCCTATTGCGACGGCTCATAAGATTAAGGATCAGATTAAGGAGGAGCTGGGTTTTACCGTAAATGTCGGAATTGGTCCCAACAAACTTTGTGCCAAGATGGCCAGTGATTTTGAGAAGCCTGATAAAGTCCATACTTTATTTATAGAAGAAATTCCGAAAAAAATGTGGCCTCTTCCCATTGGAGAATTATTTTCCGTAGGTCGTTCTTCTGCTGAAAAACTACAGAAAGAAGGAATCACCACCATAGGTCAGTTAGCCAATGCAAATCTTGGCTATGTTCAGGGGATTCTTGGATCAAAATTTGGAAAACATGTGCATAATTATGCCAATGGTATCGACGATGATCCGGTTATAGAAGAAAGAGAACGAGAAAAAAGTTATAGTGTGGAAACTACGGTGGAAGAAAATTTAGAAGATTACGAAAGTATTGACCGCATGCTTCTGGCACAAGCAGATATCGTTTCAGCGCGTATTCGCAGAGATCATGTGAAAAGTTCTTGCATCGCAGTAACTTATCGAACCACGTCTTTTAAAAACAAGAATCACCAAAGAAAATTGGATCATTCCACCGATGTTACCATGGAAATCTATGAAGTGGCAAAAGAACTGATTCGAGAATGCTGGAATCGACAGCCTTTACGATTGATTGGTTTATCTTTAAGTGAAATAGATGATGGATCGTTTGAACAGCTTAGCTTTTTCAAAGATGAGAAGAAAGAGAAGCTTCGGAGACTGGATATGGCACTTGATAACATCCGTGGAAGATATGGTAATGCCAGTGTGCAAAGGGTCAGTACGATGGATACCTTAAAAAAGGTGGGTAGGAAACATCAGGCAAAACATGAAAATGAGGTGTCTGAAAAGAATAAGAAAAACTAATCTTTATTTTGGAAAAAGATCACGATAGTGGTCTTTTTTTTATGCTCAAAATAGACAAAATGAATTTTTATTAAGTGGAAAAATTCATTTGAAAAATTTATGACCAATTAAACATATTTTAAACTTAATATATTAAAGATATAACTTGTAAATACTTTATATAATTAGGAAAATATGGCAAATAAACATGAATAATAAAAATATAGTGAAATTTTACATGATAATATATGCATAAAATGGAAATTAATGTATAATTATATCAAATATTTACATAGGAGGTAAAAATATGAATAAGAAAAAGAGTGGAGGAGCCTTATTAGGTGCTGCGTTCCTCATGGCAACATCTGCAATTGGTCCTGGTTTCTTAACACAGACTGCAACATTTACTGGAGCGAACAAAGCAAGCTTTGGTTTTGTAATTTTAGCATCCATCATATTAGCAGTTATTGCACAGATTAATATTTGGAGAGTTCTTTGTGTATCTGGTCTTCGTGGACAGGAAGTAGCGAATAAAATCATTCCTGGTTTAGGATACTTTGTAGCATTTATGGTTGCATTAGGTGGTCTTGCATTTAACATTGGTAACGTTGGTGGTGGTGCACTCGGTTTTGAAACATTACTTGGTATCCCACAGACAATCGGTTGTATTTTAGCAGGCGCGATCGCAATTGCAGTTTTCTTAATCAAAGATGCAAAAGCAGCTATGGATACTTTAACAAAAGTTCTTGGTGCTGTTATGATCATCGTTATTTTAGTAATCATCATCATGGTTAAACCACCAATCGGTTCTGCAGTGAAAAACACATTTGTTCCTGATACAGGTGTACAGCCATTAATTCCAGCAATCATCACACTTCTTGGTGGTACAGTTGGTGGTTATATCACATTTGCCGGTGCACATCGATTAATCGATGCTGGTATTACAGGAGAAGAAAACTTAAAAGAAATTAATAAGAGTTCCATCATGGGTATGCTTATTGCAACTTTAGTACGTGTATTCTTATTCCTTGCTGTTTTAGGTGTTGTTGTTAAATTCACAGCAGAGGAAGCATTAGATGCAGCAAACCCAGCAGCTGACGCATTCCGTCTTGGAGCTGGACAGATCGGTTATCGTATCGCTGGTCTCGTATTATTATGTGCAGCAATCACATCCATCATTGGTGCGGCTTATACATCCGTATCTTTCCTGAAGACATTCCATCCAGCAATTGAAAAAAATGAAAACTATGTCATCATCGGTTTCATCGCTGTTTCCACAATTATCATGGTAGCGATTGGTAAACCAGCTCTCTTACTTGTACTTGCAGGTGCGTTAAATGGTCTCATTCTTCCAATTACTCTTGGTATCTGTCTGATCGCTTCTAAGAATAAGAAGATCATGGGTGAAAACTACAATCATCCATCCATTCTTTTAATTCTTGGTATTCTCGTTGTTTTAATCTCCGCATACCTTGGAATTACAACATTCATGAGCCAGATTGGAACATTAATTGGTTAATCAATATTAAATTATAAAAAATGGAATAAATAAGTGTAGCTGATACACCATAGTCGGAACCCCTTCTTTTCGGTTATGCTTATTGGCTACACTTTGTCTTTATATAGGAGATTTTTATTATGTCGAATATTCGAATTGCAGCAGCTGGAGATTCTTCGATTCTTATCGAATTTGAAAAAGAGATTCGACCAGATATTAATCAGAAGATTTCCGCAACAGTACAATTGTTAAAAGCACAGCACACCCCAGGTGTCATCGATATTATTCCTGCCTTTTGTTCCCTTCTGATCAATTACGATCCTCGTGTCATTTCCTTTGATGAAATGAAAAAGCGTCTGGAAGAGATCTTAAAAATCGAAGTAAAAGCAGGGGAGAGCAGAAAAAGAGTTTATGAGATTCCGGTATGTTACGGAGGAAAATATGGCCCGGATATTCAAACCATTGCAGACAATGCCGGTCTTAGCATAGAAGAAGTGATTCAGATCCATTCTTCTTGTGACTACTTAATCTATATGCTTGGTTTCCTTCCAGGATTTTGTTATTTGGGTGGCTTGGATGAAAGAATTCATACACCAAGACTTGCTAATCCAAGACTGAAAATCAGTGCAGGAAGCGTGGGAATCGGTGGTTCTCAAACCGGTATTTATCCTCTGGATTCGCCAGGTGGCTGGCAGCTCATGGGTATGACTCCAGTGAAAACTTATGATCCAGACCGTGAAGTACCGATTCTTGTTGAAGCAGGAGATTATATTCGTTTTATTCCGATCGATGAAGAAGAATATCTTCGCATTAAAGATCTGGTGGAGAAAAATGAATATGAAGTTGTAATCAGGGAAGGAGAGTAGTATGGGTATTCGAGTAATCAAAGGCGGTATGCTTACAACCGTACAGGATATGGGTCGAACCGGTTATCAGAGCCAGGGATTCAGCGTAGCTGGTGTCATGGATGTTCGTTCTTTCCAGATTGCCAATCTTCTTCTTGATAACCCGGAAAATGAAGCAGTGTTGGAATTCACTTTGATTGGTCCAACTTTAGAATTTACCACAGATACCATCATTGCCATTACCGGCGGTGATTTTAGCCCAACGATCAATGGGGAACCAGCAGCCATGTATACCGCAATTTACATGCACAAAGGAGATATCTTAAAATTCGGAAGTGCCAGAACGGGTGCGAGAGGATATATTGCTTTTTCCAATTATCTGAAGATTCCGGTAGTTATGGGAAGCCGTTGTACCAACCTTAAAAGTGGTCTTGGGGGTTTTAAAGGAAGAAAATTACTGGATGGGGATTTCATTGAATTCCGAATCAAGAGACACTATCTTCCATTCTTCTTATCAAGAAGCATTGAGCCAGAAGATTTTGATCAGGATAAAGTTACCCTTCGTGTTGTCATGGGTCCTCAGGATTACATGTTCAGTAAACAGGGAATCGAAACTTTTTTAAATAATGAATATACCGTAACCAGTGAATTTGACCGTATGGGATGTCGTTTAGATGGGCCTTACATCGCACCAAAAACAACATCCGATATGATTTCTGATGGTATTTCCTTTGGATCCATTCAGGTTCCATCTCATGGAAAACCAATCATTTTATTGGCAGACCGACAGACAACTGGCGGTTATGGAAAGATTGCCACTGTGATTTCTGCAGATTTACCAAAATTAGTGCAGCGTAAAACAGATCAGAAAATCCGTTTCCAGGCAGTTACTGTGGAAGAAGCACAGAAGATTTATCGCGATGAGATGGCAAAGATCAGTAAATTGCGCAAAAAGATCCATACCCCATGTAAGGAAGTATTGGAATGCCGTTTCGCATCACGAAGAATTGCCAAATTATTTGAATAAATAGATTGAAAAACAGGAGGATGTTTTTATGGATTTAGAAAAAATTGAAGGTTTAGTGAAAATTATTGAAAATTCATCCCTTACCGAATTCACTTATAAAGATGAAACTGTAAAGATTACCATGAGCAAATTAGACAATCCACCAGTGGTTGTTGCAGGTGGAGCAAGTGCGGCGGCAGCACCTGCAGCAATGCCAGCAGCACCAGCCAGCAGCAAAGAAGATCCTGCAGAGGAAGATGATGCTTTATTCATTGTATCTCCTATCGTTGGTACTTTCTACTCTGCAGCAGCTCCAGATGTACCAGCATTCGTAAAAGCAGGCGATAAAGTGAAAAATGGCCAGACAGTATGTATTTTGGAAGCTATGAAATTAATGAATGAAATTCAGGCGGAATACGATTGCGAAATCGAGGCAGTATTAGTTAGCAATGAACAGAAAGTAGAATATGGTCAGCCTTTATTCCGAGTAAAAAAAATGTAGGAATGAGGAAAATAAGGAGTTGAGACTGTGATTAAAAAAGTATTAATTGCCAATCGAGGGGAGATTGCAGTTCGAATCATCCGTGCATGTAAAAACATGGGTATCGGCAGCGTAGCAGTTTATTCCAAAGAAGATGCCAAAAGCTTACATGTACAGCTTGCTGACCAGAGAATTTGTATTGGAGCTGGTCCTGCAAAAAATAATTATTTGAATATGGATGCAATCATTACGGCTGCCATCAACATGGGAGCAGATGCGATTCACCCTGGTTTTGGATTTTTATCAGAAAATAGTACCTTTGTTCGAAAATGTCAGAAAAATGGATTGATTTTCATCGGTCCGGAAGCGGACGTGATTGATAAGATGGGAAATAAATCCCAGGCTAGAACAACTATGATGAATGCGGGTGTCCCTGTGGTTCCGGGAACCAAAGAACCAGTTTATGATGCTGCCATCGGAAAAGAATTAGCTAAAGACATCGGATATCCGGTTATGATCAAGGCTTCCTCTGGTGGCGGTGGCAAAGGTATGCGTGTTGCAGAAAATGAAGATGAATTTGAATTCCAGTTTAATATGGCACAGATGGAATCTGCCAATGCCTTTGGTGATGACACCATGTATATTGAACGTTTTGTACAGAATCCAAGACATGTAGAAATCCAGATTATGGCGGACCAGCATGGAAATGTGGTTGCCCTTGGCGATCGTGATTGCTCCGTACAGAGAAATCATCAAAAACTAATTGAGGAATCCCCATCCCCTGCCATCACGGAAGAAATTCGAGCAAAAATGAACGAGTACGCCATTCTGGCAGCAAAAACCGTAGGCTATACTAATGCGGGAACCATCGAATATATCGTAGATCCAAAAGGAAACTTCTTCTTTATGGAAATGAATACTCGAATCCAGGTGGAGCATGGGGTGACAGAAATGGTAACAGGAACGGATTTGATCATTGAACAGATTCGTGTAGCTTCCGGAGAGGAATTGAGCTTCAAACAGGAAGACGTTCCAATTAAGGGCCATGCCATAGAATGTCGTATCAATGCAGAGATTCCGGAAAGAAACTTTATGCCAAGCCCAGGAACCATCACTCATATGCATCTGCCAGCAGGCAATGGCGTACGTGTGGATACCATGATTTACAGTGGTTATTCCATCCCGACGGAATACGACTCCATGATTGCGAAAGTAATCGTCCATGCCCCAGATCGTGCTGCAGCTCTTCGAAAAATGAGAGCTGCTTTGGATGAGATGGTAATTTTAGGAGTTAACACCAATCTGAATTTCCAATATCAGATTATGGGCCATCCAATCTTTGAAGCAGGAGAAGCAGATACCGGCTTTATTGAGAACTTGTTCAAAAAATCAAAATAGTCAGGAAAAGGAAGAAGATATCATGTATCGTATTGATTTAAATTGCGACCTTGGCGAAAGCTTCGGCGCTTATAAAATGGGAATGGATGATAAAGTCATTCCATTGATTACATCAGCAAATGTAGCATGTGGTTTCCACGCCTCTGACCCTGTTGTCATGGAAAAAACCATTGCCATGGCAGCAGAAGCAGGAATTCAGGTTGGAGCCCATCCGGGTTTCCCAGATCTGATGGGATTTGGTCGTAGAAACATGGCAGTTACACCAGAAGAAGCAAAAGCATATACCATGTACCAGATTGGTGCATTAAAAGCGTTTGTAGAAGCCAAGGGCATGAAATTACAGCATGTAAAACCACATGGTGCCCTCTATAACATGGCAGCGAAAGACTACGAATTATCCGTAGGAATCTGCGAAGCCATCAAAGCCATTGATGATCAGTTAATTGTTATGGCACTCTCCGGTGGACAATTGGTAAAAGCAGCCAAAGATATGGGACTTCGCGTAGCATTAGAAGTATTTGCAGATCGTGCTTACGAAGAAGATGGTTCTTTGGTAAACCGTCGGAAAGAAGGTGCCATGATCACTGATGAAAAAGAAGCGATTCAGAGAGTGGTTCGCATGGTAAAAGAAGGAAAAGTTCGTACCATCACAGGCAAAGATATCGATATTAAAGCCGATTCTGTCTGTGTACACGGTGATGGAGTAAAGGCACTTCTTTTCGTGGAAGAGATTCGTAAGACCATGAAAGAAGAAGGCATAGAAATCTGTTCTCTTCAGGAAATCATCGCATAAACATTTTCATGGAATAATTAAAAAAATAATCAAAAATACGTAATAAGAACGGGGATGCTAAAGAAAATATAAGGCATCCTCGTTTTTACATTTTCTCATAGATATTTTTTTCTTTATATACCTTATGAGGTATACTCCGTATCAAAGAGTATAAGAACTTAAAAGTCATTTACAAAAATAATAATTACATTTACGGAGGATAAAAATATGATGAGAAAGGAATTATTCACAAGGCTCACAGCTGTCTCCATGGCAACCATAATGGCATTTTCCATGATTGGATGCACAGGAAATAATAAGAAGAAAATACATGAACCCACAACTGCAACAACAGTTGTAAATCCTATCAATGAGATGTCAGAAGAAAAAATGGTTGAGCAGACAGGAGTTGATCTGCCAATACCAGAAGAAGCAACGGATGTAAGCTATAGTGTAATCGAAGCAAAAGATGGTAACATCGCTCAGGTAGATTTTACATTAGAGGGGCAAAAAATGTACCTTCGTGCTTGCATTACATCTCTTACAAATCTGGCAGATTCTGATAATGAAGCCGATCTTAAGGAGATTAATACCGATAATGGAGATATTTCTGGCCTCTTCTATAATTGGAATCAGGCAGCAAGAGTTGAAGTTGAGGGAAGAGATGCGATGATTCATGTAACAAATAAAGGTGTTGGTTATATCGCATGGCTTGATGTTGTTCCTGGAATCCTTTATAATCTTTGTATGGAAGAAAATGCGAATATGGAAAATCTTCAGGATTTCGCAGAAGAAGTATTCGTACCAATGCAAGGAGAAAGTTAACGGGTGAGATTGAATTTGACATATGTAAAAATATGGGTTATACTTTATAAAATAAAAAAACAGGGGAGCTCGTGTGCGGGCTGAGAGGAAATCATCAATTTCGACCCTTTAACCTGATACGGATAATGCCGGCGTAGGAAGTCATGAAAGAGATATAGACATTTTACAGGAGTTTCCAATCAGGGGACTCCTGTTTTTATCTTTTCTACAAAATGGAGGTTTTATTATGTTAGGAAAAATGCTTGAAAATGTACAGGCTAAAACACCACTTGTTCACAATATTACAAATTATGTCACAGTAAATGATGTGGCAAACGTGATTCTTGCTTCTGGAGGAAGCCCTATTATGAGTGCAGAACCAAAAGATGTATATGATATCACATCAATCTGTGGTGGCTTAAATATTAATATTGGAACACTTACTACTGATTCTATTGAAGCTATGTTCATTGCAGGTGAAAGAGCCGGTGAGCTGGGACATCAGATCTTATTAGACCCAGTTGGAGCTGGAGCAAGTGCACTTCGTACCAACACTGCAGTTGAATTGATGGAAAAACTGAATCTTACAGTAGTTCGTGGAAATATCTCCGAAATTAAAACATTGGCCATGGGAAGTGGAACGACAAAAGGGGTAGATGCTGATGTGGCAGATGCAGTAACCGAAGAAAATCTGGATCAGGCAGTTACATTTCTAAAAGATTTTGCGAAAAAAGCAGGAACTGTAGTGGCAATCACAGGTGCCATCGACTTAGTCAGTGATGGAGAAAAATGCTATGTGATCCGTAACGGACGCCCTGAGATGGGAAGAATCACTGGAACAGGCTGTCAGCTTTCCGGTATGATGACAGCATTCCTTGTAGCCAATCCAGATCAGCCACTTGAAGCAGCGGCAGCGGCAGTATGTACCATGGGACTTGCCGGTGAAATCGGATGGACATATATGCAGGATGGGGATGGAAACTCCACATACAGAAATCGAATTATCGATGCAGTGTATAACATGACTCCAGAAAAATTAAATGAGGGTGCGAAATATGAAGTGCGATAAAAAAGATCTCTTACTTTATGCTGTAACCGACCGCTATTGGTTAGAAGGCAGAAGCTTAAAAGAAGTGGTAAAAGAAAGCTTAGATGGTGGTGTAACATTTCTTCAGTTAAGAGAAAAAATATTAGATGAAGAAACCTTTCTTCAGGAAGCCATCGAATTACAGGAAATGTGCCGCGAATATCAGATTCCATTTGTTGTAAATGATAACGTGGACATTGCCGTAAAGATGAATGCAGATGGAGTTCATGTAGGACAGAGTGATATGGAAGCAGGATCTGTTCGTGAAAAATTAGGTCCGGACAAGATTTTAGGAGTTTCTGCCCATACAGTGGAACAGGCTATCCTTGCGGAAGAAAGAGGCGCAGACTATCTTGGTGTTGGCGCAGTATTTACCACAGGCTCCAAAGATGATGCAGACGATGTATCTCATGAAACTTTAAAAGCAATCTGTGAAGCGGTATCCATTCCGGTTATTGCCATTGGTGGAATTACTCAGGAAAATGTTTCCCAGTTAGCAGGAAGCGGCATCTGTGGAGTGGCGGTCATCAGTGCAATCTATGCTCAGAAAAATATCAAAGAAGCCAGCGAAAACTTGAAAAAAGCCGTGGAGAAGATTGTATGATTAAAGGTATGATCCTTGATATTGACGGTGTGGTTTTAGATTCTATGTCGATCTGGCAGGATCTTGGCAAACGTTATATAAAAAACAAAGGAAAAACTCCAGAAGAAAATCTTAGCGAGATTTTATTTTCCATGAGCATGGAACAGGGAGCTGACTATATGAAAGAGAGATATCAGTTGTCAGAAACTCCGGAAACCATCGTGGAAGAGTTGGGAAATATGATCGAAAGATTCTATTTCTATGAAGTCGAGACCAAAAACGGTATTAAAGAATTAATGGATTACTGCAAAGATCATGACATTGCCATGATTGCAGCAACCTCCAGTATGCGTGAGTTGGTAACACGTGCTTTAATACGAAATGGTTTGAATGGTTATGTGAAAGAAATCCTCACTTCTGCCGAGATTGGATGTAGTAAACACGAACCATTAATCTATGAGATTGCAGCAGAAAAAATGGGTACTAAAGCGGAAGAAACCCTCGTACTAGAAGATTCTCTTTATGCTTTAGAGACAGCAAAAACGGCAGGTTTTATTCCCATTGGAGTTTATGATTCTTATGGAGAAGCCAATCAGGAAAGTTTGGCTGTCACAGGTAAAATCTATGTTCGAGATCTAAAGGAAGTGATTCCGTTTATTATCTCGGAGAATGAATACATTTAGAAAATAAATATATTGATGTTATTCGATATGATAAGCGGCAGATTGGGGGCACCACCTTATGTCGCTCTATAAAACGCTATGCTAATTCATTGAAAAGAAAGGAAGAGAAGAATTATGAAAACAGCATTGACGATCGCTGGAAGTGATTCCAGCGGAGGCGCCGGAATTCAGGCAGATATTAAGACGATGATTGCAAATGGTGTATATGCCATGAGTGCAATTACCGCCTTAACTGCACAGAATACGACAGGTGTTGAAGCAATATTGAATGCAACCCCAGAATTTTTAGCACAGGAGCTTGATTGTATTTTTACAGATATTTATCCGGATGCCGTAAAAATCGGTATGGTTTCTGATAAAGAATTGATTCGTATAATCAACCAAAAGCTTACCCATTACGAGGCAAAAAATATCGTGGTGGATCCGGTTATGGTAGCAACCAGTGGAGCAAAACTGATCAGTGATGATGCAGTGGAGGTTCTAAAAAATGAACTCTTTCCATTGGCATCTGTGCTTACCCCAAACATTCCGGAAGCGGAAATTCTCACTGGAATGACCATTACCAATGCAGATGAGATGATGGAAGCTGCTAAAATGATTTCTGAGACATATCATTGTGCAACGCTCTGTAAGGGAGGGCATAAAATCAATGATGCCAATGATCTCCTCTATCATGATGGAGGTTATATCTGGTTTGAAGGAAAACGTATTAACAATCCAAATACCCACGGAACAGGATGTACTTTAAGTAGTGCCATTGCTTCCAATCTTGCAAAAGGCTTTGATTTGGAGACAGCAGTAAGAAGATCAAAACAGTACATTTCTGGTGCTTTGGCAGCCATGTTAGACCTTGGAAAAGGTAGTGGTCCAATGGATCATGGATTTGCCATCTGCAATGAATATACCAAAGAAAGTGAGGAAGCATAAAAATGGATAAGAAAACCTCACTCTTTGATTGATGATGGATTAATCTGGTTTGGTGCGGGAGTATCTATTGCTGAGATCTTAACAGGAACTTATCTGGCACCACTTGGTATGGGAAAAGGTCTTTTGGCCATTCTCATCGGTCATATTATTGGATGTATCCTGCTTTTTTAGCAGGTGTGATTACTGGTAAGTTGATCCCAAATAAAAAATAAAATCATTGACTATAATGCTCTACAAGTGTAGAATTTAAATATACTACATTTGTAGAGCATTATTTATTTGCATAAAATGGAAAGGAGAATGGAGATGAAAGAGAAAAATAAACGGCTGCCGGATAGCGAATTGGAAGTGATGCAGATCATATGGGATTGCCTGCCACCGGTAGCAAGAGCGATCATTGAGGAAAAAATGAAAGAAATTCATCCCATTGCCCAGACAACCTTGCTGACACTTCTTTCCAGATTGTCAGATAAGGGTTTCATAAAGATTGAGAAACAAGGCCGCAGCAGTGTTTACACACCAATTGTCCAAAAAGAGGATTATTTAAAAGAACAAAGCCGTCTCTTTCTCCATCAGACTTTTCAAGGAAATATCCGTTCCTTTGCTTCTGCACTTTGTGATGGGGGATTGAGTAAAGAAGATTTGAAAGAATTAAAAGAATTACTAGATCAAGATGCATTATAGTCATTTCTAAGAATGGAGAAAGGAGGAAGTATTATGACGATATTTCAGGACCTGATATTGAAAGTTGTCTTCAGTTTAATGATTGCTTTTCTTGCAATTTTTGACTATTTTAGGCAGACAAATGAAAAAAATGATAAGATCGAGCAATATACTAATTGTCTGCTGATCTGTTTGCCTTTATATCTACTTATAGGATTCTTTTTTGGTTTGATTAATGGTTTTCGATGGGACTTTCTCCATCGTCTTATACCAATTATTTTGGTGGTATGTTTCGTATGGATTTGCTATGATGGCATCTTAATTCTTGCGATGCCTTGGTTAAGAAAGAAATTTTCCGCATTTACTTGTGCTTATCTGTGGGTTTTACCGAATTTTCTTTATGCATTTACCAATATACGATTTGAAGACTTTCATCACTGGATTACCATTTCGATTCCGCGTAGGATGCTGATTATCTTTTTCATCATTTGGTTCCTTGGTTTTGTTCTGACTGCTGGAAAAATGATTTGGAATCATCATTGTTTTGCGAAAAATCTGATGAAAGATGCCAAATTGGTGACAGATAGTGTGACACTAGTACAGTTCATGCGCTGGAAACACCATTTTGATAAAGAAAACAAAATTAGGCTCTATCGTTCTCCTGCTACAAAAACACCGGTTTCTCTCGGAAGTAATCTTCCTAATATGAAAGTGATTCTTCCTGAAAAAGAATATAGTCAGCAAGAATTGGAATGGATCTTCCGTCATGAGATTACTCATCTTCGAAAAAATGATTGTGCGTTGAAATTTTTCCTGGCCATGACCAATGCAATTTTCTGGTTTATCCCATTTACCTGGATTGCAAGTAAACGTCTCGCAGAAGATCAGGAATTAAGCTGTGATGAGATGGTTCTAGCTGGATGTGATCGGGAAAAGAGAAAGGAATATGCAAATCTTCTTTTAAACACTGCAGGGGATAGCAGAGGTTTTTCCACCTGCTTATCCTCCACTGGTGAATCCATGCGATATCGCTTAAAACACATTGTGAACCCGGAATTCCATGGAGGAATTCACAATATTTTATTAATTACAATCTGCATTGTGATTATGTTTACCTTTGTTTTTAGTATTGAGATAAATGTAATCCTTTAATTAAAGAACGCCTTAGCATTCCTGCAATCCAACGAAGATATAACTCCTGAAAAAAAGAAGAAACAGCCTCACCATAGGCTGTTTCTTCTTTTTTTCAGGATAACATTTCCACCAATTGTTCTACCGCAGGATTGTCCTGCTCTTTACGCCATATAACATCAAAATCCAAGGTTTCTGCGGAACCGTCCTGCTTCAAGATGGGAAGGATTCGCAGAAACTGACTTTTTATATAAGGTCTGGTGATATATTCAGGGAGCAGACTGATGCCCATGCCGGCGGCAATCATCAGTATCAAAGATTCTTGATTTCCCTCAACTCTCACTACATTTGGCAGGTAGCCACCACGTTCATATATCAACATGGATTCTTCCATCTGATCCTTTGGACGATTGGAAGGCTGCATCATAATAAAATCTTCTTCCTTCAGGTCCTCATAGGTCAGGTGATCTCTGGAAGCTAAAGGATGATCTGTATATAAAACTCCCATGACAGGATAGCTTCTTACATATTTGCGATGGAAATTCAGATTATCCTTGCGAAAAGGTGAGATGGAGAAAACCATATCGCATTCCTTTTTTTCTAGATGCTCCAGTAAATCGCTGGAATTTCCACTGATGAGATTTAACTTAATATTGGGAAAGGTATAGGTAAAGCTACGCAATATTTCCGCAAAATCACTCTGTCCATAACCACGGATATAACCGATGGTCAGTTCTCCGGATTCTCCCTCCGATGCGAGACGTGCCATACGGAGAGCCTCGTTACTGCGCTCTAAGATAAACTGCGCCTCTTTTAAGAAAACTTTTCCAGAAATGGTCAGTTCTACATGATGTTTATCACGGATAAAAAGGGGCGCACCAACAATCTTTTCTAAGGCACGAATCTGCTGGGTCATGGCTGTCTGGGAGATGAAACAGCGCGATGCTGCTCTGGTGAAATTAAGGGTTTCTGCTGCCGCAACAAAATATTCTAACTGGTTTAAATTCATTTTTACAACCTCACTTTTGTCATAAGAAAAAGTTATTACACATTTGGATTTTATCATTTTACAGAATGATATTTCAATAATATAATGAAGAAAAATTACAAAAAATGTTAAAAAATAAAAAAAGGTGATAATAAAATCTTTTAAAATGAAATGATGAGAGGAGAACAATAAAATGAGTAAAGATTACATTCCTTACAAAATATATTTAGAAGAGAGCGAGATTCCAAAACAGTGGTACAACGTTCGTGCAGACATGAAAGTAAAGCCAGCTCCATTATTAAATCCTGGCACATTGGAACCACTGAAAGCAGAAGAACTTGCTCCTATTTTCTGTGAGGAATTGATCAAACAGGAATTGGACAACGATACCGCATTCGTTGATATCCCAGAAGAAATTCAGGAATACTATAAAACATACCGTCCATCCCCAACCATGCGTGCTTATCATTTGGAAAAAGCATTGGGAACTCCAGCAAAGATTTACTATAAATTTGAAGGAAATAACACAAGTGGAAGCCACAAATTAAATTCCGCATTAGCTCAGGCATATTATGCTAAAAAACAGGGATTAAAAGGGGTTACCACAGAAACTGGTGCAGGCCAGTGGGGTACCGCACTTTCCATGGCATGTGCTTACTTTGATCTTGATTGTAAAGTATATATGGTTAAAGTTTCTTATGAACAGAAACCTTTCCGTCGTGAGGTTATGAGAACTTACGGTGCAGATGTTACACCATCCCCATCCGAAACTACAGCAGTTGGTCGCAAAATCTTAGCAGAGCATCCAGGAACCACAGGTAGTCTTGGTTGTGCTATCTCTGAAGCAGTAGAAGTTGCAACCTCCAATGAAGGTTATCGCTATGTATTAGGAAGCGTTTTAAATCAGGTTCTTTTACACCAGTCCATCATCGGTTTAGAAGCAAAAGCAGCTCTTGATAAATATGATATCACTCCAGACATCATCATCGGATGTGCCGGCGGCGGATCCAACTTAGGCGGTCTCATCGCTCCATTCATGGGTGAAAAATTACGTGGTGAAAAAGATTATCGTATTATTGCTGTAGAACCAGCATCCTGCCCAAGCTTTACTCGTGGAAAATTCGCCTATGATTTCTGCGATACCGGAATGATTTGTCCATTGGCAAAAATGTACACATTAGGCAGCGGCTTTATCCCATCTCCAAACCATGCTGGCGGCCTTCGTTTCCACGGTATGAGCAGTGTATTATCTCAGCTTTATCATGATGGCTACATGGAAGCAACTTCCGTAGAACAGACAGCAGTATTCGAAGCTGCAGAACAGTTTGCCCGCACAGAAGGTATTCTTCCAGCACCAGAAAGTAGCCATGCAATCCGTGCAGCCATCGATGAAGCACTCAAATGTAAAGAAACCGGCGAAGAAAAAACAATCCTCTTCGGCCTTACCGGAACAGGTTATTTTGATATGGTTGCATACGAAAAATTCCATAATGGCGATATGTCTGACTATATCCCAACTGATGAAGACCTTGCAGTAGGCTTCGCTGGAATCCCTAAATTCCCAGGAAATGAAATCTAAACATCCCAATCATCATAGATATTAAAATTGGATAGGCCTAAACTGAGATACAGAGTAATGTTGATATATACTCACATTGCTCTGTATATTTTTGTATCTGTGTTTATGCAGATATAAAAACCCCCTGCTATGCAGGGGGTGGGAATGATCTTTAGATATAAGTAAGAGCTCCTGTGCTATAGTAAATGTAGGTCTGCAAACCACAAATAAAAAAGCACAGGAGGTCCTAAAAATGGACAAGAATAGTTTAGCGCATACAAAATGGGAATGCAAGTATCATATCGTTTTTGCACCGAAGTACAGAAGACAAATCATCTACAAAGATATTAGAGCAGATGTTGGACAGATATTAGGAGCATTATGCCGAAGAAAAGGAATAGAAATAATAGAAGCAGAATGTTGCTTAGATCATATTCATATGTTAGTTAGAATACCACCAAAATACTCTGTATCAGATGTCGTAGGTTACTTAAAGGAAAAAGTGCTCTGATGATATTCGAACGACATGCAAATTTAAAATATAAATATGGGAATAGACATTTCTGGTGTAGAGGATATTATGTAGACACAGTAGGAAAGAATACGAAGGCAATCAAAGAATATATTCAGAATCAGTTGCAGGAAGATATCCAATACGACCAAATGACTCTCAATGAATATATTGACCCGTTCACGGGTGAGCCGGTAAAGAAAAACAAAAAATAAAACTCTTAAGAGTTAGTTAGTAGTCAAAGCAAACCTGCAAGCCCCGAGGGGGCACTGCCGGTGTAAGTAAGCATCGATGAGCTCATTTATGAGCTGCTGTAAATGTGGTGCAGCTGGCAGACCTCAGTGCGCCTTCCGGGCGCAAGCAGGGAAAAGCCCCTTATAGGGGCAGAACAAACCACCGGCTAAGCCGGTGGTTCTGATTGTATCTGTGTTTATGCAGATACAAAAATAAGGCCTTGCTGATTGAGACAATCAGCAGGGCCTTTCTATCTTTTTTCAATTCTTAAACATTTACTGTTTTATGACGCCTCGCCATAGGCACGGGCGTTTACCCTGTATAAGATTCTTAATTAATTGAAAGTAGATAAGCCCCCATATTAAGATAAAGGGCAAAGGTAAGCCATAGGATATAAGGTACCATAAGTAAGCCAGAACGCTTATCAATCAAAAAGAATTTATAGGTACAAATAAATACAATAACCCACATAAAGATTAGCCATAAACAGGCGAGCATATACATCTTCCAGTTGAAGAAGATAAGGGACCAACAAAAATTCATGGCTAACTGCAGTATATATAAGTCAAAAGCCAAATGTTTGTCGTATGATTCAGAAATTATGATAAAATAAGAAGCCAATCCCATCATGAGATATAGTATGGTCCATGCTGCTGAGAAAACCCATGCGGGAGGAGAAAGTGGAGGCTTGTCCATGGTTTCATACATGGACATACCTCTTGAGGATAAGAAAGCGGAAATCATCCCAATAATTAAAGGAAGAATGATAAGAAAAACGAAAATAGGTATTTTGATTTTTTTCATAAGATTACTCCTTTCTCCATAGAGATGAAATATCATGTAACATAGATAAATCATACTAATTTTTCACAACTTTTACAGCATTTGGAAAGATACGAAAGTCTTAAAAATATGCGAAAAAATTTTCACTATATTTTGATATCAAGGAGGCAGAAAAGAATGCTTTCTGCTATAATGATAAATATATACATGCGATGAAAAAAGGAAATGAAATTATGATAAAAGCAATAATATTTGATATGGATGGAACACTTTTAGACAGTGAAAAATATTTCTTTGAAGCAAGAATCAAAGCTTCCAAAGAATTTGGCTACGAACGTATGGAAGAACATGCTCTGGTGATGAGAGGATTTTCCTCAAAATATGCCAAAGCCTATATGAAAGATGTCATGGGAGAAGATTTTCCATTCGACGAAATTCGTATGAGAAGAAAAGAAATTTTTGCCGAGATTCAGAAAGAACGTGGAATTCAGGCAAAAAAAGGTGCAAAAGAATGCTTGGAAGCTTTGATTGAAAAAGGCTATCCTATCGCCATCGCAACAGCCAGCGATCCAGAACGTGCGGCAAATCTTTTAAAAGCAGCTGGACTCTACCAATACTTCAAAGAAGAAAATATCATCTGTGCTACAAACCTCAAAAGAGGTAAACCGGCACCTGATGTCTATCTCTTTGCCTGTGATCGATTGGGCATTCAGCCAGAAGAAGGCCTGGCAGTGGAAGATGCTCCAAATGGATTGGTTTCTGCCCACAGTGCAGGTATGAAAGTTGTTATGGTGCCAGACTTATCCCAGCCGGATGACCAGTTAAATGAGATGATTGACTGCGTGATTCCGGGCCTGAATCATCTGGTAAATATTGTGGATAAATTTTAGTTTTTGTATCATGTGGACAGAGAGGAGAATCAATGATGACTCATAAAGAATATATGAAACTTGCTGTCGAAGAAGCTTATGAAGGAATCAAAAATAAACATGGTGGCCCATTTGGCAGTATCATTGTAAAAGATGGAAAAATTATTGGAAGAGGGCACAATCGTGTATTGGTCAATCACGATGCAACATGTCACGGTGAGATGGAAGCCATACGAGATGCATCGAAGAATTTAGAAAGTCATGATCTTAGTGGATCAACTTTGTATACCACTGCGGCACCATGTCCTATGTGTAAAGGAGCCATCCTTTGGTCCAATATCTCTCAGGTATATTATGGATGCAATATTGCAGATACCGATCAGATTGGTTTTCGAGATGAAATCTTTTACCAGAAATGGAACTCTTCAGAGGATGATAATTACGGCATCGAAGCGGAAAGAGAAATGTGTCTGGAACTCTTTGATGATTATGTGGAATTAGAACATGAATTGTATTAAGGTTTTCAGATAGTTTTACGGTATAAAAGGATGATTGATTTACAATACGCATATGATGCTTTTGAAGAATACTTACAGGCATTTGATCAGGAAAATGAAAGAATTCGACTAAAAATAGTTCATACCTACGGTGTTGTTCATGATATGAAAGAGATAACAAAACGTATGGGTTTAGGAGAAGAAGACTGTAGATTAGCAGAGCTGATCGCCCTTCTTCATGACATTGGACGTTTTGAGCAAGCGAAACGTTATGATAGTTTTGAACCTTTTACCATGGATCATGCGAGATTCGGAGTAGAGCTATTATTTTCTGATGACAGAATGATTCGAAAGTTTATCAAAGAAGATATCTGGGATGATATCATACGTGTGGCCATTGACCAACACAGCTTGTATGAATTAAAAGAGATTTATGATGAAAGAATCCTTCTTCACGCTAGATTAATTCGAGATGCTGACAAGTTGGATAACTGTCGAGTGAAGTTAGAGGAGTCTTTGGATGTTTTATTAGGTATGACAGCGGAAGAAGTTGGAGCTTTAGAGATATCAGATCAAATATGGGAGACCTGTCTGAAAGAGAAGTCTATATTATCCAGCGATCGTGTTACCAAGATGGATTATTGGGTATCTTATATTGCCTACTTTTATGATATCAATTTTAAGGAAACATTTTCCATTATTCTGGAAAATGACTATATTCCCCAGATCTTCGCAAGAATTCCATATAGTAATCCGGATACCAAAGAAAAAATGGAGATTTTTAAGGAAGCGATGATGAGATATATTCGCAATTATTGTGGAGAATGACAAAATAAGATAAAATAGTAGCCTTTAGAGGAGATTTACAAAACATATTTATTTTACGAGGGGTGAAGTTCATGAAAAGAAGGAAAATAATCCTAATCTTAATGTGCTTTATATCTGCTATTTTTCTTGCTTCTTGTGAAAAAAAGAAAAAGGACGAAAAGGTCAAAGAAGCTTATGAAGCAAGCACAGATGTAGCTAAACATGAAGAAGATATCATAATGCTTATCGACTATTGCAAAAGGACTCTTGCTACGGTAGGCGGGGATGGCTACGATGAAACGGTACTCTATCAGAAAAAAGATGGAAGCTGCGAGCTTCATTACTACAGTAAATATGAAGGAGATGAGGTAGAAGCCCATTCTGCATATTCTGTTGATCAGGCAGTCATTGAAGAAGCCTTCGATATCATTGAAAAAAATAAGATTTCCAATTGGAATGACGAATACGATAACATAGGTTTGGACGGCGGAGAATATATCTTAAAATTTCGAACAGAAGATGGAGGATACATCCGTGCTACTTCCAATAATATGCCAGAAAATGGAATTTCCATTATGTCCTCTGTAGCCCACTGTCTAGACCGATATGTAGATAAAGAGAATAAAATTGAATAATTGGAAAAAATGGCTGTCGCATTAAAAATGCGACAGCCAAATCATTCTAAATCAATTGAAATGCTAGAGGCTAGTAGATCCATTCTTTCCGCTACCATTTGGATGATCGTCAGAAAGTTGTAGAGTTATTATCTTGTCATCATTTACAGTGAAAATAACAAAATCGTTTTCTTTAATATCAGCCAAATTGATTTCTTTCCCATTCTGATCAGTGATGGTTATATTTTCATCAAGAGTATAGGTGACACTTTCTTTTTCCTGACGAACAGGTGGTTGATTCTGTGAATCTCCGGATGGTCGACTACCTTCTTTGCCATCTGGTTTCTCCGGTGGTTGGTTTTGACCATCTTTTGGAGCTTGTCCACCTTTTTCATCTCCCGACATAGATCGAGAATGTCCCATGACACTGATGGTAATCTGTTTTTTATCTGTGTCAACAGACTTGACCATTCCTCTCATTTCTCCATTGTTTCTGGTGTCTTGATTGGACCTACCTTCGACTGCAACTGCCTCCTTCTTATTGGAACCGCAGCCTGTCAAGGGCATCGTTGCGGCTATGGTCAAACATAGTGCCAAAGCAATATAAATCTTACTTTTACGCATTTTTTATTCCTCCTGCTTCCTATTATATTTTTCTGTTTTGCAACCTCTTTGATAGAAAAATATAGAGGAAAAAAGAGGATTTCTTGTGAAGCGGATGTGTTATTTTTGTGAAATTTTTCTATTTTTATGCCCCAGCACTCCAGAAATAGTATTCGCTAAGTGGAGCGGTGAGTTCTCTGGATTCTCCCTCAGGATCTTTTGTCATTGTCATGGAACCATCATTTCCAATTACCATAGTATTTCTTTCTTCCGGATCATATTCCTCCCAAACAACATCGTCTGTAGATGGATCACCGGTTTTTGCGAAGTTAACCCAGGCTTTACACATGCGGTTTGCAAGATCTGTATCTACAGTACCACTGAAATCTGTTTCATTGACATTGTGGAATACATAGGCAAGTTCGGAAGCATGACAAGCCCCAACAAAATCGAAGTTGTCACTTCTTTTTCCGAAGTAATACATATAAGTTTTTCCATCACCGTTCGATGAAGCATGTGTTTCGGCTGCCTTGATGGAAGGTTCTCTGAAAAGTGCTTCTGTAATTAAAGCGGATTTTGCCCATAATGGGTCTAAATCTTTATGGAGATCAAGATATGCCTCAATCTTCTGTAAATCATCTTTGGAAACAGTTTCTACAATGTGATCATACATTGGATCAATAAAATATTCTTCATAAGCAGCTAAATTTTCATTTACGCCATCTTCATCCATTTCAGTCATAGGGACTTCCCCCATTTCGGCTACCCAATAACAGATTTCATCGGTATTTGTTCCAATCATCACATCAATACCTTTGGCCTGTCCTTTTTGGATTGCTTCATAAGGATCTACCGGAACGATATTTCCACGAAGTGGAAGACTATAATAATCATTTACTGTCATATCATCTTCATCTAAAGATAATTCATTGGCTTCAATGAGTTCTTCTTCCGATAAGGCAAGCAGATCATCCATATTTTTTGCTCCAGTGGCCTGTAAAAGCATATCCGGCTGAATTGATTCCTTATAATCTTCTTCTGAGAAAGTAAGGTTAAAAGATCCACTTTCACAAATTGCTCGCTTAAATAATCCTTCTGTATCATCGGAGGCGAGTAAACAACCTACCATGGTAGAACCTGCAGATTCCCCAAAAATCGTCACATTGTCAGGATCGCCACCGAATGCAGAAATATTCTGTTTGATCCATCGTAAGCTTTCCATTGCATCAAGAAGACCTAATTCCTTTGAATCTGCATAGTCCTCCCCACCTTCAATACGACTAAGGTCAATGAATCCCATCATACCAACACGATAGTTACAGGTAACCACAACAACGTCTTCGTTTTCATCAACGATATACTGTCCGTTGTATAATTCCTCGGAAGTTCCGCCCCATGCAAAGCTGCCACCATGGAAAAATACCATAACCGGTTTCTTCCCTTTCACAGAATCTGTCCATACATTAAGCGTAAGGCAATCCTCACTGCGCTCTGTTGTAATTGGTTCGGAATGCCATTCATACTGAATGCTGGATTTTCCAAAAGTGTCTGCCTTAAAAGTTTCTGTGCTCTCGTCTACAGGAGCGGGAGCTTTCCAGCGAAGTTCTCCCACAGGAGCTTTTGCATAAGGGATTCCTTTAAAAGATAAAACGCCGGTTTCCTCTTCGTATTCACCGATAAAGTTTCCATTGTAGCAGGAAGCGATATTTTCCTCGGCAACCACAGCTTCTGTAGAATCATTTGCCACATTCTCATTCTTTCCACATCCAGAGAATACAGTCATAGATGTAAGAAGAAGCAGGCCTGTCATCCATAAGTTTCTTTTCTTCATTTTTTCTCCATGTAATTCTAATTATAAATATTTTGTTTAGTAACACTAATCAATGGTAATATTTTACCATATTGAACATATTTATACAAGAAAAAAAGAGGGTGTGAATTACACACCCTACTATCTTACAAAATGAATTCTTTCGGTATCGTATCTGTCTTCCTGAGGTCTTTCCACCGCAGGATATCCACAAGGCACAAGAGCGAAAGCAGAAAGATCATCACGGATTCCAAGAACTTCTTTTACATCGTTCATTCGATCCTCTTGTGGAGAGATTCCCATCCATACAGCGCCGAGCCCCAAAGCATCCGCCTGAAGCAGAAGATTTTCTACAGAAGCACTCATATCATGAAGAATAACATGTTATAAAATGAATCTCAAGTGAAAGTTTAAAAATAAAACCGATGGGATTATGTAAGAATTCTGTTAAGGATTATTTATAGATTTTTCTTTTTTATTTGGTATGATGGGAATGTAAAAAACATATATACTAGATAAATTGGAGGTATTTATGATGAAAAAAAGATTTGTTCTTGCAACATTTGCAGTACTCGCAATTGCAGCAGTTGGATGCGCAAAAAAGTCAAAAAGTCCAAAAGAAGAAATAACAAGTGTAAAGGAAGCTGAAACAAAAGAAATGGATACCAGCCAATCAGTTGAAACTACAGAACAGGAGTATCCAAAGATTGTTTTCATTGATAATGTCCTTTACTATGGAAGCAATGAAGAATGCTTACAGGTACCAAGAAAGATGGCCGATGGAACCATTGAAACATTTTATGCAAAAGAGATCATGCCAGATGCACCAAATAGTGCAAATTTTGGTAGCGAAAATGAAAAAATGGAATATATGTTTTTAGAGGATGGACAATTGATCGTTCATGATGGAGAAGCATGGTTCTATTTTGAAAAGGAAGCTGCAGATTCTATCTGTGAATAAAAATTTGGGTTTACTCTATTTCATGAGATTGGTCATATTATTAATGGTGATTATGGGATTACGTTTGAAAATGAGCATGCTGAGCAAGAGGATGCAGCAGATAAATATTCAGAAGAAGAAAAACAATCGAAAACATGTTTTATCGGTGGATGCGATAAAGAAAGACTTCTTCCGAGTGAATATTGTGAAGATCATAAGTGTATCACAGATGACTGTAACAATAAACGTGATGTAAAATCAGAGTACTGTATATTACATGATAAGGTTAATAAACAGCCCAAGAAGAAATATGATCCATATAATGTTTACAATTATAATGGTCCGGATGACTTTGCAGAGGATATGTGGGAAGAGTTTGATGATGAAGAGTATGAGGACGGGTATGATGAGGCATATGATTATTGGGAAGCAAAGAATGAATAATCGATAACGATGTATAACAGAGACTGGAGAGAAATCCTCAGTCTCTAAATTTTATTATTGAATGACTTATTTTTACTCGGTAAATACCGAGTCGGAAGTTTCCGAGTAAAGTGATTTACATTTACATGATGATATGCTACAATTAACTCGGAATAAACCGAGTCGGAGGTAACCGAGTAAAATGAAATTTATTGGTCGAAAAAATGAATTAAAAAAACTTGCCAAAGTTATTGGAAAAAATGAAATGAATTTTTCATTGATCTATGGAAGAAGACGTGTAGGCAAAAGTGAACTGGTAAAACAGGCTATACGAAATAGTAATATAAAAAGCATATATTATGAATGCAAACAGGTTGCGCAGGGCAGCAACGTAAGAGGATTAAGTGATGTATTGTCAGAGACACTGTCTTTGCCAATGCTTGGCTATAAAGACATAGAATCTCTCTTGAAATATATATTTGAATTATCGAAAGAAGAGAAAATGATCCTTGTTTTGGATGAATATCCATATCTCAGAGAATCCGTAAAAGGAATGGATAGTATTCTACAATCTTTGATTGATTCATACAGAGACAGCTCTAAACTTACCTTAATCATTCTTGGTTCCTATGTTGAAGTTATGAAATCACTACTTGAGCATGCAAATCCACTGTATGGACGTGTAGATTTGACAATTGATCTAAAACCAATGGATTATTATGAATCTTCCCTTTTCTATCCAGAATATTCGTGTGAAGACAAGGTGAGAATTTACGCAGTATTTGGGGGAATTCCTTATTATAATCGATTAATTGATGATACAGTAAGTGTGAAAGAAAACCTGATTGAATTGATCGCATCAACAGGTGCGAGACTTGAGAATGAAGTATCTATGTATTTAAATGCAGAGATATCCAAAATTGTTAATGCAAATGAAGTGTTTGAAACATTAGCAAGAGGATTTTCACGGTACAGCGATATTTTATCGCAATCTCATGTATCAAGCGGACCAACTATGGTAGATGTGTTAGATAAACTGATCCGAATGGAAGTAGTTGAAAAGACAGCTCCTATTAATGACAGCAATAATAAGAAGAAAACCGGATACCATATCTCCGACAATCTGTCCCTCTTTTATTACAGATATATCTTCCGGTATTCTTCCCAGCTTAAAATCATGGATCTGGATGTTTTCTATAATAAGTATATTGAACAGGACTTTGAAGAATATTATGTGCCGCATCAGTTTGAAACGATTTGCAGACAGTATTTGATCCGGATGAACAAAGCAGGTCTTATGGATCCTGTGATTGAAAAAATTGGAAAGTATTATTATGATAATCCAACCACTCGAACAAATGGGGAATTTGATGTAGTTACAGAAGATGAAAAAGGATATGTTTTTTATGAGGTAAAATTCCGCAAAAATCCGATCAGTGATGCTATAGTAAATGAGGAAATCGCTCAGGTTAAAGCGACTGGATTGGAATGTTACCGATATGTTTTCATCTCCAGGTCAGGATTTAAAGGGAAACCGGGAGAGAATGTAAGCTTTATCTCTTTGGATGAGCTGTATCAGGAAATATAGGATTGGATGTAGAGGATGAGAGGAGACTAGCGATGAAAAAGATAATTGCGATCAATGCAGGACCAAGAAAAGGATGGAATACAGACCAGCTCATAAAAGAAGCTGCAAAAGGGGCAAAAGATGCCGGAGCAGAAATTGAATACATTGACCTTTATAAACTGGAAAAGCATACGGGATGCGTATCCTGCTTTGGATGTAAGCTTCCTGCTACTTTTGGACGATGTGTCTGTAAGGATGGTCTTTTTGATGTTCTTGAAAAGATAAGACAGGCAGACGGCCTGATCATAGGTTCTCCAAACTACTTAAGTAATTTTACCGCAGAATTCAGGGCTTTGTATGAAAGACTGGTATTTCAGGTATTAACCTATAACAAGGAAAAACCATGCTGCAATGAGCATCTGATCCCGGTGATCCTCATCATGACCAGTAACTGTGGGGAAGAGATGTATGAAATGACCGGCTATAACACTTTACTGGAAACCTACAAAAATACCTTAAGCACTTTTGTGGGACCAACGGAAGTTTTAGCCTGCGGCAATACCCTTCAGGTAGTTGACTACAGTAAATATGACTGGACCATGTTTGATCCGGATGCAAAAAAGGCATATCATGAGGATACCTTTGGAGATTACCTCAAAAAAGCCTATGAGTTAGGCAAACAGTTATAGATAATTATTTGATTTCTGTGTTTTAAGCATATTGAAAAGAAACACGGAAGGAGATAATTATGTATCTAATGAAAATGTATCAGACAAAAGAAAGGATTCCATGATTACTGTTTTGAGGGTATTCCTTCTAATAGCATCGTTGCTATCGGAACTGTAGGCGGCGGTCCACGTAAGCTTATTGACCGTGATCGTTTTGAGACAGGCTTGTTCAAAATAGTTTGAGGTTCTTGAGCCTCAAACTATTTTGGTGTATACAGATTGTCTCAGACAGCCATGCGAAGAGAAGTGGAGAAGATCATAATGTTCCTTCAGTTTTTTATGGAGATGGATGGAAATTATGTCGGGAACAAAGTGTTTGAATCTACGTTCAACACATGAGAAAATTTAATGTTGACAAAAAGAAAAAGGTATGATAATTTGAGGTTAGACATAACTAACTAAAGTATTAATAAACAGAATTGTTCTGTTTATATTTTTTTAATTAAGAAGTTAGGCATAACTAACTAAAAGGAGAAATAATGAGTGTTGTAATAGTCGGTGGAAATGAAAGGATGGTTGGTACCTATGAAGACATCTGTTTTTGTCACGGATTTGATTCCAAAGTGTTTGTAAAAGAAAAAGGATGTCTGAGAAAAAAATTAGGGGTACCAGATTTGTTTGTGTTATTTACTAATACAGTGTCGCACAAGATGATGAAAAGCACGATGAAAGAGGCGAAAAAGAATAATATTCCTGTTCTTCATTGTAAAAGCAGCAGTGCAAGTGCTTTGGATCATTTATTAGAGCAATTTGAAGATTCTAAAAATAAGTTGTAAAGAAAGGATATCAATATGTCACAATATGATTTTGAAAAGATGCTGGCTACACATTGTGCACCTACATTGATGGGAGTAAAGCCAGCCAATCTTATTTCTTTTAAAAAAAGCAGTTCAACAAATCTTCTGAATTTTATGGAAAGATATGAAGATCTGTTCTTGAAATTTAATATCAAAATGAGAGTTGTCTGTAGCTGTAAAAACCATTTTTTGATATTTGTTTATCGTCAGGATCTTTTAAATCAGCAGCTCTCTAAGCAGGAAGTAAGACAATATCTTATGAACCAGGGATATCCGAAAGACTTTACACTAGAAGAAGCACTCGATCTGATGTCAGAAAGATATAAAGATCAAAAATGTCCAAATGAGATCGGTGTATTTTTAGGATACCCTTTAGAGGATGTGATTGGATTTGAAAAACACAAAGGAAGTGAGTGTAAATACTCAGGATTGTGGAAAGTGTATGGCGATGTACAGGTTGCAAAGGAAATGACAAAAAAATTCCTATATTGCAGAGATTTGCTCTGCAATAAATTGGAAACTGGTTTACATATGGAACAGCTACTGAATTATCAGTTTGTATAGGAGGATTTAAAATGCGAACAATTATAACTTATTTTTCAGGAACAGGAAACACAGCAGCAATGGCTGAGGCGATTGCAGAAGCGATTGGTATCGAAGCCATAGAAGTTGGAAAAGTTACTGCAAAGCAAGTGTTAGAAAATGACATCATCATCCTGGGATGCTCCGCAATGGGAGCAGAAGAACTTGATGCTTATGAGATGGAACCATTATTTTCTGAAATTGAAAATGAATTAGCAGGAAAGAAAGTTGCACTGTTTGGTTCCTATGACTGGGGAGATGGAGAATGGATGAGAACCTGGTACGACAGATGTGTTGCAGGAGGCGCTGAAATGATCCAGGAAGAAGGATTGATTGCACATCTTTATCCGGAAGAGGATGATCTTGTTGCATGTAAAATGTTAGGAGAAAAAATCAAAGCAATGTAAGGGAATTACCGGGAGGATCATAGATGAAATTATCAAAAAAAGCCAGAAGAATCCTTGTCATCTATGTTTTATGCTATTCATTCAGTCTCTTGCATGTGATCTTATAGGCCGCTAATAATAGGCTGGCAAAAGCCAGTGCTACGATAAAAAATGGAATGAAAATATATGTAATGTGAGGACAGGAGTGTGACCGCGTTTACAATATTGCAACCTCTGCAATGGATGCGTGTTGGACGCAGCAGATACCGGCAGGGGTGAATACCGCACTAATCATTATGGAAGGATTATCTATGTATCTTTCCGAGGATGATGTGAGGGACATTTTCTCTATTATCAGTCAACGTTTTTTTCATGCAATGGTTTTTATGGAAATTATGAATCCTGTTTTCATCAAAAAGAATGTGGAAAAGTCCATTTCACAAAGCGGAGCGGTTTTCACCTGGGGAGCCCAAAACGGTAAAGAACTTGTGCGGCTTGCATCGGAGTTTCATTGGCAGGGTGACAGAAGCCTTGTGGAAGGTATGATCGAGATCGCTCCAATTTATAAGGTGATTGAAAAAATTGGGACAATTCGAAACCTGTCAAACAAGATTGCAGTACTCAAGAAATAGTAAGGAATGTATCTGAAAGGGTGAAAAACAATGACACGACATGATGAAATCAAAGGTGCTTACAAGGTCCTCGGCAAAGAAGACGGTTTCTATGATGGTATGATGACTTGCTCATCTGTGCTTGGCACTGCTGTGAGTAAGCTGGTATGGGGTATCGGTAAAGAGAAGAACGAAGCCTACATAGAGAAAGCTTACAAAAACGCCTTTCCGAAATGTACGCAGAGGTCAGCATCGAAACCGTGGAGAGTGAAGGCTGTTTCCTGTGCAAAAAATAAGGGAGTGAAAAAATGAATTGCTGCATGGATGTTACAAAAAGAATGGAAGCAGACAGTGTTGGATGTCCTGGACGAATGTATAAACACTCCTTTGCCCAGCAGAATCATTACTTAAAAAGAAGAAAGGAAGGTTTATCATGTCAAAATTTGCATCTGCCATGCAGATTAAACTGATGCCGTTGAAATATCGCGGCAAGGAAGTGTTTAAGCCACTGAACACAGGTGTCATTGATGAACATGTCAAGTGTCTGCGGGAATATATAGCCAACATTTTCTTTTATACAAAAAACGGCACCACCATCATGATTGATGCGGGATACAATTATCCCCGGTTAAAAGAAAAGATGGGTTGGCTGGATTTGAATCCAGCTGATATTCGGCATATTCTTATCACACATCAGGACACTGATCACGTGGGAGCTGTGGAAAAAGACAGCGACCTGCTGTTTTCTCATGCCACCTTATACTTAAGTGATATTGAGAACCTGTATCTAACAGGTGAGAAGCGAAGAAAAGTAATCTATGGATTGTATAAATTGCCAATGGTACATAGTGATAATCCGCGGAAACTGCTGAAAGATGGAGAAATATTTTATATCAATGATATTAAAATCGAAGCAATTCTTGTTCCAGGGCATACTTGGGGACATCTTGTATATCTGATTGACGACAAATATCTCTTTACTGGGGACACCATCTGGTTCGGTCCAGATGGAGGATATAGCTTGTTGTCTTCGCTGGCCGAAGACAACAAGCTGGCAGTAAGATCACTTGATGTTTTGGAAGAAAAGCTTCGTAGCCGGGGGATCAATCCCATGGTGATTACAGGACACACCGGCTGGCATGATGATCTGGATTTCGTGTTTGCCCATAGTGATCAGCTTTGCCATGATATCCGAAAGCAGAAGCCCCATGATCCAGATGCACCTTGGGATGGCTATGATGAATCGGGTGACACCGAGCAGAAGGCACGTTCTATACGGCTTGCAAAGCAAAAGTGGATGAAATAAACGCACAGAAATGAGATCATGATTATGCCAAAAGAGAATACTCATAAAGTGAATATCCTCCAAACACTTTCTCAGAAGCATTTGTATATAGCAGATGGTACATCTTAATATATTCTTCCTTCAGTTCGTCATCAAAGTCTTTCTGGTAAGACTCGTGATCTTCAAGAAGATCAGCTAATGAAGTGAAAGTTTTTTTCTCATGATATTTTGGATATCGTTCCCAGAGCATGTCAAGCCTATCATAAGTACTGGGATATTTTGTTTTTCAATGGATCGGTAATTGATTATTGCTTTTCATTTTTATATTCTATTTTGATTTTTCCTTCTTCATATAATTTTAGGATAAAAATCCTTTTTTTCATCACACTGATAACCGAAAATTGTTACAGTTCACGCCCAACCAATAATTAAGCACCAATCGCCTCTGCTTCGAATAGAAACAAAGGTAACGGTGCAATGTGACGGATTCAGGCGATTCCTGTTACCCAACTATATTTTTTTCATCCCATGCCATCATCGGTAAAGTAGTGAAATAAACAAATGTATTTTCTGGTGGCATCTGTAGAACATTATATACTATTTCTTTTGCACCTCGAAGGAAGGTCTGTAAAATATTTTTATCAACGGTTTCCATAATTTTATCAAATACTTCCACACTAACATAAACACATGGCTGATCAGGATTTTCTAAACCAAAATTAATTCGTAATTCATCCATAAAGGTATATACGGTGAATTCTCTGGTTTCTCCTGGAATAATCTCAAGAATTCGACCAATTGCTTCACGAAGAATTACCTGCTGTTCATCTGAGATTTTTCGATTAGACTTAAATTCAATAAATGGCATTTCCTCACCCCTTATAAAAATAATATTAATTATCATACTCAATATACCATAAAAATATTCTTAATTATTAGGATGAAAATGATTCAATTTTAGTAAGATTAAATACTGCATGGACTAATAATTTTCTCATTTTTTATAAAAGCCAGTGCAAGCTAGCTAGGGTGCGAACGGTAACCGA
>JAUNNI010000023.1:0-4894 GCA_030531555.1 Eubacteriales bacterium | reverse complement strand
TGAAAATTTGTGCTGCTGGGTAAAATATGGGACACAATCAGGAGTATAAATAGACATATCATAGAAAATGAAAACAAAGTAAAGAAATGAAGATGGAGGAAAAACAAATGAAAAAATATCAAGAATACCAATTAAAGAAAATCCAGGCAGATCAGACTTTGCTAAAACTATTGTGCTTAATTATTCTTATGAGAATCGAAAAAGATGATGAGAATATGGCTGTACTTAAATGGTTACAAAGAATATTGGCGATACTTTATTTTGTAATTGCTGGAATTGATGCGGTGGAAGGGATTAAACTTTCGAAAGAGCGTTAACCGAACGTTTATTTTTAGGCGGAATATAGGACACATAATGGATTATGATTAAGAAAATGTCGCCAATCTAGCGACCATTTCATTCCCTTGAATATCTATAATCAAAACATCAAACATATTCAAGGAGGGTGCAACATGAGAAGAATAAAATGTCCAAAGTGTGGAACAGAGTTCGAAAGCAAATTCTGTCCGGAGTGTGGTTTTAATTCTGCAGATTATGTAGAAGAAACCATCCCAGAAGCAAGTGTCGTAGACACTAATTGTGAACCAAAGGAATCCCAAGTACTTAAAGAGTCTGAAATTCCAAAGGAGTCCCCAAAACTCCCAAGCTCCCCAAAAGCTAAGAAATCGCAAAAAGGTAAGAAAAAGATCCTACTTGCCATAGGTGCTGTAATCTTAGCCCTTATCTTAATTACATCTATTCGCTCTGCCATAACCAAATCCAGGAAAAAGAATTTTGTAGCCGATGCCTATCAAGAGGAGATGATTGGTTATAGCAATGGTGAATTATCCTATGAGATGCCTACTTCATGGAAGCTGTCCAGCAACCAGGAATTCTTCAGTGGATGTGTTGAGGAAGAAGAGTCTGAGGTCATTAAGATAAGTATTGGACATATCTCTGGTTTCGATTTTAGGGATGATTTCGACGACATTTACGACCAGTATTCTTATCATGAAAATGAGTACGAAAAGAACCATATCATTTCTCTCACAAAAGAAGAGAATTACGAGACAAAGAACTGCAAAGGGAAATATGCCCAATATGAATGTTCTGATACAGAGGAAGGCAAAGAGCCAAATGATTATGATAAATATCTTTACATCATGAAGGTGGATGAGAGTTATTATGTAATCAATATCGATGTCAAAAAAGAATATTACAAAGAAGAGGACATCAATCTTATATTAGAGCATATTGATTTTGCCGATTTTGAAACTCCTCGCGTGGACTCCATCGAAGCAAATTATACAGGAAACACTGAGGCTGGAACGAAAATGACGGCAGATGAGATCGATGGACTTGAGGTAATTGTAAATTATGACAATGGGGAACAGGATCTAATTACTTCTGGATATAAGATCACAGGTCCGGAAATCATTTTACCAAATACAAAGAAGGACTACAGTATTTCATATACAGCAGCGGATGGAAAAGAATTCGAAGCTACATTCCAGGTGGAATGCTCTACCAAAATCAAAAAAATCACAGCGAAATACAAAGGTTCCACAGAGGAAGGAACCAAGTTGGACATTTCCAATGATGGTATTCAAGTGACTGCCTATTATGAAGATGGATCCAATGAGGTCATAAAATCCGGTTTTTCTGTGAAAAAAGATAAAACATTAAAGGCTGGAAAAACAGCAGAAATCACCATTGATTATTATGGATTTACCTGCGATTTATCTGTAAAATGTACCACTCTTACAGAAAAAGAGAAAAAAGCAGATTTCAAATCAAAATGTAAAAGCTATTCCTATGATAATCTGGCCAGATATCCTGACAAATATTCTTCCAAGAAAATCAAAGTAGAAGGAAAAGTTTTACAGGTTGGAAGCGATTTTATCCGTCTTGCAAAAGATGGAGATTATGATCATGTCATCTACATCACCATAACCTATATCACGGATACTCCAAAAGGAAATATCTTAGAGGACGATTATATTAACGTTTATGGATATGGCAATGGTCAGATAACTTACGAATCTGTTTTAGGTGCCAGTATCACAATCCCTGGTATTGAGGCAAGATACATTGAACGATAATCATACATGATAAAAAGGAGTGATAGAAACCATGTTAAAAAATATTGATCAAATCCTGGAAGATCTGGAGGAATATTTATCAAGCCACTACGTGGAATTGGAAACAACAGATTGTGAACCGGAAAAAGCTGAGAAGATAAAACGGGTAGAGAATCACTCCGACACCACAAAAGCAGCGGATGGCAATCTTGATTCCATCCTAAGCCTGGAAGAAATGCTCGAATCTATGGGAGAGAGCTTCCAGGAAATGCTTTTTCGCAAAATTGAAGAACGAGGCATGACTTATCTTGAAGTATATAAAAGAGCCGGTATTGACCGCCGGCTCTCCTCAAAAATCCGAAGCAATCCAGCCTATCATCCAAGCAAAGTCATCGTTTTGCAACTGGCCATCTCCCTTCGTTTGAGCATGAAAGAGACAGAAGATTTATTATCCACTGCAGAATATGCATTTTCTGCTAACAACAAAAGAGACATTATCATCCAATTCTTTATTGAAAAAGGTATTTACGATTTTGACACCATCAATTACTGCCTGTATGAATACGAGCAACCTTTATTAGCAGATCCAAAAGCAAGAGGAGTGTGATTCCATGAGCAAAAATAATACCTACGCACTTTTAATTTCTGTAGGAAACTATGATGATCCGAAAATCATGGATTTGACATCCAGCCGTGTGGATCTGTTCTTAATGGAAGATTCTTTAATCGAAGGCTTAAAAATCTCGCAAGATAATATCCGACTCATCGGAGAAAATGGAAGCGCGACCATCCATAATCTGGCTCACGCCATGAAAGATTTCTCCCGCATGTTAAAAGAAGAAGATACCTTCCTCTTTTATTTTTCTGGCCACGGCAGCAATGGAGAATTAATCTTCAGTGATCAGGCCATAGGCTTGCAAAGTGTCATCAACTATATAGAAAAATTGCCAACAAAAAATAAAATTTTGATTCTAGACTGTTGCTACGCAGGAAGCTTCTCAGAAATGGCGCCAAGAACCATCAATTTACAAGATAGTATCCAATCCTTTGTAGGAAATGGAACCGCCGTCCTGGCCTCCTCCTCCGCTGATGAAATGTCCAGGCTAGGTCCAGGCGGAGATCACAGTTTATTTACCGGGATGGTAAGCAATGCCTTTGTATCAAAACAGATTATTCGAAAAGGCAAAAAATCATTGGCTTCCATCATCGAATACGTCCGAGATCTCATGGACACATGGAACAGACAACATCCAGAAAAATCCCAACAGCCAATCATTCGCTCCAGCATAGGAGGAACCATTTACTTCGATATCGAAGAATATCAGCCATACCAACCCAAAACCATGGCATACGAAACCCAAAACTACAAGCTTTGCTCCGTAAAGCCTTTGAATAACAGCCAGGAAAAACGCCTGGTGGCCTTCGTCATTCCCCAAAAGGAAGATTTTGAAGACGAAATTCCTAAGATAACCAATCACATAGCAAATGTTTTGAAGGTAGCCAACATATTTGCTACGAAAAAAACTGAACTTTTCTTCCGAAACAAATCGGCGAAAGTGATTTGGTGCTACTTTGGAAAAGACGAAAGCGATATCATAAATAGCACTCATTACGCCTATAGCATATGGGCATCCAATCAAAAAACAGCAGACAAATATTTCCGTCCCCATGCAGATGCTTATATAAAGGATGGAATTTACATATTTAAGAATAGCAGCTATGACATGCTACGCTCCATGCGTGACGAAAGCATCAATATCAAGGAATATGAGGAAGACGTAAGAAAACTTTTCTATCGGATCATTGAACACGCAGAGCAATATATTAACTGCATGACAGAAGTATATAATCGCAGAAGAAGCATGGAAGAAGCCAAAAAACAATACATCCCATGGGTCAAAGAAGTTTATCAATTATATTATCGCTTAACCGACATTGCTATCGCACCCGATCAGATCCACGATTGGGTGGAAGAAGTGTTGCAACTGGCCGGATGGGTGATTGATATGACGCTGATTCTTCAGAATAATAGCAAGACTGCATCCTTTGATGATAGGAATCGGTGGCTATTCCAAAATGCGGTGAAGAATTATTATGATAGCCTGGAGGGGTTAAATGTATGAATGATATGGAACTCTTGAAGAAACTTTCTTCCATACAGAAGGCAAAATCCAATACTGCGGTTCAGACACAAGGTGATTCTGGCATGTTATCTCAGACAGAAGAAAAACATGTAAAAGATCGAATCCCTGTCCATTGGCTTCTCGTATTGAAATCAGGGATTGCCGGCATGTATTACCATGTGAATGCAGACCCAGATCACGGGGCCCAAGTATTAGGAAAACTTGTTCCGGGAACAGAATTAATCCTGGAACGCGATTATAAAAATGAGCATGACCAATGGGCCATTGCCATTTATTCCCCGGAAAAAGAGATGCTCGGCTATATGACAAGATATAAAAATGAAACCATTGCTCGTCTAATGGACTATGGCAGGATATTTCATGCAATCGTGGACAAACCAATTGATGAATCGAGAGAGATTCCTAATATCAATGAAATCAAAACACCTACCGAAAATTTCGACCTTCCCTATTCCGTATATATGGAAGAAGAAGGATATGGGGAAAATGAGGATGCAGGAGGAGAAAAAGGATGATGATTGAATACTCAAAACAGATAAAAGAAGCAGTGGATGCGGTGTTAGAATTATGCGATGTCTTAGATGAAAATGGGTTTGGCACAGCAAATTATATTCCAGATAGCTCCACAAAAGAAATATTTGTTTTAGCTATCAAATTATACTGTTTATATCTTGCATCTGCTGACGATAC
>JAUNNI010000109.1 GCA_030531555.1 Eubacteriales bacterium | reverse complement strand
GTTCATGTGAAATTCAAGGCAACTGAACTCTTCACGAACAAGTATGGCATATCTATGACAAATAAAGATAAATCTTGTCCACTGAAAGCGGTTATTTTTGTAAATAGAGATAGTTATGATCATATAGAGAAAACGAATTATGACATCGACTATTATCGAATTCTTGAGGAAATCACAGTAAACAAATGGGATTCATCCGCTATCGAAACTATCATGAACTTAGCAAAAATTTTATTCCAGGATCGTAAAGTTCTAAATCTTTATTGTACTATGAATCCTCAAGCTTGCTACTGTCTGAAAGACAATCTATTTTAGGAGTATTTATACCATGTTTGATTCTAACAGTTATATGAATGATATGCGTGATTTAATTCAATCCGGCAGATCCATCAGCATGATTGTCAGTGGAAACAGCATGGTGCCTTTTCTCGTGAATCAAAGGGATTTCATTTATATTGAACCTCTCCCTGGGAAGATACGGAAAGGGGATATGTGCTTCTTCCAGAGGACAGATGGTACCTTTATCATGCATAGAGTATGTAAGTCTTCTGAGACTTTCGATCAACGGGAACAATACTGGTTTGTAGGAGATGCTCAGCCTGTGATTGAAGGACCGATTGATAGAGAACAACTCTTTGGTATAGTCACAAAAGTTAAAAGAAAAGGAAAATGGATTACCAAAGGAAGTTTTTGGTGGGACTTTTTCGAAAAAGTATGGATTCGAATCATACCGTGTAGAATGGCAATTCTAAAGATCTACTCTTTCTTCCATTAGATACCAGAAATGTGTCAAATGATTCACATAGGTACGTTCGAATAGAAAATATATTAGATAAAGAGGATATTATTATGAGAATTAATAAAGATTATATTCTAAGAAACATTGTTGGAGAATATGTTTTGGTTCCAACCGGCAAAGCAACACAGGATATCAATGGTATGATCCATCTATCCGAAGCAGGTGGGTTTATTTGGAAGCTTTATGATCAGAAGAACTCACTAGAAGAAATCATCGATGTTCTTATGGAAGAATATGAGGTGGACCGCGAGACAGCGGAACGAGATGTTTACGGCTATTCCAAGGTGCTTTTCGACAATAATTTGATATTTGATGTGCCTGAATTCACAGAATAAATGTAAGAATACTATGATTCGTTTTTATAGCAGATTCCATAGAAATTGCTCTATGGAATCTGTTTTTTTACTTTTTTAATAATCCAGCTCATTTTCTGTGACCTCTTTGTATTTTTCTGCCTCTAACAACATCAAGCGATAATTTTCTTTCGCATATCGACAGAGATAATCTGGTGTACCATCATAAGCTCCGGTTTCAACAAATGCGTTACCTGCACAATTTTTACAGATTGGTCGAAGATTACATTTCTGACATTTGAGGCTGGTTTTGATACATTTTGTCTCTTCGGCAATGTGTTTCCACGCTTTTTTAAAGCCCATTTCAAACACATTTGCCACAGGAATTGTCATGGTGACACAAGGATGCATCTCTCCAAGCCAGCTAACGGCAAAAGAGCAGTTGCCAGCATAACAAGTGACCGTTCCTGGGGTGTCTTCCGGCATGATATGTTCTACTTCAAATATTTTTCGGAAAAGATATTCTGGGAAGTTCTCTTCCCCGATGGTTTCTTTTAGTGCAATCATACGATATTGAGCAGCTTCTTCTGGACTCATGCGGGTTTCATAGGAAAATTCTCGCTCGCGCTCTCGGGTGGCGGACACCATATAGGTGTCTGCGATGGCAAAAATCTCTAATTCTTTACGGATTTCAAAAAATGTTTCAAGATCTTCTTTATTTTTATTGGTGACACTGGATCCAAGACGGACATCAATACCATGTTTTTTCCATAATTTAATCGCCTTGATGGTTTTGTCGAAACCCTCTTTATAATGACATAATTTTTCGTAAGTCTCGTTATTGACGCCGTATAAAGTGATGTTAATTCGACGAGGTGGATTCTGCTGAAAGAAAGAGGCCCATTCCTCATCAATCAATGTTCCATTGGTATTTATTGCTTATGACAAGCTTGTCATAAGAGATATGTCATCGTGAATCAACAAAATGTGAAATTAGCTCACAGAAAATATATTGGTTGAAATACAAAAAACACCAGAAGTCCAGACTGAAATCAGCCTTGTTTCTGGTGTTTTTGCTTATTCTTTACTATTCAATTCATACAAAAAATTCTATTGGCAGAATCAAAAACTCTTCTTTCATCATCCCGCAAAGAATACTTCATTAAAGATTACATTATTGGAATCAAACTTTGTGCTTCCTTTGATCCAGCCAGTTTTGCCAGATTTTGTCTTCACTTTAATGGCAAATGATTTGCTTCCCATATAGATCTGCACTGCTTTTGCCTTTGTATTTGCCTTTAAAGTACCTTTTTTCTTCGTACATGCTTTGGATGCGTACCAAGTCACATTCTTTTTCACTGTCAAATAGTCTGTCTTGAACATATTTTTGGTAATTTTTGCAAGACTAGATGTTTTGATGAATTTACCATTTTTGTATTTATAGCTATATGAAAATTCAATATAACCGAATTTTGGCACCTGGGTGGACTGTTTTACCGTAATGGTATTATCCTTTACCTTAATAACAGAAGTATTGGTGTGGAAACCGTACTTTTTCACTGGTGTCGCCAGTTTCAGCACATTTACCATTTTTCCACCTTTTAACTGGTAGATTGACTGGTATGGATCGTCTTCATTGTCAGACCATGCTCTGATATGGATGAATTTCTTTCCATTTTTTAGAGTGATCAGGTCGAAATCTGCATCATAAAAATAGGAATAACCAGAACAAGGAATGGCATAGCTTGTTCCATTGACACCCAATCTCATGCTATTGTATCCCCATCCATCCCAGTTATCACCAAGAAGACTGAATGCATCTGCTTTTCCATCTCCGGTAATATCATAGCTGTTGTATTTCCCACTGAGGTGAAGGTCTTTCACCAGGGATGCTTTGGCTGCCGATACATTTTTTGTCATGGCAAATGAAGCAATTCCCATCACAAATGTGAAAATCATCAACATTGCTACTCTTCGTTTCATGTGTCTCTTCATTGTTGTTCCTCCTTATTTAATAATCCCATATATCTTCATCAGCTCAACTCGCTGATTGCCGATCTTAATACTCTCCGCTGCATTGTTGCCGGACTGGTTTTTCGCCGTTTCTTTTCGATAAATCCATATGCGCTGTACCCAGGCAAATGGAAGCAGGAAAGGATATTTTTTCAGATAAGGGAAGCGGCCTTCCAAAGAGCGAACCGGCAAGAATATGGAAGATGCAATGCCAGCCTTGGCTTTTTTGCCACGTTTATCCGCAATCACCGCATTTAAGGTGATGTTGCTGCTGTGTTTTCGGCTCATGTCCGACTGACCATAAACCCCAGATTCCAAAAGATCTTCCAACATGGCATTTTCATCCACCTCAATGGATGACCATTCTTCTGGGTAGCAGGCTTTTTCCGGGTTAAATGTCAGATATTTCTCCCCGATACGGAACATGGAAGCAGCGAAAAGATCTGCGCGGATTTCCTGGCATTTTTCCAGAACTTCATCCCATTTAATCTGGCTGCCATAAGCGTTGGCATAAAGGTTGATATCACAAACCTGGCGCAAACCAAAGCCACTGTGCAGGAAATGCTTAAAGCTATGGCAGATAAGATAAAAGAGATGATCGGTCGGATTCATGGTATAGAATGTCGTTCCCTGAATCTCTTCTGTCACCAATCGATCATGGATGTCTTTAAAGAAATCATTCAAATTGCCATACGCTTCGGATTTTGGTGGGAAGAGACTTTTGTGAAGCTCGATGTAGATGGGACTACCCATTTTTCCATATGGAATCTCGTAATCCTGCTCCAAATTCACCTTTGGATCGCTTAAGACCATGTCGTGGGACAACATGGCCGCATGGGCCTGCGGGAAAGAATCCCAAGGAATCAAAATGTCCTCGTCCCAGGACATACGGGCATCTGGATTGGGATAAAGATTCCTGCAAATGATTCCCTTGACAACACATGGCTTCAATCCATCCTCACATAATTGTGTATACAATTGCTGAAATTCTTCAGTTTTCATGGCCTGCATGGCAATACTCTGGATGACACCGCGGCGCAGCTGGATGGCAAGCCCAGAATGCAGCTTGCCCATCACCGGCAGTTCATAAATTGCCTCATATATCATAGGCACAACATTATGGATATCGGACATCTGAATTAATTCCATAATTTCCTGAGGAGAAATGTCCTCCTTCCAATCCACTCTTCGATTCTCTAAGGAAGCTTTCAAGCCTTCTAAAAATCTAACATCTCTTAATTCCATGGGATACTCCTATTTCTTTTAACTATGCCCAAGGCCTTGCTTTGGGGCTTTTGGGCTGGTTGGTGGCTACGTCGCTGGTTGGTTGGGCGCATAGCTTCTGTTTCACTTCATTTTACCCGTAATATGACTCAAATTTTCCGATTTTGGATATATTTCTATTTTTCAGCATGATTATACCCACATTTTTTCAAAAATCGTCGTTTTTCTTGGTATTATCTGCTCATTTCTCTTTCCTATACCCATTCGCCTCCGAAAGCCTTCTTTATTTAAAGTCCACCACCACGATTTCTGGAATATTGTTGAATCTTGGTGGAAAATCCGTATTCCCCAAACCTCTGGATAAAACCAGATAGGATGGTTCATATGACACATCATTTTCATAATAGGATGCATCAAATTTCTGTTTTTTGGCCCATTCCGCCATTTTCCCGCGAAATTCCTTCCAATGGCTCTCTTCTGTGGAGAATACTCCCCATAATTTCCCTGGAAACCATCCCTGGTCCGGCCCATACAATCCGCCGATCAATGGAAAGATGACCTGTCCACCGTGGGCATGCCCGGAAAAAACGGTATCCACATAGTAGTCGTAAAGGCTTCCTGAACTCATCCAGCAAACCGGCATATGGCACATGAGAATCTTATATCGATCCGTGTCTTGGAAACGCATCAGGTATTCCGTTTCATTTTCCCGGTGGGTTTCCATGCCATAAGCCACTGGCTGGCAATAACCGTAAAATCCACCGAGGCGAATCTGCTGTCCATTGACTTCGATGTCCATATAATCGTCATCTAAAACAGTGGCACCCGCTGCCTGAAAAAGAGAATTGATATCAATCTTGTAGCTTTCTTTCAGGGTATCTTCCTGGTTTCCATAAGAGAAATAAACTGGTGCGATTTCGGAAAGCTTCTTTATTAAAGAGGTTGCGATACTGGTAGTTTTTTCCTCTTGACCATTATTTTTTTGATTATTATTTTCTTTATTACCACTATTATTCTTACTGAATTCCTTGTCATTGACCAAATCACCAGTAATTAAGATCAGATCCGGCTGGGTTTTCTTCACTTCTTCCACCAGTTTTTCATTATCTTTTCCAAAAGTGGAATTATGGAGATCCGTCAACTGGGTGATGCGGAAGTTTTCGGTAATCTTGGGAGATGAGATCTTATAATAGGTAGTTGTTAATCCAAAAGCAGAAATATAGAACTCATATCCCATAAAGCCTACGATACAAAGAAAACATATCATAATAGCCATGAAGCGGCCCCGATTCGTTTTTTTATTTTTCATAGGACCTCCTTCCGTAGCTTGGGCGATGTTGTACCTGTTCTCTTCTTACCACCCGATCTTCGCCCCACCATTACACACGGTGAAGACACTCCTGCTAAACATTTTACCCCAAAATCCCTGCAAATTCAACACGCGCCATTTTCTACTTTTAGCGAATTTCTGCTTCCATTTATAGAAGTGGGATATTGAACTCCCACTTGATGAAACGAATTTCCGCTCTCGCTTATAGAGATGAGAGTTATCTCTGACGAAAGTATAATTATCTTCTCTCACATTTTCACATTTACCATAACTTTTCCTTATGGTATGATAAATTTAAGCATATTCTAGTAAAAACCATCGAATAAAGGAGAAGTCTATGAATAGAAAAGAATGGAAAAAAGCAGGGCGAGCAACCCTAAAAAGACATTACGGACTTTACGTATTTATCTGCCTTTTCATCGCTGCACTGGGTTTACAACACGCCACCTCTCTGAGTGCCATTTCCTCTGCCACCGTTCGAAAGATCAATGAAACGGCGGATGAAGCTGAAAAAGCCAAATCCAAGGGATCGGTCAACTCAAAGGTTTGGAGCAATCTAACTATGGGGAAAACCGACGAGGCCAATAAGATTTCCCAGGAGGAGATGAAAAAGGAAGAAAAAATTAACAATAATTTTGGTATCATTGCTATTGGTCACAGCCGTGGTGTTTTCTCCCAAATGGTTAATTCCGTTTCTTCCGGAGCGATTCTTACCAAGTTTTTCGACTCTCTTCGAAGCATCACACGTTCAAAAAATATCGCCATTGGTATCTTTATTGTCATCAGTTTGATTTTCTATATTCTGGTACGATTGGTTATCTTGGATATGATTGGTATTGTATACAAGCGTTTTTTTATGGAAGGACGTTTATATGATAAGTGTGAACTTCCTAAATTTTTGCACCTTAAGTATTTTTTCTGATTAAAAACCCATA
>JAUNNI010000022.1:26755-37446 GCA_030531555.1 Eubacteriales bacterium | reverse complement strand
ATCCAAATGATAAGGATAGTTATTTTCCTAAAAATGAGATACACCGACCTTATAACTTACTTCATATGAATGCACTATATTCATTAAAACATCATATCTATGTAGATGCAACCATCCAAAAAGGGAAACTTATAAATGAACACAAAGCATTAACGGATATGGTTGACAGATCCACTATACCTAAAGCTTTAGTGATTGCAGACAGAGGATATGAATCCTATAACAACATGGCCCACATTCAAGAAAAAGGATGGTATTTTTTAATCCGAATACGTGATCAGGCAAAAAGATCTATGAAATCTGGATTTGATTTACCAGACACAGATGAATATGATATAAATTTAGACTTGCCATATGAATGGCATAGTCCAATTCCCCGCTGATCTTCTTTTTCAACTGTGTATCTTTTTTCTCTTTTGGAATTTTACGATTGATATCTAAAACCAGCAGTCGCCTGTAGAAAGCATCTGATTTTTCTTCCAGATTTTCAGGCATGTCATTTGCTGAAAACAGAAGTTTTGCATGGCTATGAAAAAACAAGGGATCCTTATTTTTGCGTTCATACATGAGCATGTCCTCTCCTGTAGCCTTCTTAACAACGTCTGTTGTCTCCATTGAGACCCCAATGGGAACAATCTACTTTGCCTAAATCAAACTCGTATTCATTCTGATTTTTTGCCAAATACATCCACAGCTTAAAACTGCTCCCTTTGTTTAGCACTCGCATTGCCTGATTTAGAGATTGCAGATTAATAACTGCATACCGATTCTTATTGTTACATTCTTCTTTTTGAATAGTTATTCTCTTTTGGTTTGGATACTTCACGTTAGACTCCCCCATTCAAAATCAGTTGCTCCAGTTCTGTATCGGCAGCAGTTTCCCAAATAGTAATCAATCCCAGTTCACATGCATCAGCCCATTCTGCCATCTTTTTCAAAATAAATTCCGGCATAAAACCAGCTTTTCTTTCATAAGCCACCAGACCTCTAATGTAATTTGCCTTACATTTTCTTGCGATTTCAAGTGCTTCCTCATAATTCTCTACTGTATAGCTATTTTCCTTAGTTGCACTCTGAGGTACTGTAAAAGTTGTTGCTTTTTCTTTATTCTGATTCATCTTAATGCTGTAAGGTAATGCACTGGTACTTTTGGAAAACACATTATTATATGCATAAGGAATCATTACAACTGTACCTTCTGCATAAGTATTTCCCTCACCAAATGTCATAAGGTCTTTATCCATAACCAGCTTTGATGGGTACGGATAAATATTATCAATAATAAACTGTCGAGCTTTTGCTGGATTATTACTCCACTCCGGAGACATAGTTGCGTCCTTATATAAAGGAAATTTTTCTTTATATCCCTCATTGGTACATCGTGTTTTTACTGACTGATAAATCTTTGCAGACAATTCACGAATTTTCAAAAGCTCCTGATTCAGAAAAAAAATCAGTTTCTCATTAACATTATCCAGAGATTGTCCGGCAGCTTTATTGCTAATTGTCTCAGTCAGCTCATTCTTTGTCAGCACACACCATCTGGTGATACAATATCTGTTTTTATCCAAAGTATTCCATGACGGACTATATAAAATCCCGTCTACATTTGGAAGAAATACATCTTTCATTAGACGACACACAGCGATCGGGCATTCATGCTCTGCATTATCATACCTAATCGGAACAGCTTCCGCTCTCAGTTGTGTGTCATACTGCATAGGCACTTTATGCCATGCGTTATCAGCTACTTTTTTGTATAAACGTCCGTAGTTAGTAAATGCATAATCAGAAGCATTCGGAACTGCGAAAAATTCTTCATCATTTGCAATACGCTTAACTCTGGGAACGTATATCTTTTTCAATTGGTTGCAATCTATATTCATATGCGTTCTCCTAAAAATAAAACATTGTCAAAGGGTTCCAAGATTATCTTTATGCATAAATATTATCTTTACAAATAAACTACCATAAAGATTATCTTTTGTCAATATATTTATAAAGATAATCTTTACACTATTGATTTTATAAAGATTATCTTGTATAATAAATCTAGTTAATTGAATGTAGAAATGAGGATTTCCTATGAATTGTAAAGATTATGATGATATAAAAGAAAGCTTAACAACTGCACTCGCAGCTTCCAATCTCACACTAACCAAAGCAGTTAATATGATGAAAGAAGCATATCCCGAAGATTCCTGTACGGTTCAGAATATCAGCAGCAAAATCACCAGAGGAACAATTAGATTTATCGAAGTCAAAAGACTATTGGAAATGTGTGGTTTTCAAATTCGCATAGTTCCGATTTCTGATAATCCGGAGCTTGTAGAAGAACCAGCAACCCATTACGCTATCGGTGAAGATGCCACCGCTTTCATCAAATCGCACCCCTCTATTTCATACATAGACGCTTGCCAATATGGTGTTGTCAGCATACAGTCACCTCACTTCCAGACCGTCATGATCGCCGGAAAAAATTGTTATGATGCAGCCGAATTTTATAAGCGTAATATGGAAAAATACCCTGACTTAGAAGCACATATGGAATCCTATCTTATATACCAGATGCAAGAAAAATATGATGTTGTAGCAAAACCTTTATTGAGAACCTTTAATTTTGAATAGGATTACATCTTGAATATTAATATTAAAAAACGGTAGCAGTCACTCACGACCACTACCGTTAAATATTAATTTTCAGTTTTTTGTTGCGGAATCTCAACATTCTGCTGGCTCAAATATAGCTTAACTGCTTCTTCAACAATTGCAGTCTTTGGAATGTGGGTCTTTGCAGAATAATCATCAATAGCTTCCAGCACTGAGGTTTCCATATAAACAGTCATTTTCTTTCCATCTTTTTTCGGTCTAGCCACACTCAGCACCTCCTATATAAACATTTGCTGCATTAATCCTTTTTTGAGCAGCTTCCATTTTTCTAATTCTTGATTTGTAAATTCAATTATTCTATCAAACTCATCTAAAAAATCAGCAATCTTCGCTTGTTCTTCCATAATAGGAATATTTAGTCTCACTGCCCTTAGTTTATCTCTCGTCAATTGTGGTTGTGCCCCTCCAGTTATCACAGGCTTAAAATTTGTAAAAGACAATAAATGATATAAGAAATGTTTATTTATTTCTGAATTATTATCAACATTACAAACCATTGAATTTCCTGTAATCCAAACAGGTGCATTTACGTAATTCACAAATCCACAATTAGCTCCCCTACAGCTAATGCACACCTGGTCATTATCATGGTTTTTTTTGTTATATCTTCCTATTATTCCATTCGCACCAAAAACAGGATATTCAGCATCTTCCATACACTGAGCCTTTGAGATAGTTGCTGGTTGATAAAGTTCCGCAATTTCTCCAAGTGTTTTTTCTATCCATTCTGGATAATCATTGTTTTTATCGTCCTTAAAGCGTACTTGTCTCAGAAATACTTTTCGCATTATTCCAGTTTTCTTTTTTGTTAATGCTCGACTTTCCTTTTGTGTTTCCGCAATAACTTCATCTATTTCTTGAAACAAATTAGCAATTTTTATTTGCTCTTCTATTATTGGAAGATTCATTTTTATTTTACAAAAACTATCCCAATATAATCTCTTACGAAAATCCGTTACTCCGTATGACAAATTATTGGCTTGATTAATAAAATAAGGAGTCTGAACGTAATAATTTAAAAATTCTGGATATATTTCTTTTATCGGTCTTGCTACTATATAAGCCGGACTAATCATTCCATCCACCATCGCAACTCCAAACGCTCCTTGCCATGCACGCATCATATTAAATGCTAAATCATGCGTATGTACGGTTTTATACAATGATTTATCTTCGCTTCTCTTAACCTTTTTACTCGACTCATCATCATCCAGCTCATGGTCGGATATTCCTGTGTGAATTGACAACGATAGTATAGGCAACGCTTCATTACCTTTTTCTTTTCTTTCACAGAATAATTCACCAGCTGTTACAGACTCTAATTCTTCCGTATATCCCTTGAATCGTATTGTTGGTGTTTCCATAAGCGCACCCTTTCTTATAATCCCAGTTGCATCATTAAGTCACTTACTTTTTGTATTGCAATCTGTTTTCTATCCCTAATCGAATCTATTTCTTTCTGAACAAGGATAATGTCTATTTCTTCTTCAAATTCGGTAGTATCAATATATCGAGGAATGTTAAGATTCCACTCATTTTCCTCTATTTCATCCATAGATACTACCCGTGCATACTTATCAATATCTTTTCGCTCACTATAAGCATCTACTATTTTCCGAATATGACTATCTTCGAGAAGATTCTGATTTTTTCCAGACGTAAATTCTTTTGAAGCATCGATGAATAAAATATTATTGCTATTTCCGTTTCGTTTACTTTTCAAAACTAGAACACATACTGGAATTGACGCACCATGAAATAAATTAGCTGGTAATCCAATAATCGCATCAATTTTGTTTAATTCTTTACCTAAATACTTCCTGATCGCTTCCTCTGCTCCGCCTCGGAATAATACTCCGTGTGGCAGCAACACCGCAACACGTCCATCTTCCTCATCCATATGGTAAACCATATGTTCAACAAAAGCTAAATCCGCCTGTCCTTTCGGTGCAAGCTTACCAGCACCAGAATATCTCGGGTCATCTTCAAACTTCTTATCGGCAGACCACTTTAAAGAATATGGCGGATTGCAAACTTGAACAGTCATTTTTAAATCGCCATATTTATCATCTTTCAGTGTATCACCTTTATAAATATCAAACTTCTGCCAGTCCACTCCATGCATAATCATATTCATACGTGCCATGTTATAAGTAGATGCATTCAATTCCTGTCCATAGAAATGACCTACACGATGGCTCGATAAGTGTTTCTGTACTTCAAGAAGCATGGAAGCAGAGCCACAAGTACAATCTCCAACAGTCTTTGCTTCCTCTAATCCTAATGTTGCAAGTGTCGCACAAAGTCTTGCCGGAGCAGCTGGCGTGTAGAACTCTCCACCTTTTTTTCCAGCGTCAGAAGCAAACAATCCTATCAAAATCATGTATGCTGTACCCAGCACATCAAATTCAGAGTCCTCCAGATTAAAGTCAATATCAAATACTCTAACCATAACACGACCAATCATATCCGTCCGATCAGCTACAGTTTCTCCTAATCTTGCATCCTGGAGTCGCATATCATTGAACAAGCCATCAAAGGCTTTGTTTGATTCATGTCCCATTGTGGAACCTGTCAATTCGTTAATAGCACGTTCGAAATCTTCCACACTGAATTTATCTTCATCATTTTCAAATCGTGTAATCTTTCGAATAAGCTCTCTGAAAAGATATTGTGGCTTTATCACATATCCCAAATGCTGTAATGACCATTCCTCTACTACAGGTCTATAATCATCATCTGCAAAAGCTTCCTCATAAGTCACTCCATCATTTTCCAGAATTTCTTGCATATACTGTTCAGTACGCTCGGAAAGATATCTATAGAAAATAACTCCTAAAATATAATTTTTAAATTCACTGGAATCCATCTGTCCTCTAAGCTCATTGGCAATCGCCCATAATTTCTGAGACAGCTCATTTGCCTGTGCCTGATATAAATTCGTATCAGCCATTTTATTCACCCTCTGCTTTATATTTCTTATAAGTTTCCTGTACAAATGATTTTATTGATTTTGTAAGCTTGGTAATTTTCAGCAATCCAAGTTTATATGCTGTCAGTCTCTTTCGGATATCCTCATCCGATACAGTTCCGCTGAATACATATGCTGAGAACAAATCAGAAACAATCATGTAATCAATCTTATTCTCAAAAGAAAATGCTTCCATATCAGCCTGTAACTGTTCTTTTTCAAACTGTGTAAAAGCTTCCATTACATCAACATCTTCCGGTAAATCATAAAATCTTGTCAGAATAAATTGCTTCATAACGTCCTTTTTCAATCGTAATGATTCATTATCAGAACGCTCAATTTCACGCAAAATCAAATCCACATCATGCTGCTTTTCTTCATCCGTTTTTGTTTTTCCATCTGTCTGAGCATTTTTCAGAAGGTTCAAGATATAAACGACATTGATTCGGTCAGTACGTACCAATTCAATATCAAAATCCACATCAATAGGAACCGGAACTGGAGGATCTGGCTTCGGCTGCATATCCTTATAGTATAGATACCAGCTCTTATAACCTTCGTATTCCTCTTCATCCATAACAACAGCAAGGTCTTTCCAATCAAATTTTGAGAATGTTTTCAATGTTGCCAGTGTCTTTGCCATCGAACGGAATCCTATGATAAACATACGAATTTCATCCTCTGATTTTAACTGTCCGGCAGCAGATACATCCGGTGTGATTTTCCTCAATGTTGGTTCCTGATTAATCCATTGATTCAGATAATACTCATAGTTTTCCAGCAGATACTCATTTGGGTCTCCATCTCCAGAGAATAGCGTGAGCGCATCATCTTGCCACTGTTTAATATTTCTATAGCTTACAATCTGTCCAAACTGCTTTGTAACTTTATCTACACGATTTGTACGACTATATGCTTGAACCAGTGAATGCCATATTAAGTTCTTATCCAAGTAAAGTGTATTACATGGTTTTGCATCAAAACCTGTCAGGAACATATTTACAACTAGCAGAATATCAACCTGTGGTTCATCCTTCTGCTTCATACGTTTTGCAATATCTTTTCTATAGGCATCAAAAGTATCTAAAGAAAAGGCTGTACCATACATCGCATTGTAATCTTTCATGCAGCGGTCAAGAAGTTCCTGTGAATGCTCATCCGCTCCATCGTCCATATCTTCATTTGCCTGATATGAGAAAATAGTCGCAATTTTCAACTTCTTATCATCTGGTGCAGCGGCATTCAGCTTTTGGAACTCATCATAGTATTTTCCAAGCGTTTGAATGGTATCAACTGCAAACAGAGCTGTATAAATATCTTTTCCCTGTGGATGTACATGCTGTTCATGGTGTTCCATGATATGTTCTGCAATCCTGTGAATACGCTCATCTGAATGATACAATTCTGTAATATCAATCTTATGCCGTTTGCAGTATTCCGGGTCGTCCAACTGTTCCGGATTAATTCCTTTTACAGCCAGATTATGAGCAAAAATAGTTCTTTGGTACTCAACAGAAAATCTAAGAACATTTCCATCTGCAATAGCATCTTTTATCATGTATCTATGCAGACATGCATCCAACTGTTTTCCGGCATAGAAAACGTCTGCTGTGGTTCTTCCATCAGCACCTTTATTCTTTTCAAAAATCGGTGTTCCGGTGAATCCTACATAGTTTGCTTTTTCAAAATGCTTTGTAATCTGTCCATGCATTTTTCCAAACTGTGACCTGTGACATTCATCAATAATAAATACTACTTTCTTATTCCTGTAAGCATCCATCACTGATGCATATTTCGGATTCTTTACAGCATTTGCCATTTTCTGAATAGTTGTTACAATCATTTTCTTTTCCGATGATTTCAACATATCAATCAGAACATAGGTGCTGTCCGTATTATCCACACAATCTTTTTCAAAGCTGTTGTATTCATCAACCGTCTGGTCGTCTAAATCCTTTCGGTCAATCAAAAATACAACCAAATCTATTCGTGCTTCATCTCGCAGCAGTTGTGCAAGCTTAAATGAAGTAAGAGTTTTTCCAGAACCAGTGCATGCAAAAACATAACCATTCTGGTTAATTTCCAGTACACGTTTCTTTGCTGCCTTTACTGCAAATATCTGATATGGACGCATAACCATCAAAATTGGTTCTGTAGTCTTAATAACCATATACTTATCAATCATTTCAGTAAGAGCGGTTTTTCTGAAAAATTCTCCTGTAAAGCTATTCAAATCATTAATTCTTGTATTCTGCTCATCAGTCCAGAAGAATACCAATGATTTCAAAATCGGATTATATTTTCCATCTGCCATCTCATTCTCATTGCAGAAATACTTCGTTTGAACAGAATTGCTAACCACAAAAAGCTGCAAATAACGGAATAATCCTTTGAATGAAAATTTCCTGTAACGGTTAATCTGATTAATAGCTTCATTAATCTCTACGCCCGGTCTTTTCAGCTCGATCTGTACAACTGGAAGCCCATTAATCAGGACAGTCACATCATAGCGGTTCTTGTAAACCACATCATCTTTATGCGCTTTATCCATTGTCACCTGATGAGTCACCTGATAAATATTCCTGTCCGTATCTGATGAGAAAAATTCCAGATAGACAGTTTTTCCATCATCCAGCTGTAGAACATATTTATCACGCAATATTTTTGCAGACTCATAGACAGAATGATTTTCCACATGAATCAAAATACGTTTAAATTCCGCATCAGAAAATTCCGCTGCATGACCTTTTTCCTGTAGCTTCTTCGCATTGAACAGTGCCAGCTGTTTGCGGAAATTTTCCACTACATCATCATATGTACTTAACTCCACGTAGTCATATCCAATACTCTCCAGACGATTTATGAATATATTTTCCACTTCGTATTCAGAGATATGTGACATACGCAAATCCTCCTTTGTGCTGATACCCGAAAATTATGGTATTTGCAATAATATTCAATATTATTATTGTATCATGGATTTTAAAAATTAATACTTAATTCGACAAAAAAGTGCAAAAAAAATCCAGTGCTACAGCACCGGATTCTTTACACTATGTTACTTTTTTAATGTTTTCAGTTTTTCTTCTAATTGAATCTTCTCCCAATTTTTCCGAAGTACATCCTGTTTTACTATCTGCAACTGTTTTTCCGCAATTGGCATTACAAGGTTCATGATGCATTGCTTTTCCTGTAATCCAGTCGGCAGCAGTTGATAGATTTTTAAAATTAATTTTTCAATTTTCTTTTTCATTCGGTTCTTGCTCCCATAAATTAAAATGACTGAGGGCAACCACTCCCTCAGTCGGTATATACAGACGGACAGAGGTAATCTAAGACCGTCAGCATATCATTATTCAGATGCCTTTTCTTTCAGGCTTGTGCGAATACTGAAATCAGCATTGCCTTCTGTGGTTCTGATATCTGTCTCAATCAAATCTATAATGTAGGCATTGATATTACCTTCGCCTTTTAATTTGCCATTTGGCACAATATAACCTTTTTCTTTGGCTCTCTGTCTGATAATCTCCAGATAGTCCGGAATATCTTCACCGTTCCCCTTTAAGAATCGCAGTTTTACATCTACCAAATCAGCATGATAATTTTCTTTTCTTGCCATTTTTATACACCGCCTTTTTTGTGTACCCATATTTTATCACGCAATTAGCAGATATGCAACTGCTTTCAAGTCATTGAACCGACATGATACTATAGAAGAATCATATCGGTTACAATGTCCTCACTTTATGCAATACTATCAATAAAGGCTTTGGCTTCCTCTATGGTACTGAACCATACATCATCACCACAATACTGCACTGTGTATTCATTACGTCCATAAAAATTCTCTTCAATATAATAACCTCTGTATTCCATATTCTTCTCCATTTCTCCCCGATCTGCCGATAGGTCAGCTTTAATTATCTTGTTTCTATATAAAGGTTGGGGACTTTCGTCCCCTTCCTTCTATGCCATGATGAACTGTTCGTCACAATCACCACACTTGATGTTCAGCACCTTTGTGCTTCTTACGATAGCTCCGCAGCAAGGGCAAATCCACTTGATGCTGTTTCCCTTCTTTGGGGCTGTTGGCTTTGTAGGAGTTCCGTTTCCGTTCTTACCTGTTCCAATTCCGGTAAACGTCCAGCCTGTATTTCTTGTGACCATGATTTCCTGTAAATCATTGTCGATACAGAACTCTAAAACTCTTTCCCCTGGCTCTGTGATTGTCCAGCCGTATGTCTCATGTCTACTGATGATTAATCCTCTTTCTTCTGCAAGCTCTTTGAACTTCTTATTATGATACACACCTCTGTTTGATGTATCTTTGATGCCGTTCTGCATTGCATATAAGTGGCATCCCTCATGAATCAGAGTAGCTACGATATTCTCAATCGGTCTTGATAAGTAATCAGCTCCAAGGTTCAGTTCATAGCTTTCGTTGCCGTTCTCTGACTTCCAAACTTTTGAAGTAGTCACATGACCATAAGCGCCAACGGTTGACTGAATTGTGATTGTCGGCATTTCTAAGCTAGCCTCAAAAAATTCTGTGTTAATCAGCTTGAATACCTTGTTTAAATACTGAACTGTTCTGTTATAGGTTGTGTTTGTTTTTGCCATTTTGATTACCTCTTTCTTTCATATTGAAAATTATTGTTTCTGTTCAAGTTCTGTGGTTGTGTTCCCTTGAACTATCTTTATTATAATTTGTGTACCCACAAATGTCAATATTTATGTACCCACAAAGTTGCACAAAGTTAAACATTAATTTTTAGTCATTTTTGTGTACCCACAACTATTGACTTTTGTGTACCCACAATATATAATAGCATTATCAGATAGCTGATAAACAACCACAAATACAAAAGAAAAGAGGTAATTACAAATGAAAAAAGACATTAACGCAATTATGAAGGAACTTGCAGAGTACACAGCATTAAAGGAAGAAATGGAAATGCAGATTGAATCTCTGAAAGATGAGGTCAAATCTTATATGACAGAAAATCAGGTTGATGAAGTTCTTTCAGATGATGGAAGCAAAGCAACATGG
>JAUNNI010000022.1:18963-26745 GCA_030531555.1 Eubacteriales bacterium | reverse complement strand
AGAGAGGTTATTTCCAATAGATTTGACTCCACAGCATTCAAGAAAGATTTCCTTGATATCTATAAGGAATATACCAAAAAGACCACAAGCAAGCGTTTCACCTTTAACGCATAAAAAAAACCGGATTTCATGGGGGAGCAGAACACTCCCCCACTTTTTCACAATAGAAAGTAGCAAAAGAACTGTAGTATCAAAACAATACGATAACGACCAATATCGACACTGATAACGAATATCAAAACAGACGGTCGTATGATTTAAGACAGGAGAATGATTATGATATACGGATACTGTAGAATCAGCACAAACAAACAAAGCATAGAACGACAGATACGCAATATCAAAGGATTGTATCACGATGTTATCATTTATCAAGAGGTGTACACCGGAACAAAAACAGACGGTCGTAAACAATGGAATCAGCTTTTGAAGAAAGTCAAATCCGGCGATACTATCATTTTTGATTCAGTCTCACGAATGAGCAGAAATGCAGCAGAGGGATTTGAACAATATCAAAAATTGTATGATGCCGGAATTGAACTGGAGTTTATTAAAGAACCGCATATCAATACCGCCACATATAAGAAAGCATTGAATAACAATGTTGCTATGACCGGAACAAAAACCGATATCATATTAAAGGCAGTCAATGAATATCTGATGGAACTTGCAAAAGAACAGATTGTCATAGCATTTGAACAGGCAGAAAAAGAAGTCACTGACTTACACCAAAGAACCAAAGAAGGAATTGAAACAGCACGCCTACAGGGAAAACAGATAGGAATTGCAAAAGGAACAAAACTGACAACAAAAAAATCAATCACAACAAAAGAAAAGATTCTCAAATACTCAAAAGATTTCCAAGGTACTTTGAACGATTCTGACTGCATTCAGCTTTTAGGAATTGCCCGAAATACTTATTACAAATACAAGAAAGAACTGAAAGACGCATAATATAAAAGACGGTTGCAACAATGGCAACCGTCTATTCTTATGTGTGGGGGATATTTGAAATTACAAAAAATGCCAATTTCATCCATCCCGATATATAGAGATGTATTTCACTCCCATCAAATTTAAAATTAACATTTTAAAAAGGCAGCAGAACATCTTTGTCCCACCGCCTTTATAACTATAGGTATGCATTCATTTTTTCAGATAATACATCTCGATTCCAAAGAGTAACACCATTTGCAGCAGCTAACTCAATAGCTGACTTGGTATAATAATTATTTGTCACAACAAGGATTCTATTGCAAGTATAGAATTTTTTTCCGGCAACAACTTCTTGAATTGCAGAGTTTCCTACAGTATTAGAATAGCATTTTGCTTGGATTCCGATTTTAACCCCATTTTTCTCAGCAATCACGTCAACGCCCTGATCTCCAGATGCTTTTGTTACAAAAGCAGCATAGCCCATTTTTTTAAAGAGTTCACATACAACACTTTCAAATTCGCTTCCGCTCATTAAGTCAACATCTTCTAATGTTATTCTTTTCTTGTCAGTCGCTGATTGACTTCTTTCACTAAATAAAGCTTTAGCAAAATCCTCTTTTTGCTTGGAAGATACCGCATTAATCAATTCTTGAACTACAGCATCATATTTGAATCTATATCCAGTAGTTTCGAATTTATCACCCTTCAACAGCGCATATGTTAATGCTGTGATACCTCTATAATCCTCTGCCATAAGGCAATTATCTGTATAACACTCTCGAACATAGGATTCCCATTCAATGACATCCAAAGCTGCATTATAATTTTCTTCCCATATCTTACTATACCTTTGAATCAAACCGTAGTTTATGAGCAAATATGAAACAAGATTCACAAAATTATCATCAACATTAAAGTTTTCGCCAATAAGATTTTGAAGATTAGCTACCAATCCCCATAATTCCTGAAATGCTCCCTGATTGCCATCTCTGAGCAAAACAGATATTGCGTTTTCTGTCTCATATTCAGAAAACTTTAAATAATCTTTTGTAATTTCATCTCGGAAACAGAACTGGTGCAATAGAGTACGGTATAATTCGCAATCAACAAACAATACTTCTGGAATCATGTCAAGAAAATTCTGAATTGCATTTGGTATCTCTGGATTCTGAACCAATTCACCAAAAATCTCTTCGCACTTCTGCTGGGCAACCGGAATCATGCTCTTTACAAACTCGTTATATGCTTTAACGTACCGCAGAAATAATGATTCCTCATAATCATCAGCAAAATGGTAGATGCTTCCATCAATATCAATAACCTTTTTCTGATAATAATAATCGCTTTTTACATTCATGAATTTGAATGGCATAACAGAACTAAATGTCTTTGAACCATCATCTGTAATACATACAAACACATTATCTTTGTAGTACAATTTTCCGCTAATAAATCTTTCGTCAAATGAATCAAAAAACTGAAATCCGTTTAATGCCACATTAACATATTCTTGGTTTTCAATATCTGCTATATCCACACCATTATTTACATATTCATCCAGATTACCCACTCCCTGATATGGACTATAATACCGATTAAATCCTTGCGCTGTCTCAGGTTGTGTTACTTCTATTTTAGCTTCTGTCTCAGTCTGTACAGGGAACATCTCTGTTTCTGTACTCGCTACATCTGTTGGTTTTTCAATCTGGACAGGCGGCTTCTCCTTGATTCTAGCTCGAATCCTTGCTTTACGAAACAATCCACCTTTGTCCAAAACTTCATACTCTATGTCACTAGCATTCACATTCAGCGTTTTTAAAGCACTATTTATTGCTTCTGTAACATTCTTTCCATAATATTCAAAATCCATTTTTATCACCCCAAATAAAAGAATTATTTCCTGATTCTTATATTTCGACTTACAAGCCTAAAAGTTCACGTTTCTTTTTATCAAATTCATCCGGAGTGAGAATCCCCATATCCAATAACTCTTTCAACTGCTTAACCTTTTCTATCGGATTATCATTCGAAGATGGATTAATGGAAGATACTGATTTACTAGAGTTAAGTGCATTCTGAATCTCATCATGAACAGCTTGAACATGCTGTGAACCGCACCCGATCACCAACTTTTCTTTGATTGTATCAATAGTTATTGTTCCCCATAATCCGCTTTTCCAAAGTGAAATATTATTGATATTCTCTAAGCTCAATGACTTTACCTTTTTCTGCATAAGCTGTTTCTGGGTCATCAATATTCTTCTGTTAGTAATAACAAAAGCATATTCTCCCAAATGTGATAAAGCACTTTTGAACCCATATAAAGCAACAAAGATACCTGTTATCTGTTCATCTCTATCCAACGATTCCAATGCCAGTTCAAAATTCTTAATTGCTGTATTTCTCGAAGCAGTACCACACAAATTATTTGATAAGCAATGCTGATACATATCAGCTGATGATGTGAAATTCATCATAAAGCAGTCACTCCTATCATAATATTTTTAGCAATTCTTCTTTGGTTTCCACTTATATCCGCAATGTCCACACATGTTCATAACAGTTCCGCTACCGATAAACCCAGATATAATGGAAAATCCACGTGTTCCTGTAGTAATAGCAGTAGAGCCACATTCTGGACATCTAAGTGAATTATCGACTGCTTTTGAAGCAATTGGGGGTAATGAATTACTATGAACAGCTTGTAATGCAGATTCACAAGTGCTTTTATCTGGATTTTTAGCGTGCCATTCTAACAATGTCTGATAATGTTGCTGTCCCATCGCATTTATTAACTCATCACTGATTTCTTTAGGTGCGTATGTAATGATTTGATAAATCGGAAACCAACAAATCATTGGAAAGCCTTTAAATTTATTACACTTTTCTTTGAAGCCATTTGCCATATATCTGTATGTTTCATATGATAAACTCTGAAAATCCACTAATTCATAGAACAATTTCATTGTTTTCCAACCACAATAGATGGACATTTTTTGTACGGAATTGTGAACTATTTCTGCTATTTCGTCCTCAACTCCCTCAGTTTCTGATTGACGTATTTTTGCAACCTTTTCTGATATAACAGGATAGATTCTCAGGGTTGCTTCATTCCCCACGTCCTTTGATTGAACTCTGGCTTCTACAATATCAGCAATATCTTTTTTCAACATACTGATATTATTGTTCAAATAATTATTTGCTAACTCAGCAATAGGATATCCACAGTGAATGCACTGTTTAGATTTGTCGGATATTTCTTTTCCACATTCCGGGCAATTAATAAGTGCCACTTTACATCCCTCTTTTCTTTTGAATTGTCAAAAACTATCGACAATTCTTCCTATATTTTTTTATATTATCATATTTTTCGACTTGATTCTACATAATTGTTAAATGCATTCCACCAAATATGAAATCCTTAAAAATATAATATTAGTGGAATGGAGTTGACAATATGGTAGAATTTGGCAAACGATTAAAGGATTTACGCACTTCTAAGAATCTGACCCAAAAGCAACTTGGAGATATGGTAGGCGTAAAAAATAGCATCATCTCGTTCTATGAAAATGGTGATAGAATGCCATCACCGGAAGTGATTCGGCTATTAGCTTACTATCTTCATGTTACTTCCGATTACCTGATGGGAATTGAGAAAAAACCATCTGTTGATGTATCTGGCTTAACCGAATCAGATATTTTACTTGTGCGCTCTCTTGTAGATACACTCAGAGAGAAAAATGCAAAATAGTCAAACTACAGCCTGATGATTTTCTATCAGGCTTTTTTGCTGTCCGTTACCCAATATCAAAGGAGCTGTTAAAATGGTAATCACACACAATTACACTGTTATCACGAAAAAAAATATTCTGTAATCAAAAATCATGAACCTCTGATTTGCCCTTTCTGTTCCGGAACGCTTACTCCCAAAGGCAGTAAAAAGCGTACCGTCTTGGATTTCTCTGGTACTCCAACAGAATACCGTCTACGCAGACTTTACTGCGCATCCTGTAATACAATTCACTCAGAAATCCCTGATTTTATTTCCAATAACAAGCATTATTCCGCTACCGTTATTCAGGACGTATTATCTGGCTCCAATGGGCATTGCGCAGCAGAAACCTCTACAATCAACCGCTGGAAAAAATCTTAAAAAGCACCCACTTTGCGTTTATTAAGGAAAACATCAATGATATGTTTAGCGTTCGGAGGTATTAAAACCATGAAAAAGAAACGCTTATTCATCATTATTATCCTGTTACTTGCGCTATCAGCTGGCATTGCTATATTCCTACATTTTCACAATCAACCTTCGCACAATCCATTATCATCTGATGATAGTGCCGATGATTGGTCAGGAGAACAGGAATTATACAATCCACAGGATGATGTTCCCACCATCGAGATTCCTGGCATTGTGTCTCTTGTGTTTAGCCCAGATGAAACAAAGCAAAAAGTAAATTTCCACAATCCAAAAATCAACAGCTGCCTTTTCCGAATGACTCTCTATGTAGATGAGAAACAATATTGGCAGTCTGGCTATGTAGAACCGGGAAAAGGCTTTTATGAAATTGAACTGACCGAACCAGTTCCAGTTGGTTCACATGAAGCCTATTTGCTTTACGAATGTTTCAAAGAAGATGGGACAGTCCTTAATGGGGCGCATGTAATTTTTAGTCTTACAGTAGGGAAATATGTATTTCTGTTATTCTGATTATTTGTGGTATCCATATTATCCTGACTATCACAGCTATTGTTATCAAAATGTTATCAGCCGTGATAACACGGGATTGTCCCCTGTGGATAATATCAAATGGCTTGGGTGTATTATAGCATCCAAAGGTGAAAATCTCAACATCAGATATGAACCGGCAGAGCGATTAAACAAAAATTTTTTATTCATCCTTCTTACGCTTAACTGTATTGAATGTGTAGCCAAAAAGGATGGAAAAACAAGCTCCTGCGATTAAAGCAACAACATTACTCTTAAAGCTGATTCCTAATGCAATGCCAAGTGTAATTCCAACAAGTAATCCCGCTATTGTTCTTAATTTTTTCATCCCCAACACCTCCACATTAAGATTTAACTCTCAAGATCATTTCCGCAATGCTTGCATGTTCCAAACTTTTTCGAAAACGGGTTGAGACTAACTCCGTATTTACCGCAAGCAGTACATTTTCCATACTTCAGAATAAGCATTATCGCAACAAACACTAAAACAGCACAGGCAGCACGAATGTAAAAGGCTGCTGCAAAAACAACACAATCAATCCCAAATAATGCAGCTATTATGGAATAAAAAAATGTAAACTTTCTCATGGGCATCCCTCTCAAAGAAATTCGAATTATTTGCTATGCAAACTTGGTTATAATAATTGTAATTGTGCTAATCAATAAAACCACCACGCTAATTACAATGATTACCCTTTTTACCTTCTTGTCAGCCTTGACCGCTTGATCCATTTTGTCTGAACACAAGGCACATATAATTGCTAATACAATAAATATGCAAAATATTTTCATAAGTGCCTCCGCATTATTTCGTTTCCTTTAGCAAATCCTCGGCTTCTACACCGAAAAGCTTCGCAAGCGCCATCATGTTAGTTGTACTTGGATCAGATGCACCACTCTCCCACTTCGAAACCGCCTGACGGCTAACACCTAATGTTTCGGCAACAAACTCCTGAGTCATTTTGCAATCAACTCTATGCTGTTTCAGAACTCCACCCAGGCTCTTTGCGTTAGCAGCTTTTTCCTTACGTACCGGTTCTGACTTTGTGTACTTTCGTAAGGCTTTGATTACCAAATAAACCAAATAGATTACTACGAAGAATACCACGAGAACCATGATTGTTGCTGAATACTGCATTGGACCAAATTTCATTTTAGAGTCCTCCTTTCAATTTGTATCCTCATTTTAGTGATTTTCATACGGTTGCTCCACCAACTATCGCGCAACTTTCCGGTTGCGGAGCTGTTTTTGAGAAACAAATTATTATTCCTAAAACTCTCAACACTGTTGAGAGTTTTTAGCTTCATCCTCCGCAAGATTATATAATTCAGCAAGCTTCTTTTGTAATATCCGCTTATCAATCAACTTTGTTTTATATTCCGCAACCATGGTTTGAGATAAGCTTCTGCTTAGGGAATATTCTACAACATCAGTGTCCGCATTTTTACAAAGGATAATACCAACGCTCGGGTTTTCCTGAGGCTTCTTGACATCTCGATCCAATGCTTCAAGATAAAAGTCCATTTTTCCCATATACTCCGGCTTGAAGTCATCAATTTTCAAGTCTATGGCAACCAGGCATTGAAGCTCCCTATGATAGAACAGCAGATCAACGTAATAGTCATTTTTACCAACTTGTACGTGATATTCTTCATCTATGAACAGGAAGTCTCTTCCAAACTCAAGAAGGAACTTTTTCATGTTCCTCAGAATAGCCTTTTGCAAATCATATTCTTTATATGGATCTGGCAATTCCAAAAATTCAAGCATATACAGATCACGTATAACACCCGTCATATCCTTGCTCTCTATTGCAGACGGAGCCTTTCCATTGGATAAAAGAAGCCTCTCGTAGTAACCGCTGTCAATCTGCCTAGCCAGTTCTCTTGCCCCATATTTCTCCTTGGCTGCTAGTCGAAGATAAAATTCTTTTTCCTCATAGCTCTTCGTCTTAGAAACAATATGCATGTTATTTGACCAGCTATTTTCTCTCAACAGTGTTGAGAGTTCTGGATGCTCTTTGTAGGTTTCATAGAACTGCTTCATTCTCCAGATATTCTGTGACGAGTATCCTCTTATTCCTGGTTCTCGCCGAAGAATGAACTCAGACAGG
>JAUNNI010000022.1:0-18953 GCA_030531555.1 Eubacteriales bacterium | reverse complement strand
GGGCTTTTACTGTAGACTTTCCCCATCCATTCTCTACAGCCTGTTTAGAAACATATTCACCAATAGCCCAGTATAACTCAATTATCGTAGAATTAACCTGATATTCTGCTTTTTGCTTTGCAGCATATATCATATTGAGTACATTCACAAATAAAACATTATATTCAAGATCGTCCATATCTCACACTTCCTTCCACATCAAATGATAATATGAAATCTTTCATTTGTCCTTAAAAGTATTTTTTATTATAGCATAGTTTTCAGGTATCAACCACCATAAGACAAAGGCGACATCCAGCTTTTCAGATGCCGCCATATCTCTTCTCATTATCCTTAGATATTTCTATCTTCGCATTTCCGACCGAATGGAATTCCGTGTAAAGCCAGCTTTTCCCTCAGGATCTTATTTTCTTTCTTAAGGTCTTCATTTTCAGCCTTCATTTTTTCCTGTTCCAATCGGTCATGAAGGCTTTCTTTCCCGCTTAGGCGCTGTTTCAGTTCAGTTATTTCTTTTTTAAGTCCATCAATGATACCCTTTAATTTATCAATCAGGGAATCCTTTTTACGGTTTTCATTTTTCAACTGATCCACCTGCTTCTGCAGTTCCCTGTCCTTTCGCGTATAAGTCACTAATTTCTTCGCGGCGATAGCAAGTGTATGATAATCCTCTTCTGCCAGAGTCACCTTTCCTGTCAGTGGAATCCTCATTGGCTGTATCTTTTCTATCTCTGCGATCTTGACCTGCTGATTTTCTACAGAAGCCAGGACTGCTTCTATTTTCTCAATCTCAGCAAGATCCTGTTCTTTCTTTTGATCCAGCGCTGCAATTTCCAATGTCTTCTCCGCAGCCTGTTCGTCAAGCTCTGCAACCTCCTTCGCACGCATTTTCTTCTTAAAATCCAGTACTGAGAGATGCTCCTCATGGGTATCCAGCTTAAGCCATTCTATCCCGAAACGCTCCATCACCTTGGCTAGCTGCTCCTTTTCGGAATTTACCCACTGATCCCATTCGGTATCCGTTCTGGTTCCGCCGGTAAAGCCAAGTGCTGCAAGCGCCTGCTTTAAGGATACTCTGGTATCTACGCCTCGTTTGCTTCCTGTTATATATGGCACAAAATCAATATGAAGATGAGGCGTCTGCTCATCCATATGAAGATGGGCCGAAAATACATGCAGTGTCGGATTTCGTTTCTGAAATTCCTTCATATAAGCATCCAGAGCTTCTGCAGCGATATCGCCTTCCGGAGTACCGCTTCCGCAGTCATCCTTATTACCGATCTGTACAACTACCTCATGGAATAACTTCTCCTGTTTGCCGGTTCGGATCTTCTCATGATAATCCTTTATCATACGGTCAGATCTCTTCTGTTTCGCATTATATCTCTCAACAGCATCATCAAATAGTTCGTGATAAACCTGCTCTGTATCCTGGTCACAATACTTTATATTCAGATGTGTTCTGCTTGGATCCACATTCTCTGCATAAAATGTACGCCGATTATGGCTTAGGGATCCTTTTCCTACCATTGTACTGATTGTTCTCTTCACAGGCTATTCCTCCTTTTCAAATTCTAAAATAGTGTCCAACTATGAAGTGCTTTGTTACTTTCGTCGAAAGTAACGCAAAAGCACTTTTGACAGCCAAGCCATCAAAAATGCAAACCTGTAAACAGGTTTTGCGCTCTCCGAGGGCTACTCAAGACACCCTGCGGGTTTCGCCGTAGAGGCCCTTCCGCTCTTTTCTTTATCCGTTCAAGACAGGAACGTGGCACGTCCCTGTCCTATATCACGAAGAAAAGCTTACCAACGAAATTCCTCCTGAATTCCGCGTTTATCCAGATATTCAAGTCTGGCCTTTTCCTTCTCTTCTGCTGTCGGAGCCGTCTTATATCTGGCATACAATTCATGATTTACAAGCGCATCAAGCTTCTTTTCTAAACCTTCTTTGATTTCATTCTCATAGGATGCATCCTGAAGCAGATGAAATTTGACCAATGCAGCAAACAGTTCGAATGACAGCTGTACATTTTTTCTTTTCATATTCTTTCTATTCCTTTCCGTGACGGTCGTGACGATGGTGACGGTCTTTTTGATACCGCCCCCACTGTCTAAAACATCGACACGACCGACACCATCGACACGCTTTACTCTGTTTTCTCGTAATGAAGCTTCACTTTTCTTCCGCTATGGCTCCGGCTGCTCTCGTATCGGATATGATGCTCATGAAGCAGTCTGCTGGCATTGACATTCAATTTATAGGTCAGTGTATTCGGCTTGATGTCAAGGCCAAGGAACTCAACCAAAGCTGCCGGACTGCCTTCCCATTCAGGAGTATCCTCATTAATCTTCATTGCAACTGCATCGAGGACAGGCTCCTTGGGTTCTGTATGGATCTCTGCCTCCACCTTTTCAAGGTCCCACACAAGGCGTTCCGCATTGCGCTTAAGACAGAATCTCTGATCCTGCTGATCTCTTCCTGAAACATCGAGGGTAGCAGCATCACCGGTCCTCTTATCCTTCTGGAGCAGAAATGCACCATCAGCTGCACCCAGTAATCCGTTTGTACCGGAGATCATATCGAATTTATCATCTGCCTGCTGCTTGCGAGTATGGTGCACCAGCATCAGACAGATGCACTTGCTGTCAGCGAAACTCTTAAGTCGGGTAATGATATCATAATCATTGGCATAGCTATATTTATCCCCTCCGAGTTCACGAACCTTCTGAAGAGTATCTATAATGATCAGTACTGTATCAGGATGTTCCCTGACAAAGTTCTGGAGCTACTCATCCAGTCCGTTTCCAAGCTGAGCCGCGGAAACTGCCATATGAAGATTTGAGGAGATATCAGTCCCGAACATCTGATAGAGGCGTTTCTGCAGTCGGCTGTAATCATCTTCAAGAGCAAGATATAAGACTGTGCCCTGTCTGACAGGATAGTTCCATAAAGGGGTACCGGTACTGATGTGATAAGCAAGCTGTGCCATCAGAAAGCTTTTTCCAAGCTTCGGTGCTCCTACGAACAGATAAGTTCCCGGATAGAGTAAGCCATCGATCAGAGGAGGCTTGCTCTGATATACATTTTCATATAATTCATTCATGGATACGGTCTGAAGATAATGAGGATCCATGAGGCGTAAGATACGCCTCTGCTCCTCCCTCATCAATTCATCGTTGAATTCCATGGTATTCTCTGATATAGTAGTGTCAGTTGTATTACTAGGGATTAACTGCTCACCGGCTGCGCCAACAACCGGAGTCTGAGCAGTTTTTTCTTTTACATCATTCATCTGCAGCATCTCCTTTCATTCCACCAAGAGTCACCGTGATCAGCCTGATCAGTTCCAGCATCTCATCCGTAACTTCTCCTGAATCTCCTAATCTTTTAAGTTCCAAGAGAACTGAGCCAAGCTGTTCCTTGAGAGCCTTATATACCTTAGGATTGCCCTGTACCGTAATTTCACGTTCAAGGCAGCGTCTGTAACAGTATTCCTGCTTGGTCAATCCCGACAGTGCAACTGCCGCATTGATCGCTTCATTTTCCTCTGGTGATACCCTGAATCCTACTGTAATGCTTCTGAAACGGCCCAGTCTGTCTACATTCTTAGCTGACATATTTTTCTCCCTTCTCATTCAGTTTCTTTGCCATCTCTTCCTGTCTGGAAGGGAAAAGATGTGCATAGTCTAATGTGATACGTTCACTTTCATGACCTACACGGTCACCGATTGCTACCACAGAAAATCCCATATCGATCAAAAGTGATACATGCGAATGCCTCAGATCATGAATGCGGATTCTCTTCACGCCTGCCATTGCTGCGCCTCTGTCCATCTCATGATGCAGATAACTCTTGGTGACAGTGAAGATCCTGTCCTTTTTCTTCACGCCGTAGAGCGATCCGATATGGTCTTTCATCTCCTCACAGAGGAAATCCGGCATTTTAATTGTGCGATTGCTCTTTTTCGTTTTTGGAGACGTGATCACATCCTCCCCCTTCATGCGCTGATAGGATTTATTGATCCTTACCGTCTTCTTCTCAAAATCAAAGTCTTCCGGCGTAAGTGCCAGCAGTTCGCCTTCACGGATACCGCACCAGTAGAGCATTTCAAATGCATAGTAGGAACGGGGCTTATCCATCATCACCTCAGCAAACTTCTTGTACTCCTCTGTTGTCCAGAACAGCATTTCCTTATGCTCTTCTGATCCCATATTTCCAACCTGTGCGGCAGGGTTGAATCGTAAACTGTAATAACGAACAGCATGGTTGAAAATAGCACTGAGCTGGTTGTGGATCGTTTTCAGATAGGTGGATGAATAGGCATTCCCATTTTCGTCGCGGTAAGCAAGCATCTCATTCTGCCATGCAATGATATCTTTATTGCTGATCTCACTGATCCTTCGCTTTCCAAAGTAGGGAAGAAGTTTGGTGCGGATAGTGTGTTCCTTCGTATTCCAGGTATTCTCCTTGATTCTTGGCCTTACATCTTTCTCATAGATCTCCACAAAAGCTGCAAAGCTCATATCCATATCGGAAGAGCTCTTCATCTGGAACATGCGCTCCCATTCCTGTGCTTCTTTCTTTGTTGTGAAACCTCTCTTGCACTTCTGCTTGCGCTCACCTGTCCAGTCTACATAACGCGCCATAACATACCAGGTGCCCCTGTTATCGTCTTTAAATACCGGCATGTTCTGCCTCCTTTCTGATTCCATAGAATCGTTCAAAAAAATATTCACGGCTGACCCTGCCCGGAATGGTCAGGAAGCCTTTTTTCTCCAGCTCCTCATTGAGAAGACGGATGATCTTGTAAGCATGAGCTTTGGATATATCAAGTTCTTTTGCCACATCCTCGGCTCGGATAAAAGTGTTTTCCATAGGATTCTCCTTTCATTAATAGTAATTTTTCGCAACCTTAAACGCACCTGTTTAAGGTTAGATTTATTATATTAAACATATATGCTACTGTCAAGTAATTTTACCCAAGCTTTTTTGTTTTAGTATTCTTGACTATCCTTAAGCTCGTATGTTATTATTAGTGCATCTACATATTAGAGGAGTGATAACATTATGGCTATTGGTGAAAGAATTCGTTTTATCCGCAATCTCAGAGGCATGACTCAAAAATATCTTGGCACCCTGATCGGATTTCCTGAGAAGACTGCCGACATCCGTCTGGCGCAGTATGAGTCCGGTGCCCGTACGCCAAAAGCTGATATAACAGCTGCACTTGCCCAGGCTCTTGCTGTAGCACCCGAAGCTCTCACAGTTCCTGATATCGATACAGATGCCGGCCTTATGCATACCTTATTCGTCTTAGAAGATCTACGTGGTCTTAAGATTGATACCATCGATGGAGAACTCTGCATCCGCCTTGAAAAGCGTGGTACAGAATATCTGAACATGTACGATATGCTCTCAGCCTGGCTGGAGCAGGCCCAGAAATATCGTAAGGGCGAGATTACCAAAGACGAATACGACCGTTGGCGCTATAACTATCCAAAGCTTGATACAACCGGTCACTGGGCAAAGGTTCCACCGGAAGGAATCTTAAGAGACATAAACAAATAAACATACCCATAAACGCCAAAAATCCCTTGCCGAGATTTCTCTCAGCAAGGGATTGCTTTTTAATATGGATACCTTTCGAACGCCTCTCGGAATCATTCTTTACCCCAAAACCACTTGGTACGAAGAATAATGCTCCTTTAGAGTTCTGTTATCAAATTGTTATCAGAAGAGATTTTCAAATTTCAAAACCTTAGTGTTTTCAAGGCTTTTCGCGATTTTCGCTATTATTCGAACTCTTTTCTACATACGAATTATGAGGTAAATATAGTATGTTTTTATCCATATTTTCGTATCATTTGATTCGCATTTTAGTTTTTTCTATGTCATTTTAATCTGTTTGTACTCAAATTGTACTCACTCCCGATCCATCTCCTCCAGTTGCTTGATCTGATCTCTTCTGCCGTACACAACTGCCGTTACATGAACCTGCTCTTTTTCTTCATCCGTCCAATAGTATACATAGAAGTTCTTTACTATAAGACGTCTGACGCCTTCTGTTCTCCAAGGTTCTTCTTCCACAAGTTGATGTCTGGACGGCATAGTCTGCAAACTTCCAATCGCCTCACGGATTGCGATCAAAAGATTTTTTGCTGCATCTGGAGCAAATAGTTCCTCCGCAATATACTGACGAATTTCTTTCATTTGGCTATAGGCATATCTTGTAATATGCACTTTGTACTGTTCTGACATATTACAATCCTTTCAGCAATGAATCAAAAGCAGCTTCATATGGGATAGAATCCCCTGCTTTAGCCTGTGCAAGTCCGGTTGCCATCATTGCATCAAATTCTGCATCTGACATAGTATCTCTTGTCTGAATTTCTGCAGGAATCGCCACATCAAAAGGAATTCCCTTTCTTAAAATCACTTGTCTATATGTCATATTAATAAAAGCAGATGCAGATACACCAAGTTTTGCCAGAATAGCTTCCGCTTTGTCCTTTACATCCTGTTCAACTCTAACATTAACATTTGCTGTTTTTACTGCCATATTAATCCCACCTTTCTGCTTCTATTATATCATTTGTGTTGCATTTTGCAATACATTTTATTTCTTTTCCAACTCAAAAATGGGAATGATTTCTCATCCCCATTTTAATTTATGCGTTATTTAGTTGTCACATACTTCTTTTCTGACCAACCAGAATAGTAATTTGTTCCACTTACTGTCTTATAAGTACGAACTCTTACATAGTATTTTTTCTTAGCCTTCAGATTTTTAATTATATTTGATGTTGTCTTGTATGATTTAACAGTCACGGTTTTATTACCGCTGGAGAAATCACCCTCTTATGCAAAGTATGAAATACAACTTTTTTTACTTATATAACTCAGAAGTTTTCCCACTATATTGAATTATTATTTCATCATTATCATTCATATCATATATTTCGTACGTACTATTCTCTTCATTTATACTAAGAGTATTGATCATATCTGCTGGTACGCCTAATTTTCTTTTCACTTTTTTCTTTGTTCTGGCATAAAGCTGCTGATCCAAACCCATGCTAACATAGATATACCGTTTACATCGATATCGCCAAGGCATTTTTTCAATCGTCGCCGCACTAGTCACACCATCCCCATATTCTTTTATTATAGAAATGTTGTCTCCATCTACCTCTATATCTACCATGAATTCATTCAAACTACCGCTAATATCATATCCTTTTTCATGGGCTTCAATATAAAATCCATCATTAAAATATCCATATACTGTCTTATGTTTTCCCAATCCTGATACCCCGAATATATCAATGGACGCAACAATTGTACTATTCTTAAATTCGTGATCTTCCCAGCTAGTATCTGAAAGGGCCTCACAAAGACTATCTCGTTGTGCAGAATTCAACATAAATTGGCTTACATTTAAAGGAGTAAATAACAACAATAATAATATCAAAAATATGAGTAAGCATTTTTTATAATATTTCTTCAATTCTCAACCTCCAATAGTTCTTATTATGTATTTGTTCAATTCTAAAAATCGATTTTGCTTGTACTATCTCTACTAGAGAAATCCGGATTTCCCTTAATCTATAAAACCGCAGAACATAATCATCCTACGGCTTACGCTTAGTTTTGTGCGCACTGAGACAAGCTCATGCTTTCGTTTAAATGATTGATGAATCTTGTCATTCTAATGCACCCCTTTTCATGTATATTCCATTTAATTATATTATATCCACACTGGTCTTTCAAGCATAAGCACACAAATAATCGACAAAAATATAAAGATTATCTTCCTTCAACCTGCTTCGCCTTTTTCTCCTTCACAACTGTTTTCTCAGTCTGTCTGTCAGATCGAACCTTTTGCTTAAATGCATCTATCTTTTTATGCACGGATTGGGGCTTCAGGTACTCCTGAAATGCTTCCACTAAGTTGTGATCCTTTAAGAAAGCAATTACCTTTGTCTTAAATGTTTTCCATTCTGTAATTGATTTTTCCAGTGTAGTGATTCGCTCTTCCAGTTTCTTGACCGAAGCACTCGAGGTTAAGCCCCATTTATACGCCTGCAGCATCTGATCCCAAAGTGTCTTTGGCACCTTTACATAGGCCTCCGTTTGAAATAATCCCTTTGTTGTATTTACCGCCTGGCTTTTTGCATGTTTCACCTTTGCATCTACTTCTGTCTTAACCGCTTTCTTTGTTTCCTGGTCCAGTTCCAACCTTCTTGATTGGTCATACTGCCGTTCTATTTTAGCCTCAAGATCACTGAATATTGCCTGATATTCTTCGTTTTGAGATTGCAATTCACTGTGTTCTACCTTAAGATCTTCGATGATATCTTCAAGTTCTTCCACTTCCTGTATTGCCTGTTTATACTCCGGCAACGAAAGCGAAGGACGCTCCTCGCCAAGAACTTCTATCTCGATTCCATGTTCCGCACATAATTCTGATATATACTCCCGTTCTCGACTCTGCCAAGCTGTGGTCTCATTTTCATATTTTCCTTTTCCTTTTTCAAAGCCCATACATTGAAATGCTTTGGAAAGACTGTTTCTGACCTTGAGGCCCTTTTTATAACAGCCTTTGGCTACCGGAATGTAATCCAGATGAAGATGTGGCGTTGCTTCATCCATATGGAGTACTGCATTGAACAAATACAGGTTCGGATTCCTTTCCTGAAATGTTTTCACATAATGATCCAATATTTTCGCAGCCACAGCAGCCTCATGTGTGAGATGTCCATTCTCATCTACCACTCCGGTATCTTTTTTACATCCGATCATAACAACATTTTCATAAAACACTTTTTCATTATTTCTAGAGTTCTTGATTTCATTGATATAATCATGTTTCAACCGATCCTTTCTTTTCTGACCTGCATTATATTCTCTGATCGCTTCTCCGAAGCATTTTTCATATGCCTCTTCCAGGGTTTCTTTCACATATGTGATATTCCAGTCAATTCGTTTAGAATCCACATTGTCAGCTACGAAAGTACGATTGTTATGGCTGAGACTTCCTTTTCCTTTTACAAATGATAATGTTTTCCTTACAATAGGCATTCACCTCCTGATCTATACTTGTTTCTGTGTTACAGAAAAGCTGCCGCAGGCTTACTTCGGCACTCTATGCCAGAAGTAACGCCTTATTACTTTTGACACTACATATCAAAAGCCGGCGCTCTTCAGAGAGACTCTTTCAGAGAGAGCCTTCCGGCGGACTCTTACGCAGAGAGCGTTCTGGGTGAGTTCCCCTTTTATGCAGTAAATGCAATAAATGCAGTAAACTCTCCCAGAATATCGCTTCTGCATCTGTTAATCAGCCAGTCTCTCTTGTGATTGTTCATCTACAAACGTATCTGAATTCACAACCACTATCACATCCGGATGTCTTCCAACGCCTGCATAATCTGGCTGTTCCTGTCTGATGTATCCATGTTTTTCCAGAAGCTCCAGTATCGGAAATATATCCTCTGTTTTACCGAAATGCCTACTTCTACACATCTGAAATAATTCCGATCGTTTCCCTCTGGTGAAACCATTTTGCCTAATTTTTCTAAGAATAAATTTGGCCTTTTTTATATCTTCATCCTTCTCCATAAGGGCATAGGCGTACCTCACATGTTCCAAAAAATACTGACCAATCTTAATGGCATTATCCAGGGTATCTGCAGATACGTCTGATGATTCCGGTCCGTATTCTGCCAAATGAATCAAAGCTGCAATCCTTAAGATGCTTCCGATATATTTATTCGCCCAATCCGATATATCCTGTCCTTCCCCCAATAAATATTTTTCATGTTCCAGAAAATATGTGGAAATCAGTTCCTTCGCCTCATCACTAAGGCGAATCGTTTCTGCCTGATCCTTCACCGGAAGCGTCATCAGCTGATATATTTTTTCTTTGTACGCTGCTTCCATCTCAGCTGGAACCGGTGGAGTACAAAATATTCGTTTTCCTATTCGAGATGGTGGTGAAGAATAGAGAAATCTTGCAATCAGACCTCTTCCTGCCATGACGGAATTCGACATGATCTCTTTCAATACTGACGGCTGAATAGAAAGAATTGCTGTTAATGCAGGATTTGGAATGTATTCTGCCTCTCTGCCTAATCGATCCACACGGATCGTATCTCCACAATGACCTTTAAGCCACACATCTAAATTGGGTTTATTTGAGTAACGGCCTGCAATAGTATCAAAGATTCCACCTTCTGCAGAGATCACAGTCATTCTTCCATTGTTATTAGCCAAAAGGCTTGTCAGTGCTTCGATAGAACAGTCATCCGCACAGTAACGTACCTGTTTTAACTCCGGAAGTTCTTCCAACCTATCCTGCAAAACGCTTATTTCTGCCTCTGCAGTATTGTCTGCCTTCTTTTCCAGCTTTTTCTCAAGGGATGAGATCCTTCGTTCCAAAGCAGCTCGCTCTTTTTTGTTTTCCCTGATCTTAGGCTCCAATGTCTCATTCTCAGCTTTTTCGTATTCTGCAATACAGGATGTCATATCCCTTAAAACGCTGGATTTTCGTTCGCCTGGGGATGCGATGACCACAACAAATAAGCTGAGCTGCTCCGTATAGCCTGGTGTACCTTCGATCTGAAATTTTCCCTGCAGGCAGGATGCCAGGACTCCAAGCCCAACCACAGCAGCCATATCCGGTGCTGTCTGACTATGTTCTGCAACAGCATTCACATAATCACTCAATACCTTGGGCAGACACTCAACAGGAAACCTTGGCAGTTTACTTTTTTCCGGATCAAAAGGGATAATATCCGTAAATACCATTCCAGTATCTGCCTTACTGGTTTGCTCCTTCCCCAAAGCATTTACCTCCCGCTCTGGTGGACTTTCACCAATCTGCCTCTCCTGCGTGGGAGTATATATAGCATCACATGCTTTGATCGCCCGATCAATCGTGATCTCACCATAGGTTTTCCCGGCTCGCTTTTCATTCCACTTTTTTCTCATAAGTCCTGATCTTCGAAATAATCGATCCATAGCCATGGCATCACAGCCTGTCCAAAAGGCAAGATGACTGCACAGAGCCATATCTGCTTCTGAATGTGATTGATACGGAGAAATAGTTCCATTCCATAATTCTGAAAATGCATTTCCATTCTTACTATTCATAGCGATCTTAAGTAATTGATCGTCATCTGGGGACTTTACTGCATTTATTGCATTTATTGCAGGAATCTGTACATTTATTTTTTTCTCCGGGCGAACCATATATCGGTCCAGCAGGATGCCAAGTTCTTTGGTCCTGTCACCAAATTCCAGAAAATCTTTGTGGCCTTTTCCCGTTACCGTCACATATTTATTCGTTGCTCCCGATACATATACTTCAATGCCCGCATCATGGTTCATGATGTAATATTTCTCAGAATCATAGCTATAATCACTAACTGTAAAGAGAATGTGGATTCCATCTCCACTGGGGCTGACTTCCGTATAACTGTGCATCAGTCTGATTATTTCTTCAGCCTGCTTGGTAACCTTTCCGTTGCGATTGATACAGTGATCAAGATCAATGGCACAGATACCATGGAAGATTCCTATTCCAATACCATCAAAGCCATGCTTTTCCAGACCGGTCAGTGCCTGATCAAAGGCAGCAAAACATTTTTCATCATTACTTTTCGCCCTCTTTCCATCCATGGGACAGTAGGGCACCTTCGTTTTATTTCCGTTTCTTTCTTCGAACTGCCAGCAGCAAAACAATCCATTTTGCGTTAGATCTTCCGGTAGCCTCTTATAATTATCTCGCAATAATTTTTCTGACATGAATGTTCTCCTTAATTATATTCTTTATAAAGTTTATGGATACAAACGTCAGAAGCTGTGATATACTTGCCTTGTCTAGAGGTGATACCGCCAGCATCTGTTGTCTGTATTCGCACACAGCTCTTATCTTGCCGGATAAGGGCTTTCTTTTTTCTCTTCCCATAAGTCTTTCAGTTCCCTGCATAATTGAATAAGTTCAGCAGTAGCTGCATCATCTTTGTTGTAGGTCGAGATCTTGTCGCCTAATTCTTTGATTTCTTTCACAAGTTTCGCTGACATATAATTGCCTGCGATCACCTGAACCTCCTGACCTAACACAGCCCTGCGGTAGTATTCGCCCTTGGATAATCCGGAAAGCCTGATCTTGGCTTCAACCTCTGCCTTTTCATCATCACTGAGCCAAAAAGCTATGGTATTTCGTCTGAAACGCTGCTCTCTCTTACACGCCATCCGCATCACCTCGATCCAGTTTTCCAAGACTGTCTGCAATACGTTCCTGGCTGTCCTCTGCCGCATGACAGTAGGTTTCGATCGTCGTTCTTACGCTTCCATGACCAAGTCTTTTAGAGATTTCCAAGAAGTTATGGCCCATTTTCAGCAAGAGACTGGCGTGAGAATGTCTGAGATCATGTACTGTGATACGCTTTACTCCCGAGATCTTTATTCCCCGATCCATCTCATGTTCGAAGAAACGCTTCGTATGAGCTGCAAACAGTAAAGTATCCGGTTTGGGTTTATAAAGAGCATCAATATATTCCCTGATAGCTGTGAGTAACTCTTCATGGATCTTGATCACTCTAACAGAGCTGTCTGTTTTTGGCGTATCGATCAGTTCCTCACCATCCAGAACCGTTCTTGTCTCATCGATTCGAATCTCACTATTTTCGAAATCAATATCCGATACTCGAAGTGCCAGGAGTTCTCCAACTCTGACCCCAGTCCAGTAGATAATATTGAATCCAAGCCATGCATCCTGCTTGTTCACAACTGCTTCGATAAACTTCGAAAACTCTTCATAGCTCCAGTGTGGTCTTTCATCTGCTTTACTTTTACCCATACTTCCTGCTCTGTCACATGGGCTCTTGCCGAGATCATAGTAATCAACAGCATATTTCATAATAGCGTGCAACTCATTATTGATCGTTTTCAATGTCGTAGGTTTATAACCTAATGCCATCATATCGTTCTGCCATTTTCTGATCATTGGCACTGTGATCTTGTTCATAGGAACATTCCCAAAGTAAGGAAGCAGATTTTTCTTAAACTTAAATTGCTTCTGCTTTAAGGTTGTGATCTTCAGTCTGGAAGACATATCCTCCATGTAGAGTTCCCAAAAGTCTTTGAATAACATATCCATACTGGAAGACTGCTGAAGAAGAAATCTGGCATACCATTTCTCTGCTTCCTTTTTTGTCTTAAATCCACGTTTGGTAGTCTTGATACTATTTCCGTAGATATCTCTTTTGCGATACTGAACATAATACGTTCCATTCTTATCTTTCTTAGGTGTTACGCCCATGCCACTACCTCCTTTGTCGCTCCATACCATTTCTCATTGAAATATTCAACCGGAACCTTCCCTTTGATCACCAGATATCCTAGTTTTTTCAGTTCTTCATTCATTTCCCTGATAATCTGGTAAGCCTTGCCTTTACTGATACCGAGTAATTCTGCGACCTCCGCCGCTGTGTAATACATTTTTTTGTTCATCTTTGTTCCTCCTTTAATGCTTCTAGAATAATACATCTTTTGATTCTTGTTTCGAATCTTTTTGATTCGTTTATATTCTACCGCATCATTTGATTCGTGTCAACACTCTTAACGATTCGTTTAAAAAGAAATTATTTACAAATTTTCGAATCATATGATATGATGTATTCATCAATTTGCTACGTTTTGGAGGTTTTATCATGACTGTAGGTGAAAATATAAGAAGATTAAGAAAAGAAAGAGGACTGACTCTTCAGCAGCTTGGCGACATGATCGGAGTTAAAGAATCCTATATCCGTGCATACGAGACTGGAAAGAGAAATCCAAAGCTTCAATCATTAGAAGCACTGGCAAAGGCCCTCTCTGTGAATGTAGAGGTACTCACAAATTCTGAATTTGATGGTGTGAAGGCTATGCACCGTTTATTCCAGGTATTTCGTCAGTACAGCGGCACTATGGTGGAATATCAGGACAAAGCTGGAAATGATATGATAGGTATTAGTTTTGAATCCCTCCCACTTATGCGTTCATGGTATAACCGTTATCAGGCATATATGGAAGAGACAGAAAGATGTAATGAGATAAAAGATGTGAAACAAAGAGCGGAAGCCCTTCTGAAAGCAGAATCTGACTTCAACAGATGGATGGATATGTACCCAGGCACAGAACCAGATCAGGAATTACTTGAAATTCAGAAGAAGCATGATGCAGTTTTAGATCAGATGGGACTGCACCCAAAGAACGATTAATATAAGAAATCACCTGGAAATGAATCCAAAAAATAACGTTTGTACTCAAAATGTACTCACAAGACAAAAAAATACCCCAGAAAGCCCTAAAATAAAGGCTTTTTGGGGGTTTGTGTATTATTCGAACTCAATTGTTCCAGGTGGCTTAGAAGTTAAATCGTAGAATACGCGGTTTACTCCACGTACTTCCTTGATAATTCTGTTCATTACTACCTGAAGTACTTCAAATGGAATATCTGCTGCTTCTGCTGTCATGAAGTCGATGGTTCTTACAGCACGTACTGCTACAGCATAATCATAAGTTCTTTCGTCACCCATTACACCTACAGAACGCATGTTAGTGAGCGCTGCGAAATACTGATTTGGCATCCAAGGAGCTTCTACACCATGTTCTGCCTTGTAAGCAGCCGCTGCCTTATCTACCTCTTCACGATAGATATAGTCAGCATCCTGTACGATGCGTACTTTTTCTCCAGTTACTTCACCGATGATACGAATTCCAAGACCTGGGCCTGGGAATGGCTGACGGTATACTAAGAATTCAGGAAGACCAAGCTCAAGACCTGCTTTACGTACTTCGTCTTTAAATAAGTTACGAAGTGGTTCTACGATTTCTTTGAAATCTACGTAATCTGGGAGTCCACCTACATTGTGGTGAGATTTGATCACTGCGGATTCCCCGCCAAGACCGGATTCTACAACGTCTGGGTAAATGGTTCCCTGAGCAAGGAAGTCTACAGAACCAATCTTCTTGGATTCTTCTTCGAAGATACGGATGAATTCTTCACCGATGATCTTACGTTTTGTTTCAGGATCTGTTACACCTGCTAATTTTGCATAATATCTTTCCTGAGCATTGACACGGATAAAGTTGATATCGAAATTACCTTCTGGGCCGAAAATACCTTCTACTTCATCACCTTCATTTTTACGCATGAGGCCGTGGTCAACGAATACACAAGTAAGCTGAGGACCGATTGCCTTAGCAAGAAGAGCTGCAAGTACAGAAGAAACTACACCACCAGAAAGGGCAAGAAGTACTTTACCATCGCCAACTTTTGCACGGATTTCCTGAATCTGTGTTTCTACGAAAGAATCCATTCTCCAGTCACCAGCGCAACCACACACATTACGTACAAAGTTATAAAGCATCTTTGTACCTTCTGGAGTATGAAGTACTTCTGGATGGAACTGAATTCCATATAAACGTTTTTCTGTATTCTCTGTTGCTGCAACTGGGCAGTCTTTTGTATGCGCAACGGATTTAAATCCAGGACCCATGGCGCTGATATAATCAAAATGGCTCATCCAGCAAGTTGTTTCTGCTGGAACATCTTTGAATAATGGAGAGTTTGTATCAACTTTGATTTCTGTTTTTCCATATTCCTGAACGTCTGCACGTTCTACTTTTCCACCTAAAATGTGCTGCATTAACTGAGCACCATAGCATAAGCCAAGAACTGGAATTCCTAATTCAAACAATTCCTTCTGATATGTTGGGGCACCTTCTTCATAACAGCTGTTTGGGCCGCCTGTTAAAATGATTCCCTTTGGATTCATTTCTTTAATCACATTGATGTCTGTTTTATAAGAATAAATTTCGCAATATACATTACATTCACGTACACGGCGAGCAACCAACTGATTATACTGACCACCGAAGTCAATGACAATAACCATTTCTCGATCCACCTTAGATCCTCCTTTATATGAATATTTCTCGATTACCTTTAAAAATTAATAATAATACATAATTTTTACTTTTGCAATGCTTAGCTTAAATTTTTTCTTATCTTGACTTGCATAATCCGAAAAAGTGACGTAAAATCAGTAAGGTATCATGCAATAAAGTAGAATTATGCTTATTCTAAGCATTTTGGAAAGAAGGCTTACTATGAAATGGAAGAAAACATTCTCAATTTCTATGGCTTTTCTTCTGGCAGGTGGATTAATCTTCGATATGCGACCTCCAATAATTTCGAATGCAACATCAATTTATGAAGGTTTCCCATCTGATTCACCAGTTATCACCACCCTTTCAACTTTAGAATCAAAAGAAAATGAACCATCCAGCCGAAGTTCTGTAGAATCGAATACCAGCGCTGGCACACCAGAGACAAACCCTGGTTCTGGCTCAGAAGGCAGTTCTTCCTCAGGTTCTTCTTCGGATGACAGTCATTCTTCTTCCGATAATTCCGATTCAGGCAGTTCTGATCATTCAACTGGTGGCGAGAGTTCTTCTGGATCTGACACTTCCTCAGACTCGGATGACTCCAACAACAAAGAGGACTCAGAAGCTTCTTCCGATTCTGATACTTCCTCGGATTCTGACTCCACAAATAAAAAAGACAAAAACAAAAAGGAAAAAGAGAAGGATTCCAACAAGAAAGATTCCAAGAAGGATCCAAAAAAAGATACAACAACACCAGTAAAAAAGATAGAGGAAGATGATTCCAATGGACGTGACTATCAGGAATCTGAAGTTGTTTCCAGCGGAAATACTTCATTTACCATTGTTTCTGTGGTAAGGGAAGATAAAAAACTTGAGAAAAAGCTGAAAGAGTTAAGAAAAAAGAAGAAAATTCAAGAGAAAGAGTTACAAAATATCGAAAACATTTTATATAATTACAGTGCACAAATTGAAGAAATTCAAAATATCTACAATATGGTCTACCAGGATGATTTAACATTTAATGAAAGCGAGCTTTTCCTTACTGGTTATAAAAAAGACTGTAGTTTTTTCGAAAATACCAATTGTATCAAAGGAATGGATGCTGCTCTTTACAAGCTGGCACACAAATATCATAACCAAGCTCTTCTTTCCTGGTTACAGGTTTATTCCACGGAGCGCTCTCCATTTCCAGAAGGCTATAGCCCCATCGATGTGGATTCGGATTTGATTTCAAATGTCGATTCGCTTCTGCAGGAAATGCTTCTTCCTTGTACAAACTGGATCGTAGAGAATCAAAAGACCATCGACGATTTGGCAAATGGTCTTGATGACACCAAAGAACATATTGAAAAGTTAAAAGCTGCCAAAAATGCTTCTGCCATACAGGTTGATTCCCGTCTGGTGGAATACAAGGATAAAATCCCCGATCAATGTGTGGAATTCCTGAATGCCATTGTTGCTAAGGAAGGAACTCCTTATGTATGGGGGGCTTCTGGTCCAAATTCTTTCGATTGTTCTGGCTTGATCAGTTATGGATTACGTCAGTGTAATGCGGTAAGCTCTGGTTTCCGCTGGACCTCCATCGATTTTGCAACCCAGTTAAGATCCATACCATTTTCGGAAGCGAAACCTGGTGATCTGGTTTGGAAAAAAGGTCACATTGCTGTATACATTGATGAAAATACCGTTTTTGAGGCCCCATATACGGGTGCTCACATTCGATTTACTTCCTGTAACGTATCCTCTAGATTCTCAAGAGCATTACGTTGGTGGAGTAAAGATTAAAAAGAAATATTACGAAAGGCCGAATGAGAAAGCTTCATTTTTCATGAATTTGATGTTTCTCATCCGGCCTCTTCTATTATAATTTCATTAATATAACTTGGTAGTCCACTCTGTACAATCCCACACTTCACTGGCCAGTCCATTATAGAACTCTGGCTCATGGCAAACCATGAGGATGCTACCTTTGTATTCCTGCAGTGCTCTTTTTAACTCATCCTTTGCATCCACATCAAGATGGTTGGTTGGTTCGTCAAGAACAAGTAGATTAGACTCACGATTGATAATTTTGCAAAGTCTTACTTTTGCCTGTTCTCCACCACTTAAAACTTTTACTTTACTTTCGATATGTTTTGTCGTTAAACCACATTTTGCAAGAGCCGCACGAACTTCATACTGACTAAAGCCAGGAAATTCCTGCCACAATTCTTCGATACATGTGGTGTTGATATTTTGATCCATTTCCTGTTCAAAATATCCGATTTCCAGATAGTCTCCCTGCTCTACTTCTCCCTCAAGAGATGGAATCAAGCCCAAAAGACTCTTTAAAAGTGTCGTTTTTCCTATACCATTGGCTCCAGTCAGAACAATTTTCTGTCCACGTTCCATCTGAAGATTTAATTTGGAAGAAAGCGGTTCACCATAGCCAATCACCAGATCTTTGGTCTGGAAAAGATAACGCCCCGGAGTGCGTGCTTCTTTGAAATGAAACTCTGGTTTTGGTTTTTCCGCTGCCAGCTCAATGATATCCATTTTGTCCAGTTTCTTCTGACGGGACATGGCCATATTTCTTGTGGCAACACGAGCTTTGTTTCTTGCTACAAAGTCCTTAAGATCCGCAATTTCCTTCTGCTGCTTGTTATAAGCTGCCTCAAGCTGGGCCTTTTTCATGGCATACACTTCCTGGAAATGATCATAGCCTCCAGGATAGCGATTTAATTCCTGATTATCCATATGATAAATCAGATTGATTACACTATTTAAGAATGGAATGTCATGGGAAATAAGGATGAAAGCGTTCTCATAATCATTAAGATAACGTTTCAACCATTCAATATTTTCCACATCAAGATAGTTGGTTGGCTCGTCCAGGAGCAAAATATCTGGTTTTTCCAGAAGAAGCTTTCCTAAAAGAACCTTTGTTCTCTGCCCTCCGCTAAGGTCAGCAACAGATTTATCCAATTCTGAACTTCCTCATTTTTTACGCCTTAAAAATCCCGTTTTGTGAAATGTTTA
>JAUNNI010000108.1 GCA_030531555.1 Eubacteriales bacterium | reverse complement strand
ACCACGCATACCAGCAAGCTGTTTGATCTGCTGGTTAGAACCACGGGCACCAGAGTCAGCCATCATGTAGATGTTATTGTATTTATCAAGACCACTAAGAAGTTTTTCTGTTAATTCATTATCGGCTGCGAACCATGTATTTACAACAGCTTTATAACGTTCTTCTTCTGTCATGAAACCACGACGATACTGTTTTGTAATAAACTCTACTTTCTTCTGAGCATCTTCCAGAATCTGTGGTTTTTCCTTTGGTACTGTCATATCAGAAATAGATACGGACAGAGAACCGATGGTGGAGAACTTGTAACCAAGTGCTTTTACATAGTCAAGAACTTCTGCTGTTCTTGTAGTTCCATGAACACTGATACATTTATCGAGAATCTTTTTCAGCTGTTTCTTACCACACTGGAAATCGATTTCAAGTTTTAATACATTTTCTGGGTCGCTACGATCAACAAAGCCAAGGTCCTGAGGAATGATTTCGTTGAAGAGGATACGTCCCATTGTACAATCCACCATTTTGCTGATCTTTTCGCCGTCCTCATTGATGTAAGAACGTTTTACTTTGATTCTGGAGTGGAGTGTAATTACCTTATTTTCATAAGCAAGGTAAGCTTCGTTTTCAGACTTGAAGCATTTGCCTTCTCCCTTAGCGCCTTCTTTTTCCATGGTGAGGTAATATACACCAAGGACCATATCCTGAGATGGTACAGCTACAGGAGCACCATCGGATGGTTTCAGCAGGTTGTTAGGAGATAAGAGAAGGAAACGACATTCTGCCTGCGCTTCCACGGAAAGTGGAAGATGTACAGCCATCTGGTCACCATCGAAGTCGGCATTGAACGCAGTACATGTCAATGGATGAAGTTTGATTGCTTTACCTTCTACAAGGATTGGCTCGAAAGCCTGGATACCAAGACGATGAAGGGTAGGAGCACGGTTTAACATAACCGGATGCTCTTTAATTACATTTTCAAGAACATCCCAAACTTCTGGCTGAAGTTTTTCTACCATCTTTTTCGCAGACTTAATATTATGTGCAAGCTGTTTTGCAACGAGTTCTTTCATAACAAATGGTTTGAAGAGCTCAATTGCCATTTCTTTTGGAAGACCACACTGGTAGATTTTCAGTTCTGGTCCTACAACGATAACGGAACGGCCAGAGTAGTCAACTCGTTTTCCGAGAAGGTTCTGACGGAAACGTCCCTGTTTACCTTTGAGCATATCAGAAAGGGATTTTAATGCACGGTTACCAGGACCGGTAACTGCTCTTCCTCGACGACCATTGTCGATGAGCGCATCCACTGCTTCCTGAAGCATACGTTTTTCATTACGGATAATGATATCAGGAGCTCCAAGGTCTAATAAACGTTTTAAACGGTTATTTCTATTGATAATTCTACGATATAAATCATTTAAGTCAGAGGTTGCGAAACGGCCACCATCCAACTGAACCATAGGACGGATATCTGGTGGAATTACTGGAACTGCATCAAGAACCATCCATTCTGGTTTGTTGTTGGATAAGCGGAATGCTTCTACAACTTCAAGACGTTTAATATTTCTTGCTTTTTTCTGGCCACTTGCTGCCTTCTGTCCGCTTGTTGCCTTTAAGCTCTTTTTAAGCTCGATGGATTCTGCTTCAAGGTCGATGGCCTGAAGTAATTCCTTAACAGCCTCAGCACCCATACCAACACGGAAGCTACCGATATCTTCGCCTGTCTCACGGTATTCCTCAAGAATGCGGCGGTATTCCGCATCAGAGAGGATATCTTTTACATTAAGGCTTGTATTACCAGCATCTAATACAACAAAAGATGCGAAGTATAATACTTTTTCAAGATCCTTTGGAGACATATCAAGAATGAGACCCATACGGCTAGGGATTCCCTTGAAATACCAAATATGTGAAACAGGAGCTGCAAGTTCAATATGGCCCATACGTTCACGACGTACATTGGCTTTTGTCACTTCTACGCCACACTTGTCACAGACAACACCTTTATAACGAATCTTTTTATATTTACCACAGTGGCATTCCCAGTCTTTGCTAGGTCCAAAGATTTTTTCACAAAACAGACCATCTCTTTCCGGTTTTAATGTTCTATAGTTGATGGTTTCTGGTTTTTTAACCTCACCACGGGACCATTTACGAATCATTTCCGGAGAAGCAAGTCCGATCTTGATCTTATCAAAATTCATTGGCTGTTCCACTGCTTGATTATTCATATCAGACATCAATTATCTCCCTTCCATAGACTAAAATTCAACGTCATCATCAGCCATTACAGGCATGTCACTAAACATCTGGTCGAAATCACCGGAAGTTTCTTCCTCTAATGTTCTTTCGCCATAACCAAGTTTACCGAAGTTATCCTGGTCTTTGTAATTATTTTCATCTGGGCTGCTTTCGATTACGGATCTCATAGAATCATCAATGATTTCTGAGCCTTCCTGAATCTCTACTTCAGTCATATCATCTTTTAATACACGAACATCGAGAGCCAGGGACTGGAATTCTTTCAGAAGTACTTTGAAGGATTCTGGGATTCCTGGTTCAGGGATATTTTCACCTTTGATGATTGCTTCGTATGTCTTAACACGACCAACAACATCATCGGATTTTACAGTAAGGATTTCCTGTAATGTGTAGGATGCACCATAAGCTTCAAGAGCCCAAACTTCCATTTCACCGAAACGCTGTCCACCAAACTGTGCTTTACCACCGAGAGGCTGCTGTGTTACGAGGGAGTAAGGACCTGTGGAACGTGCATGAATCTTATCATCAACCAAATGGTGAAGTTTCAGATAATGCATGAAACCAATCGCTACTGGGGAATCGAATTCTTCACCGGTACGGCCATCACGAAGACGAACTTTACCAGTTCTGTCAATCGGAACACCTTTCCATTCTTCTCTGTGATCACGGTTTTCATAGAGGTAATCAAGTACTTCATCATTTACTTTGTCACCCCAGTTTTCCATGAACTCTTCCCATGTTTTGTTTGCATAATCGTTAGCCATTTCAAGAGTATCCATGATGTCGTGCTCGTTTGCGCCGTTGAATACAGGAGTTGCAATGTTAAATCCAAGAACTTTAGAAGCAAGACTTAAATGAAGCTCAAGGATCTGTCCGATATTCATACGGGAAGGTACACCCAATGGGTTAAGTACGATATCAAGTGGACGGCCATTTGGAAGGAATGGCATATCTTCTACTGGTAATACGCGGGAAACTACACCCTTATTACCATGACGTCCGGCCATCTTATCACCTACAGAAATCTTACGTTTCTGAGCGATGTATACACGAACGGATTTATTAACAGTTGGTGGAAGTTCGTCATGATTTTCTCTTGTGAATACCTTAGTATCCATAACTACACCATATGCACCATGTGGTACACGTAAGGATGTATCACGAACTTCTCTTGCCTTTTCACCAAAGATTGCACGAAGAAGTCTTTCTTCTGCTGTTAATTCTGTTTCTCCCTTAGGAGTAACTTTACCAACCAAAATGTCACCGGCATGTACTTCAGCACCTACACGGATGATACCATTTTCGTCTAAGTCTTTTAACATATCTTCACTTAAGCCTGCAAGATCTCTTGTGATTTCTTCCTGGCCAAGCTTTGTGTCTCTGGCTTCAGCTTCGTATTCTTCAATATGAACGGATGTGTATACGTCATACTGAACAAGTTTTTCACTAAGTAATACAGCATCTTCGTAGTTGTAACCTTCCCATGTCATGAAACCGATGAGTGGGTTTTTACCTAATGCCATTTCACCGCCGCATGTGGAAGCACCATCTGCAAGGATATCTCCTGCTTCTACATGGTCACCTTTTGTTACGATTGGTTTCTGATTCATACAGTTACCCTGATTGCTTCGTGCAAACTTGATTACATGGTATGTATCACGAATACCATCTTCTCTGCGAACGATGATCTCTTTACTTGTGGAGTATTCTACGGTACCTGCATGATGTGCAATAATACAGATTCCGGAGTCTCTTGCTGCTTTTGCTTCCATACCAGTTCCGACAACAGGTACTTCTGTTTTAAGAAGTGGTACTGCCTGACGCTGCATGTTGGATCCCATGAGGGCACGGTTAGCATCATCATTTTCCAGGAAAGGAATCATGGATGTCGCAACGGAGAATACCATCTTAGGAGATACGTCCATGTAGTCAATTCTGGATTTAGGGAACTCGGAAGTTTCTTCTCTATAACGGCCGGAAACGTTAGTATGAATGAAGTGACCTTCTGCATCCAATGGTTCGTTGGCCTGTGCTACTGTATATTCATCTTCCTCATCTGCTGTCATGTAACGAACTTCGTCAGTTACAACAGGATTCATAGGATCTGATTTATCTACTCTACGATATGGTGCTTCAATGAAGCCATATTCGTTGATTCTAGCGTAGGTAGCAAGAGAGTTAATAAGACCGATGTTAGGACCTTCAGGAGTTTCGATTGGACACATTCTTCCGTAATGGGAATAATGTACGTCTCGTACTTCGAAACCTGCACGATCTCGGGAAAGACCACCAGGACCTAATGCGGATAATCTTCTCTTATGTGTTAATTCGGAAAGTGGGTTGTTGTGATCCATGAACTGGGATAACTGGGAGCTTCCGAAGAATTCTTTCACTGCTGCAGTAACCGGTTTGATATTGATAAGAGTCTGTGGAGATACAGATTCTACATCCTGTGTTGTCATACGTTCACGTACCACTCTCTCGAGTCTGGATAAACCGATACGGTACTGGTTCTGAAGAAGTTCACCAACCGCACGGATACGACGGTTACCGAGGTGGTCGATATCGTCGTCATTACCAAGGCCATATTCTAAGTGGATATTGTAGTTAATAGAAGCTAAGATATCCTCTCTTGTAATATGTTTTGGAATTAATTCACTGATATTCTTACGAATCTCAGCTTTGATTTCATCTATATCATCAAAGTCATTTAAGATTTTTTCAAGGGCTGGGTAATAAACTAACTCTGTAACACCGACTTCTTTTGGATCGATATCAAGGTATTCTGTGATATCAACCATCATATTGGAAAGAACTTTAACGGTTCTTTCTTCGGACTGAATAAATACAAATGGAACTGCTTTATTCTGAATTAAATCAGCATCTTCTTTTGTTAACTTATGTCCTGCTTCGAAAAGGATTTCACCTGTTGCAGTATCTACAACATCTTCTGCAAGAACATGTTTTGCGATACGGTTACGAAGCATCAGCTTTTTATTAAATTTATAACGACCAACTTTGGCAAGATCATAACGTCTTGCATCAAAGAACATACCATTGATCAGACTTTCTGCACTATCTACGGATAAAGGTTCACCTGGACGAATCTTTTCGTAAAGTTTCTTTAAACCTTCCTGATAGTTTGTTGCAGTATCTTTTTCAAGTGTTTTGATGATTTTTGGTTCTTCACCAAATAATTCAATAATTTCAGCGTTTGTACCGATACCTAAAGAACGAATAAGAACAGTTACAGGAACTTTTCTTGTACGGTCTACACGAACATAAAATACGTCGTTGGAATCTGTTTCGTATTCAAGCCATGCTCCTCTGTTAGGAATAACAGTGCAAGAGAAGAGTCTCTTACCAATCTTATCATGGCCAATACCATAGTAGATACCAGGAGAACGAACAAGCTGAGAAACGATAACTCGTTCTGCACCATTGATTACAAAAGTACCAGTTTCTGTCATAAGAGGAAGATCTCCCATGAAGATATCTGTCTGTTTGAAATCATCAGTTTCTTTATTATGAAGGCGAACTTTCACCATTAATGGAGCTGCATATGTAGCATCTCTTTCTTTACATTCTTCGATTGAATATTTTCTTTTTTCGCGTTCGAGTACAAAATCTACGAATTCAAGACTGAGTTTGTTGCTGTAATCAGTGATAGGAGAAATATCTTCAAATACTTCTTTTAAACCATCTGTGAGAAACCACTGATAGGAATCTTTCTGTACTTCGATTAGGTTTGGCATATCGAGTACATCTTTCTGTCTGGCATAACTCATTCTGATGTTTTTACTTCCCGGAATCTGCACCGGACGCATTCTGCTTTTTTCCATCGATGTATCACCCCTTGAACAATGTTAAAACAAAATCTGCTGTTACATATTCACAAATCGTTCTGTACTCTATGGCACAAAAACCCATTGTGAATCAGTATAGTATCATAGCACAGCAAAGAAAAGATGTCAAGAAAAATACTTATTTTTATATAATATATATTTTTTTATGAAAAAAAGAGGCTGGCACCTCTCTTCTGATTGTCTCAGAACAAAATACCAACCTCTTAAATATTCATTACAGGAATGCTTTTTACAATTATTTGATTGTAACTTTAGCACCAACTTCTTCAAGCTGTTTTTTAACTGCTTCTGCTTCTTCTTTGGAAACAGCTTCTTTGAGGAGCTTAGGAGCACCGTCAACAACTTCTTTAGCTTCTTTAAGTCCAAGACCTGTGATAGCACGAACTTCTTTGATAACTTTAACTTTCTGTCCGCCAACTTCTGTTAATTCAACGTCGAATTCTGTTTTTTCTTCAACTTCTTCAGCTGGGCCTGCTGCAACTACAACACCTGCTGCTGCGGATACACCAAATTCTTCTTCACAAGCTTTTACTA
>JAUNNI010000107.1 GCA_030531555.1 Eubacteriales bacterium | reverse complement strand
AAGGGAGCGTGTCAGTGATATGCTCCCTTTTGTATTCGTCTATGTAAATAAAAGAGGTAAATTACTATGAAATACAATTTTGATAGTTATGGTTTGTATAAGACTGGAAAAATCATCCGAAATGTTGTTCGTGCAAAAGTTACTATGATTGGGGAGATCTGAAAAAATATGTTGATTCCTTAACATATATTGTAGATGGTCATATGGTTTGTGAAGTGTCTGCGGTTGGTGAAAAGATTTTTATCGCAGAGATGGCCCTGGTGAAGTCAGATCAATATATCAAAGCCTTAGAAGAGGTATTTAAAGAGCTGAATATTCCTTATGAATTGGAAGGACCTCTTCCAAAGAATTTACCATGGCAGGATATTCCGCATAAATGATGAACAATAAAGATAGGAGCTGAGGGTGGGAAAAATGAAAAGAATAACGACAAAAATTAAAATGATCCTTTTCACAAGCATACAGGGAATCGCCATGCTTGCTTTTTTTCTGCTATACCGAAGTTTTAGGCAGCAATGGATGCTTTCTCTTGCCATCACTTTGCTTACAATATTCTATCATTTTGCGATGCGCCTGGTGGTTGGAGAAGTTATCACCGTGATCTTTAAAAACAGAGAATTTCCTCAAGATCGATGGGGTTTTCCTTTATATGATTTTGAAAAGGGTCTTTATCGCAAGCTCCGTGTGAAACAATGGAAAATGAGTATGATTACCGCAAAGCCTGAACAGTTCGATCTAAAGCAGGTTAGTCTCAAAGAACTCCTGCATAATATGATGCAGGCGGAGCTGGTGCACAGGATTATTATGATTTTATCCTTTCTTCCACTGTTCTTTATCATTCCATTTGGCGAACCCATTGTGTTTATTGTGACATCCATTATTGCTTGTATGATGGATAGTATATTTGTGATCATTCAGAGATACAATCGACCTAGAGTGGTAAAATTAATAAAGTTTGTGGTATAATCGTTTCGAAGGTTTATCCTTTACGATAATGAGTTAGAAACATGATAATAATAAACAATATAGGAAAATTAAGGTGATAAAATGAAATTAGTTGCTTCTGATCTTGATGGCACCATGATGCGCCCAGACTGTACCATTTCTGACTATTCCAAGAACACGGTTCGTAAATTTATGGAGCAGGGAAATGTTTTTGTACCAACCACTGGAAGATGTTATCGTAGTGCGGCAGCCCAGATTGGGGATGTGGAGAAGATTCGTTATTTTAACACATCCAACGGCTGTCTGGTTTATGATCGAAAAGAAGATAAAGTTTTACTGAACCACGTGATTCCATCTGAGCTGGCTTATGAGATCTATCGTGATGCCAAGGAACTGGGTGGTGCAGTAGAAATCTACAGTGAGCTTGACAGCTATCTGGAAGAGGAAATGTTTCCACTTGCCTTAACAGCATTTAACAAAGAACTTTCCGAGAATCTATATGCAACAACATTGACAACTGAGCCACCGGAAGAAAAGATTCGTAGTGGCAAGATGCGTGTTAACAAATATAATCTGGTGTTTAAGACCGTGGAAGATAAAGAGAAGATTGCGGAAAAATATGGTGTCAGAGATGATGTGGTGGTAACGATTCCAACTATATATAATCTGGAGGTTTTTTATGGTGGATGTGACAAGGATACAGCCATTCGTATGATTGAGGAATTAGAGGGAATCTCCCACGAAGATACCGTTGCCATCGGAGATAGTATCAATGATATGGCTATGGTAAAATATGCTGCCCTTGGTGCAGCGGTTGCCAATGCCATGGAGCCTTTAAAGGAGATTGCGGATCAAATCATTCTTTCCAATGGAGAAGACGGACCAGCGAAATTAATAGAAAAAATTATGGAATAATACAATATGGGCTGTAGCACTTTTCGTACTACAGCCCGTTTTTGTTATTATATTAATATCTAGGACTTGCGATTCCTGTGATATAGAAATCGCGGATCTTTCCACTGGCATTTGCTCGCTTAAGAGTCATAGTAATATGACAAACGGCATCTTTTGCATTTCCTTCGATAACATTGAGAGTTAAAGAGTTTACTGTGTATGAGCAGCTTTCTACATATCCGATGTGATGTGTGGTATCACCAGGGGAGTAGCTGTAGAAAATGATATCTCCTTTTTTCGGTTTATAGCTACCAGTTCTGACCTGAGACCAAGGATGAGCCAGACCTCTGCTTCGGAAGAAACTATAATAATCACGAACGGCACAACGCTTTGGAACTACAGAGTAGGAAATGCCGGTTTCTCTAGCTACCCAATTTACGAAGATGGCACACCAAGGTTCTCCGTTCAATCCATAGTATCGTCCAAATTCTGTGTAATTGTGACTTCCTTTCTTTGCTCCAGTCAAAACTTTGGAGCTGTTGCCTTCGCGGTAACCTACCTGAGAATTGGCAATGGAGATTATATTGTCACGCTTGTTATTGAGCAGCTTCAGATTTCTAAGATTTTTATAGAATTTACTTCTTTTGTAAGAAGCAGAATAGCCGATGCTTTTCGCTCTCTTCCATGAAGAGACACGAATCGATTTGGAAGTGGAGGCATAACGGGAATTCGCTGGGGAGATTACGGTAATGACACATTTTCCAACTCCAGTTAATGTAACCACGCCTTTGGAAGAAACTTTTGCTACAGAAGTATTATTGGAGGAATATTTTAAAGTAGCAGTTCCACTACTTTTTACATTAAGAGTGAACTTCTTTTTGGATTTATACTGTAAAGAGTAGGAAGCAGTTCCACTGAGAGTAGGTATTGCTTTTTTTACTGCGGAAACAGTATCAGAATTTGGTGCATTCGGTATTTCAGAAGCTTCTGATTCTGTAGGTGTTTCGGGTGCTACAGGGGTTTCTGGCTGAGTAGGTGTTTCGGGTGCTTCTGTTGCTACTTCTGTAGATCCCTCAGTCATAACTTGCCCTACGGTATTCTGACCATGGGCAGTTACAGGAATGATCATGAGAAGGGTACCAAATACCAACAGCTTTTTCATTCTGTTTTTAAATATCATTGTGATTGCTCCTTCTAATTCTTGCTTATTTTATTCTTCAAAGAATATGAAACTTTTGTCTACCATTATTGCATAATTTATATTTTTTTGCAAAAGATTTGTAAAAGAAATGTAAGGATTACATTAGTTCAAATACTATAATTCTCTCTCTGCTGTCCTTCCCTTCAAATAAGTCTTCGCAGGAGATTTCATCAGTGAATAAGAGTTCGTCTCTAGTCATTAGATAAGAAATATATTCCGCCTGTGGATAGTAGAAGAAGAGGTAGATCTGGCGTGGATTTTCATAATAGGAATCTATAATTCGGGATAGTACGCTGCGAAAGATTTCCAAAGAAAATGGGTTGAAGAAATAAAAGCGATCCACTTCTTTGGGGATATCGTACTGCTCGGCGTTTTCGCATATAAAACTGGTTTTGCTGGAATAGAGAGCACTCTTTTCATTTGCCAGTGCACTTTCATAGATACGTTCATCGTATTCAATTCCAATGGTTTGGCAGCGGAGCTGATAAGACAAGAAAAAGTCCACGCGGCCTTTTCCGCAACCATAGTCAACTACCACGTTTTTCTTTCGGATATATCCACTGTTGGCCAGACGCTCCAGTACGCTATAAGGAGTTGGCTCGTAGGGATACCGATAAGAATCAGACTTACTGTCGTCTCTTCCACTGGTTTTTATGTGAAGAAGTCTGTCCCAGGACTGGTCATTTTCTTCGTTTATTTGTAATAGATTTTTACTCATTGTTTTGCTCCTGTTTTGCTTCTTTCTTCAAGTAATATACCATAGATTGTAAGGAAAAATGCATTGATAATTCTAATTGTCTAAGATATATTTAATTTATCAATACTTATGATTTTGAATTGATTGAGGAGGTAGGATTATGAAAAAAAGGGTTGGATTATTTCTTGCTTTGGTCCTTATTCTATCCATGGCAGCGACTGGATGTAGTAAAAAAGCAAGTCCAAAATCTGCGGCAGATATTTTGAAGATCAATGAAGATGAGAAGAATAACAGTTACTCCATGGAAGGATCCGTTCATATGGAAATGGGTATGGAAGCCATGGGATTGACTTTTGATATCCCAATTACCATGGATATGAAAATGGATGTGGCCGACAAGAACGCACATGGAACCATGGACTTGACCATGGATATGGGAGCCCTCGGTGGAGAAAATACGCTTTCCAGTGAGTTATATATGGAAAAAACAGAAAATGAAATTGTCGTGTATAGTAAGACCAATGAGGATTCCAAATGGTCAAAAGAAGGGTCTGACTCTGAACAGATGGTTAGTATGGGTACATCCATTTTAGAAGGTGCGAATTTTGATAATGCCGATTTTAAACATGATGAAGAGGCAAAAACTTATATTGTAACCCAGAAGTTCTCTGACTTGATGGCCTCTGGCAACATGGAAGATTATTTCGGAACTTTATTTGAGACATTTGGTGCCATGGGAATCGATGAGGATTCCGCAAAAGAGATGATGGATGGTATGGGAAATACAGATGTAGTCTATACCTTTGATGAGGAAGAGTGCCATCTTCAGTCTGCAAAAATAGAAAATATGGAATATTCTTTAAAAACAGAAACCGGTGGCATGGAAATGACCATCAAGGCTACCATGAGTATGGACTTTAACTATTCGAACCATGGACAAATCAAGGCAGAAGACGTTGCCGTACCAGACGAGGTAAAGGCAGAGGCAGAATAATGACGATGGAAGAAAAAACAAAACGCTACGAATATATGAATATGACCAGTACCAATGACGAGCTGGATATGAGAAGACTCGTTTTAATCGGAAGAAGTGAGTGTGGAAAAACTACACTGAAACAGGTATTGCGTGGAGAAAAAATAACTTATGTGAAAACACAGTATGTCAGCCAATACGATGTTTTGATTGATATGCCTGGCGAATACGCAGAGAATCTTGATCTGGCCCACGCCATCGACTGTTATACGGCGGAGGCAGATCTGGTGGCTTTATGCCTGAGTGCCACAGAGCCATATTCTCTCTACCCACCAAATGTTGCACCATATGCTCACAGAGATATTGTGGGAGTGGTAACGAAAATTGATCATTGGGCAGCGGATCCAGAGCAGGCTGTACGATGGCTGGAGCTTTGTGGGTGTAAGAAGATCTTTTTAGTCAGTGCTTACAGTGGGGAAGGAATTGATGAACTCATTGATTATCTGAAGATTAAGCATGAGAAGAAATCCATCGGGGATATCATGCAGGAAGTGAACACAGAAAAGTTTGGAAAATTGAGCGAATATCCTGGATATTATCTGGTCTAGAAATTAGCCAAAAACAAAAAGAATATGATCTTAACAAAGCCTCTCACAGAAATGTCTTGTGGGAGGTTTTTCTTTGGATATAATAAAGAGATGAAGGATTCTTTCGAATTCTTCATCTCTTGAATAATTATTTTAAATAACTGATCTCAATAAGAATTAGTGAGCACCTGTCATAGTCTTAGAAACGAGTTTTTCATCTTCGTTAAGTTTGTTCTTCATCTTAAGACCTTCAACCATATCGATATCAGTGATTGCGCCGTGTTCATGGATGATAACGCGGTTAGTCTTACCATTTGCAAGAGCTTCAACTGCGAAGTATCCCATACGTGTAGCAGTTACACGGTCACGAGCGGATGGTCTACCACCACGCTGAACGTGTCCAAGTACAGTAACACGTGGAGAAAGTCCGAGATGTTCTTCGATTAAAGAACCAACCTGGTAGCCAGCACCACCATCGCCAACTTTTTCATTATCAAGAGTTCCGTCATCTTTCTGTTTTGCACCTTCAGCAACAACGATCATGAAGTTTGTGCGGCCTGCAAGACGAGCAGAACGGATCTTATCAAGTACGTCTTTTTCGATATCCCATGGTTCTTCAGGAATTAATACTGCTGTAGCGCCTGTAGCAAGACCTGTGTATAATGCAAGGTTACCAGCACGATGGCCCATAACTTCGATTACAGAACAACGTTCGTGGGACTGCATAGTATCACGAAGTTTATCGATTGCGTCGATGGCTGTGTTAGCAGCTGTGTCGTAACCGATACAGTAATGTGTACATCCGATATCATTATCGATTGTTCCTGGGATACCTACAACGGAGATAGGGTATTCTGTGGAAAGTGCAAGAGCACCAGCAAATGTACCGTCACCACCGATTGCTACAATACCATCAAGACCGAAAAGACGGCAGTTATTGTAAGCTTTTTTACGGCCTTCTGGTGTACGGAATTCTTCACTACGTGCAGTATAAAGGATTGTACCACCTAAGTTGATGATGTGAGAAACATCACTTGTTGTCATTTTGTACATGTCACCGTTGATGAGACCCTGCCAACCACGACGGATACCAACAACTTCGATTCCACGATAAACAGCACTACGAACTACTGCACGTACGGCAGCGTTCATGCCAGGAGCGTCTCCACCAGAAGTAAGGACGCCGATTCGTCTTACAGCATTATTAATTTGTTCGCCCATAATACTCATTTCCTTTTCTAAGTTTTTTGTTAGTAATATAAAATACATCTAATATTATAAGACATAAGGTAAAATAATACAAATGGAAAATGTTGATTTATTAAAAAATAAGAGGCTTCTGGCATAATGGTGGAAGCCTAGCACCAAAATTTACAATT
>JAUNNI010000106.1 GCA_030531555.1 Eubacteriales bacterium | reverse complement strand
ATGTGTAATTGTAAATTTTGGTGCTAGGCTTCCACCATTATGCCAGAAGCCTCAATAAAAAGTACAATTACAATATTAGTAAATCTTTTGAAGAGGTTACTGTAGTACCTTATTGGGGCTACAGTGGCCTCTTTTCTAAATGGATAGAAAATTTATTAGTAATAATTAACAAAAAACAGATGATTATCTGTATATATTCAACAATGTTCTGAAAATGTCAGAAGCTATTGACGAGAGTTCGTTTCGGTGATATCTTTATCTACGGATAGACGCCCCGCAGTAAGACGGGAAACGCTTTATATATAGATTTTCTTTTTATTCCGGATGATGCAAAAGTTGCAGGCATCCGTTTTTTGTTTATATGGATGAAAATGGCGGTGATGGACCTTATGGGATGTCATCGTCTTCTTGTTTTTTGCATGGAATAATGGGATAATGAAAGAAATTATAATTGGAGATCATAAAATGGATAGTAAAGAAATTAGGGTAGATTTAAGCATATCAGATCCAAAAAGGATAGAAGATAATATCAAACTGGCACAGCAGCTGTACCGGTTAAACCATGCAATGCCTTATACGCAAGAATATGACGAGGCATTAAAAGAAGTATTCAGCGATAATCTTGGGGAAGGAAGTTACGTTGCAGCACCGATCAATGGTTCCTGTGTGAATACCATGAAGATTGGAAGGAATGTATATATAAATACAAACTGTCTGGCAATGGCCAGGGGTGGGATTACCATTGAAGATGGAGTGCAGATTGCAGCGAATGTACAGCTGCTTACGAATAATCATGATCCATATGAGCGTCAAGTTCTTACCTGTAAACCGATTCACATCAAAGAAAATGTATGGATCGGGGCAGGTGCAACGATCCTGCCAGGAATCTGTATCGGAAAGAATGCAATCGTTGGAGCAGCTTCCGTTGTTACAAAAGATGTTCCAGATTATGCAGTAGTTGTAGGAAATCCAGCAAAGATCGTAAAGATGCTGGAACCAGAAAAATTTGCTTGAGAAGGAGTAAGGAATGCCAAGACAGAGTATATTCGACATGAGTTTTCAGAAAGTATATCCATTGCTTATTACAAAAGCAGAGAAAAAGGGGTGCACAAAAGAAGAAGTGTATGAGGTTACCAGCTGGCTTACTGGATATACAAAAGAAGAGATAGAGGAAGCTTTAAATAGCGATATCACCTATGGAGATTTCTTCCGTAATCTGCCAAAGCTTAATGAGAATGCTTCTCTGATCAAAGGAGTAATCTGCAAAATTCGTGTTGAAGAGATAGAAGATCCCCTGATGAGAAATATAAGATACCTTGATAAACTTGTAGATGAACTTGCCAAAGGGAAATCCATGGAAAAGATTAAGAGGATTCAATGATTAGAGATTTTACCAGTGAAAAAGAAAAACATAATTATTTTAACAGGTTAAATGATGAGCAAAAGATTGAGGCTTTCAATGAGATGATCATGGACTCTGCTTCTGTCGTATTTCTTGGTGGTGCTGGAGTATCTACAGAAAGTGGCATTCCAGATTTTCGCAGCAAGAATGGTTTGTATAAGAAGAAAGAGAAACTGTTTTCTAAATATAAACCAGAATATCTCTTAAGCTATGAATGTCTGAAGAAGAAACCGGAGATATTCTTTGAATATTACAGAAAGAACCTGGATGCAAGGAAAGTGGAGCCTAACGCAGCACGCAGGAAACTTGCAGAGCTGGAACAGAGTGGAAGATTGACAGGAATCATTACGCAGAATATTGATGGACTTCACCAAAAGGCCGGAAGTATCAACGTCCAGGAGATTCATGGAACAATCTGGAAAAATCACTGTATCTCCTGCAACAGAGAGTATGACAGTGACTTTATTTTCAATTATCCGGAGACCATTCCAAGATGTCCTGTTTGTGGAAAGATCGTTCGTCCGGATGTTACTTTGTATGGGGAGTTTCTTCCACAGCCTGCATATCAGAACGCAGTTGATATGATTCAGTTTGCAGACTTTCTTATCATTGGCGGTACATCTTTAGAAGTTGGTTCTGCAGCTCAGCTTGCCCATATGTATCATGGAAAGTATATGGTGATCATTAATAAGGGAAAAACAAAGATGGAAGGAAAGGCAGATCTTGTTTTTCATGACAGCATAGGAAAAATTCTTAGTGAAATTGGCTAATTGAATGATCACTGTTTTCATGTTATGATGAAGTTGGCATAATTTCACACCTTCCTGTGGGTGTATAAAGACACAGGTGCAGGGAACCGTAAGGTTCCTTTTTTTCGTAGGCAATGGTAATATATGGTAAATGATATATTTTGATTCTACAAGGAAGACAGCCACAATTATGGTATGAGGTATTTATGAAGAAATCATTAGTTGCATATTTCAGCGCAAGTGGTAAAACAGCTAAAGTAGCAGAAAATATAGCGATAATCACAAAAGCAGATATTTATGAGATTAAACCAAGTATTCCGTATACAAAGGAAGATTTAAACTGGATGAATAAAAAATCCAGAACAAGTATTGAAATGAATGATAAAACATATCGTCCAGATCTATTGGATAGAGATGCTGATATCGAAGCGTATGATACAATCTTTTTGGGTTTTCCGATATGGTGGTATGTAGCTCCTACAATTATTAATACTTTTTTAGAAAGCTACGATTTTACTGGTAAAAAGATCATTTTGTTTGCAACTTCGGGAAGCAGTGGGTTTGGAAACACTGCACAGGAATTACGACCTTCTGTATCAGCAGATACAGAGATCATGGAAGGAAAAGTATTTCATCTTAGAAAATCAGTATCATACATTACAAAGTGGATAGAGACAATTTGCTGATTAGATCTGATTACACATGGGAGGAGATGAAGTCTGCCCAGAAATTATGACATTCCGAAAAGTATTGGATAAATACTATGATGGACAAAAAGATCAGCGTACACTCAAGATACTGTTACTGATGGAGAAGGAGAATCATTCATGAGATGTTATGAAGGAACCATAATTACTGTAAATGAGAATAACGATGTATATCGTTATCTTGTGGAAGACAAAGGAAAAATTTTATTTGTTGGGAATGAATTACCAAAAAAATTCAAAAATGTGAAAACATTGCATCTTGGGAAAAGGGCGCTGCTTCCATCCTTTGTGGATACCCATCAGCACTTTGCTTCCTACTCCACTTTCCATGCTGGACTAAATGTGATGGATGCTGAAACGAATACAGAAATAAAAGAAATGATTGCAGGCTTTGTAAGTAAAACAAAGGAAAAGACACTGATTGCTTTTGGTGCATCTCCTTATTCTGTAAAGGAAGGCGTCCTGATTAGCAGAGAAGAACTGGATGAAGTATGCCCGGATAAAGAGATTATGGTCGTAAAATATGATGGTCATGCCTGTGTTGTCAATTCAAAACTTTTAAAGAAAATTGATAAAAAAGTACGTAATCTTCGAGGATATCATCCAGATACAGGAGAGATGAACCAGGAAGCTTTCTTTGAGGTATCCAATTATATCACCAATTCCATCTCTATCCCAAAACTCATCCGAAATATGCAAAATGCTGTAGATGATATGGCAAAGAAAGGGATTGGTTGTCTGCATACAGTAAGCGGTGTTGGATTTGTGGCTAATCTTGATATTACAATGGAGCAGACATTTGCAAAAGCTCTTAAAAATGGTTTCCAGATCAGAGTATTTCCACAGTCACTAAATATCAAAACTGCGACCAGGAGAAAGATTCCTAGAATTGGTGGATGTTTTGAGTGTGCTCTTGATGGATGTTTTGGCTCCCATGATGCAGCCTTAAACGAACCTTATACGGATGATATCAATGATAAAGGGATTCTCTATTATGATGATGAAAAGATAACGGATTTCTGCAAGAAAGCGAATCGTGCAGTCTTGCAGATCGAACTTCATGCCATTGGAGATAAAGCATTTGATCAGGCCTGCAGGTGTATTAAGGCAGCCCTTGATGATTATCCACGTTCTGATCATCGCCATGGTATCATTCATGATTGTCTTCCTACGGAAGAAGGTTTGAAAATCTGTAAAGAATATGGCATCCAGATGCCTGTACAAAGTGCATTCATTCAGTGGAAACAGGAGCCAGACGAATATCTGACGGAAATCCTGGGCGAAGAAAGAGAAAAAAAACTGAATCCGATTAAGACTTTTTTAGATAATGAAATTTCGGTTTCCTTTGGTTCCGATGCTCCTTGTACAGATCCTGATCCGATTATATGGATGGATAAAGCGGTGAATAATCCAAACAAAAATGAAGCGATTTCAATCCAGGATGCACTACGATGCTGTACTTATTATGGTTATAAAACATGTTTTGATGATAAGGAACGTGGCAGTCTTGAGGCAGGAAAGATTGCAGATATGGTCATTCTGTCAGCGAACCCTTATGAGATAAAAAAAGAAGAGATTAAGAATCTCAGCGTCGAACGTCTTATATTAAAAGGAAGATCTTATCAAAGCTGTAAAGAAAATATATTGAAGCAGATGATACGCGGATTAATTAGTAATAAGTAGAGTATAAGCTCATATAATTGTTATTTTTTCACTAATATTCCCTCATAAAAATGTATGATTAAAAAAGGATAACCAATAAGGAAAATGTGATTTCCCAGAGGATATCCTTTTTCGATTATTAGATTAGTTCCATACCCCATTCTGGTTTTGCAGTAATAATTCGGCCAACGCCAACCATATCTGATTTCTCCTGTTTAAGCAGCATTTCAGCATCCTCAACAGTTCTTACTCCGCCAGTAAGAAGTACAGGGATATTAACTGCTTTTTTAACTGCCTTGGAAATGTCACCAAAATATCCAGGATAATTATGTCCTTTTCTTGTGAAACAACAGGTTCCGCCTGAGATATCAAGAATATCTACACCCGCTGTTTCAAAGCGTTTACAGGCTTCTACGGAATCTTCTATTGTGGTTCCGCCATTCACATAATCACACCCGCCTAATCGGAGCATAAAGAGAGCTTTTTCCCCGATCACATCCCGGATTCCTTTGATCAGTTCCATATGGATTCTTGTTCTTCCCTCAAGGGTATAGCCGTTATATTCATCGGTACGTTTGTTGGTGATCGGTGAGTAAAACTGATCAAGAAGATAAGCATGAGCAGAGTGAAGATTGATGCCATCATACCCAGCTTTCATTGCACGTTCTGCAGCCCTGAAGTAATACTCTTCAAGGTCATGAATCTCATTCACGGTAAGAGGTCTTGGTTTTTCAGGATTTGGCTTTGCATTAGGCCAGCCACAGGTCACACTGATATCAGAAGCACTCACTGTTTCCTGTCCAGTGAATGATCTGTTCGCACCACAGCCTGCATGACTGATCTGAAGTACTGCTTTAGAACCATTTTTATGCACGATATCACAGATACGGGCAAGACCATCAATATCGGAATCTCTGGAAGAGGAAAGCTGGGTAGGACTAGCCATACCATCGCTTCTTACAAAACTGTGTTCCACTACTACGAGGCCAAAACGACCACCTTTGGTACGTTCTTCATAATGACGGAGAGTTTCCTCTGTAACCTTCCCGTCCACACAGGTCTCACTATGAATCGGTGCTTTAACCATTCGGTTTTTCAAGGTATGATGTCCTGCAACAATTGTTTTTTTAATTAACATCTCTATCCTCCCATCTCAACTGATAAAAAAGTTAAATGGTCAATATTCATTGACACTTTTATAATACTCTTAATAAATCATTATCGTTAGGGATAATCTGCTCTGAAAATAGTAATAATTAACTGTTCTGAACACGTTCACTTTTGTTCTTTCTTGATTTATTACTGTTATTTATGTAAAATAAAATTGTTTCAGAATTTAGATATTTAGATATACTACACCCAGAAGGATGTTTTGAGTTTCCTAAAAATATAGATGAAGGGATTACGGATATGTATGATAGATATTCTCAGGAAGTGAATGAAAAAGACAGGATATTTAATGTAGCGATTGGATTTATTGAAAAAGTGGGCTATGAGAGTTTGTCCATACGAAAGATTTGTGCGGAAGCTAATATTTCAGTTGGTAAGTTCTATACCTACTTTAAAAACAAACAGGAGCTTCTGTCACATTTTTATAATATCGCCCAAAAAGATTTTGATCAGAAGATTAAAGGGGAAGATTTCAGCAATCTGAATCTTCAGGATAAGATTACGGAATTCTATGGAATCTATATGGAGTTCACCCAGGATTTTGGAGTTGAGTTTGTAATGCATTATTTTGATAACAGAAATGAAGAAATGGATATCCACAATAATAATAATCATATCATGGCAACAACAGACCATTTTATTAATGAGGCTGTTGCCGGTGGATATGTTCTTCCAGAAGGACGAAGTGCCCATGACATCTCCATCGATCTTTGCATGATCGTGAAGGGAATCATTTTTACCTGGGTTGCTGAAAGAGGAGGATTTGATCTTCCAAAAGTAACAAGAGATATTTTCAAAAGATCGATCATAGGAATATTACCTTTATAAAAATGAATTAAGGATAATCCTTAGAAATAATAAAATTTCAAGGATTATCCTTTTTGTATTTCTTAGAAAAAGTCATTCCTGGAAAAGTCGCATGTCTGGTATCTTCCTTTACATTGCCATTCTTTATATCTTCCATCCTGGTTATTTCAAGATTTTTATAGGCCCTGTTATCCCGGTAAGAAGGAATAGAATCAACATGAAAACATGTTAACAGCTGATCCA
>JAUNNI010000021.1 GCA_030531555.1 Eubacteriales bacterium | reverse complement strand
CTACCAAAGTAGTCTTTTCTCATTGCAATCTCCCATAAACATTTTCCCTCCAAAGCGTCTTTATTCAGTCCCTTCATTCCTCTCAGTTGTTGGTTCTCCAAAGAAATCCTCTAGGGTAACAAAGAACTTGATTGTTATTTCGTAACCACGGCTAATATCAATTCTTTCAATTAACCGCGCCAGAATCATTTTCTGTGTATCAACGGGCGCTGTATCAAATTGATCAGACCAATCCACGATTTGATGAAACAGAATTTCCATTTTCTTGACACGATCATCCTCATAACATGCTTCTTGCTTTACCTGCAGTAATTCTTCCTCCGTTTCTGCCTGGGCTTGGCGATTTTCATTTAAAAGTGATTTCAACAATTCTCGATCAAAAACACCTTCATCGGAAATTGATTTAACAATCTCCTTTTTTAGTGCATCTTGTTCCCTTTGCAAACGCTCCAAAGCAGCGGTAAGCTGTCGGATTTTGGTTTTGCTACCTAGCTTCATTTGACGTTTCGCTTTTTCTTTCCAAAGATCGTTGACAGCCCCATTGATGGTTGAAAAATATCGATGCACAACAGACAAAACAGCTTCATCTACCTTTCTTCCTGAATATGTTCTTGGTCCATCACAGTGTTTTGCAATTACTGCTCCATTGTAGCAACGGTAAACAGGACGATGATAGGCGTGTGTAGGTAACTGCCGTGTATGGTAGCTACCAATCAGTTTTTTGCCGCAGTGTGCGCAATACAGGATTCCAGATAATAGATATGCTCCAAATACAGAGGTTTTTGTTTTTCCATCTTTTACCTCGTTATTCTCAGATTCTCGCTGGTCAAAATAATTTCGTGGGATACGTTTAGCAATGGCATAGGTACCAAATTCCAAATCCTCATCACTAACAAGACGTAATCGTTCAATAGGATTGGAAGTTGTACTGTTCATGTGAAGCCTGCCGGTGTAAATCGGATTTCTTACCATAGTTCGGACAGTTTGTGCAGTCCACACCTTATTCGGATCAGGGTACTTAGCGTTGAGAAAGTTGGCAGCTCTTAATGTCCCAAAACCTTGATGAACGACTAAGTCAAAGACTTCCTGAACAATTGGGCCTGCAATTTCATCTATCACCAGATCAAATAAGGGGCGGTTCTTTTTTCCAATTCGACCAAGGTGTTCCAATTTGTAACCATATGGACAGGCTCCACCGCGCCAAACGCCATCCTCCGTCATCTGCGTATGAGCTGCCTTGACACGCATGGAAGTCTTTTCACTTTCACCACTGGCTGCCCAAAACCGCATATAATTCATCAGACGATCAACTTGGTTATCAAGTCTTTGCTGACCTTCGCGGGTACTCCATACCTCGATGCCGTGGTCAATGAACCACTTAACAAGAAATGGCGTTTCATCCTCTTTTCTTCCAAGACGATCAAACATAAATACCAGCAAAACATCAAACAATTTTTGCTCCGCCATATCCCTGATTTCTATGATAATATCACGGTTATTGGCAGAAACCTTGTAGCCAGAGACGCCTTTTTCCATGCGCTCGTCGTAAAATACCCAATCATCCATTTTATCAATGAAATCTTTGCATTCTCGACGCTGCATGGGTATATCGTCTTTATTGTCAACTTGTTTAAGAGTCGATACTCTGTATAAACACAGGACACGTTTCATGTTGAGTATTCACCTCACTACTGTGCTCAAACGCAGCCAGCAATAACTGAGCTATTCCTTCCCGAACTCCTGTAATTCTTTTATTGGAAAAGATCAGCTTTATATGGCATCCGTTTGGTGTTATTATTTCGTGAGGCATTTGTACAGAAGTAGCAGCGCTTATTCGATTGTCAAGATTCACGGGCACTACTCCCTTTATCATAATATAGATACCAATTAAGTATGTCAACAATGATTCCACTGAAGGTTTGGAGCGCTACGGTAACGTAACGCTCCTTATCCTTCAGTTTGCCGTATTATGCCACGCCCCCCGGCAGTTTAACTCATAAAGAGGTAAAAACGGGCATACCACAGGCTGCGGTCAGCTTTTCCGCATCATAGTCCCACTGTACCGTTGTTGCCCTCAACTGACGAGTAAAGCAGGAACTCCCCTTCCAGTCTGGTGAGGGGCCGTGAGGAAGTATCATTATCAGCCCATAGAGAATCGTCGCGCCTTGCTTGCCACAGCAAGGTCAGCAGGTACGTTTTGATCGCTCCGGTTATCCCATCATCGCGCCGTCCTACTGCCGCTCCACCCCATGGGGAACTGTACCTGTGATATCGTATCTGATGTTTTCAAGATGCTCAGCGAGTTCTATTACAGGAATACGCGATTACTATGAACTTCAATTGCCAGAAGTACTCTGATGGTCTCCTTCATTAGTAAATCATCGTATCCATCAATACCGCCCGTTTTTTGTATGCTTTCCGATAGTCTCATAAGCATATCTGCGTGATTTATGAATACTGGTTTTTTTCCGCTAAAGGTAAAGCCACCTCCATTTCCACGCATTGGGGTAATGGGGTAATGCTGAGATAATGTATTCATATCCTGCCGAATGGTACTGTCAGCAACACCAAAGCGTATACACAGTTCCCTCGAGGTTACGAATCCATTTTTTATGATATATACAATGATATCAAATCGCCTTTCAAATGCGATCATCTCTGCATCCCCCCTTTCTCTCGCATATATCCCATCATATTCTTCAAAACGCCGAAAACCTCGGCGCTTTGAGGAGGGGTCAAAAAAACTAAAAAAATACCTGCTTCCCTGAACGAAGCAGGCTATGTAGAAAAAAACACGCATCAATTTGCCTCAATCGGTTTTAAGGATTTTAAATCTTTGCGAATGAATTTTTCACCCTTCATGAGCTCTTGGGTAACAAGCAGAAGCAGGTCTTCACGTATTTCGCCTGCAAACTGGTCTATTACCACTGTTTTAATTCGGTCCTCATATGACTTTTTAATTACATCTTCATCATCAGATTCAACAATTCTAACATATGTTGAAATGCTAATAATCATTCTAATTTTCAATTTTTCAATATCTTCAGCTATTTCTAAACATATAATTGACCCTTTTTTATTATTTACTTCGTCTAGTTTATCTAGGACATATTTTCCTTTTTCTGCAGCCGTTGCTTTGTCATTTTCATAAATAAAGGGCATTCCATCAACTACCTTGCGAAACATTGTTTTAGGATTGTTTAAGAGTTGATCAAGACTCATTGTTCCTGCTGCTGGCGGATTTGAAATCCACTCCCACTTCTGTTCGTATGCCTTTTTCGTACTGTTTGGATTATAAATGCACCAAGCGGCAGAGATATAAACATGATCAGATGTAATCCCAGAAATATCATGAAGGCACTCGCGAAGCGCATCCATTACCAAATTAAGCCTTTCTTTAACGGCAAATCCATCTAATATTATATTTTTCGCTCTCTTTTCCCCTTCATCTTTCCGCTCAAGCCAATGTCTAAAAAGACGATTGCACTGTTTCTCAAGTTCCGCTTCTGCCACAGACATGGTGTTCCGTAAAGCATTCTCATTGGCATAGGCGTTAATATCTTTATCAAGTTCTTTCCTTTTTTCATAATCCCTTTTACTTTTTATTCCTGTCAATACTAATACAATGATCGACAGAAGGGTAGACAAGCCAGCAATTAAACCCGCCCACCAGTGAAGATTACCTGTTGAACTATCATAAAAAACAGATTTAAAGCATTGAAGGACTATAGTTGACCATACTATAGGAAACGATTGAAAAATGACTTTTAACCATATTTTTTGATTGAAATAATCAGCTAAGTTAATCGAAAAAGATCTGAAACTATTCCGTACAAGTTGTTTTTGTTCCAAGTATATCACCTTCTTACGCTGTCGATCAAACAACGAGACATATCAATCGTTCGTTCATTTCTTCTCAATGAACTTGCTTCCAAAATGGATGGTCTTTTTATAACAATTTCACCTAACATATCGTGGATAGTCTCTCGAGTGTCATCATCATTTAGTATTAAGGAATAGTTTTCTATTGGGCAAGTAGTATGCATTATTATCGATTTCGAAGTAAGGCGAGGCGCTTGCTTTTCGAGGGCATTCACTAAAACTCTCGTGTAGTTTCTTTCTTTCATATCAAGCAGATCCTTTCTTTTGTGTGTGAGTCTTCTAATACACCATTTCTCCTTCCTTTTCCAATACATACATCATTTCTTTTTTCCTTAGTTTTTTTCCTGATTTAGCAACTACATATTTATATAGTGCAAATAAAATCATAACGGCATATTAATTTCAAAAATGCCAGAGTAATCGCCATATATTTAGTGCTTCCTGCGAATCCCTTCCTGAACCATAAGAAAGACAACGGATGTAGTCTGGTTCATGGTAAAAATTTGAGCAAGGGGGAATGCATATTTGCGTTGAAAATATTGCCCCTATGATGCCAAAAAATAATCTCTGGACGTTGTGCTTTTTCGTGGTTCGGTCATTAGTAGGAGACACTACATATGAAACAAAACAATTTTCATGTGTCAGAATTAAATGTAATGTACTATACTTTATAAGATGTTTGTTGAAGATTTTTTCGAATTTTTAAAGCAGAAAAAGGAGAGAAGTACAATGGCATATGTCTTCATAAGCTATCGGCGCAATGACAATCTGGATCATTTGCACGATGAGATACACTTTGCCCATCAAGTTGTTGAATATCTCAATAGCCTGTATGGAGCTGGATTCTGCTTTATGGATACACAACAGGACAGAGGCAAATGGCATCAACAACTGAAAGAAGAAATAACGAAGAGCTCAGTCTTTTTGCTTTTTCTCTCGCCCAACTGCCTTGATTACAGAGATGGAGAAGATATGTTCCGTTTTGAAATCCAAGAAGCACTGAATCAAGAAAAAACAATTGTGCCCGTTCAATATGTTGCTTGCAGCGATGAAGCGGGAGAACGACTGAGAGTTGTTTTTTCTCCGCCTCCAAATGATATTTTGTATGGGGAAATTATGAAACATGTTGGTGATTACCAAACAATTTTTTTTGACCCCTGTGCTGGTGAGAGAGGTTATAGTAGTACACTTGCATCGATTGCGGACAAGGTGGCAGAACCTAAAACAACTTGTCAAGTACTTTTTACAAAAAATCCCCAGACTTTAAGATGGATCGCTTAAAGCCTGGGGCAGGTTCGAGCGCGGTAGGTTCTATTGGATAGAACCGTAAATTTTGATACAATGTTACCATGCCAGCCAACTGGCAGACGTGCTGCACCTGTCCCGCAGCGGAGCGTATAACCTGCTGAACAAACTGATCATGCCCGTTATGTGCGGCAAAAGCAGGAGAAAGAGCAGGCAGCGGAAGAACCAGAAGAAGCAAAATCCATGAGCGCAAAATCAATATTGGCACATCGGTCAAAAACGTCCGATGTGCCGAGCCCCAAACGGTACACGCCCATGTACCGTTTTTGTTTACCCATTTTTCAATCACTCGCCCCGGAGGTCACGAGGACAGAGAGGAAAAACGATATGATTACTGATTTGATACTATTTCCAATCTAAATCGTTGGATTTTACTTCAATTTCTCGATGCTATTAAGGAATCTGCTCACATTATATCTATCAATGTATACATCGTGATTCTTGTCATCATTTGTAAGGTATCCTAACATCGCTTCACGATTATTTTCATAATCCAACTTTTCTGCACTGAGAATCACGCGCTGCCCCTTTAACGTGTTGTTGTCATCAAGCCTCACAATAACACCTATACTTCCCGGAAACTTATCCTCATTTTTACTTGCCGGGTAGAAGAAAGCGATATTGATTCGTCTTTCGTCAGTTTTTCCAATCCCATTAATATAGACTGTAGCATTTGTCGTGTTTCCCTCGATAACCATCTTGCAGTCATACTCATGTCCTGCATTCAAAGAGCCGTGAAGGTATTTCCTTCGTTTATCAAACTCTTGGTCAAATGTAAGCGTAGCCTCGCGAATTGTTCCACTAACACCTACCGCCAGAAAATACATGAATAATACATGCCCCTCAAAGTAGGAGAATACTTCTTTGCTACCATTAGGTTGACGAACAGCAAACGATGTGTAGCCACCTGCTTGATAATCACAAGACAGAAGTTGACTAACAGATATCCCAAATACATCAGCCAAATCAGACAATACGTTTAGCGTCGGATTACTATTTTTTCCTCTTTCATATTCAGAGATAGTATGCTGTCCCACGCCAACTTTTTCAGCAAGTTTTTCCTGACTGATACGCAAAACGCTTTCCCGAAAATACTTCACATTGCTCGCAAAGATACTGCTATTCATAGCTTACCTCCTGAATGTTTATCACTAAAAATGTTAATCCATCTCTAATATTATCGACAATCAGCATGCCGCGCAGATGTCTACTTTGTTGATTCTGGTAATAATATCTTGTATAATATACATGAATTAATAGATGTTGAAAGGCGGTGGTTCCATTGATTACAAATCATGTGATCCTGAATATGGGAGGTGATGTCGTGGACAGCCAGATAAAGCTGCTTCGCTCGGACTGCCCCGGGATTGTGATTCACTAATCTGGGGCAAGCAGCACTCCTAAAAGGTCGAGCAAGCTTTGTTTACTCAATCGACCCCAAAGGAGGTCTTCAAGATGAAGAACACCCGGATTATTATCGGTTGCGTGATCATCACGCTGGCCTACGTGCTTTTCCTCAACCCATACTCCATCTCTGTTGGTGGTGTAACTGGACTTGCGGTTGCGTTGAACCGCAGCCTCCATATTCCCTATACTCCGATGCTGATTGTGTTCAATATCGCACTTTTTATCGCGGGCATCAAGGTAAGGGGATGGGCCTATACGGTTCGCTCTTTCCTCGCAATGCTACTTGTTGGTATCCTCCTCGACCTGCCCTATCCTTCCGTCACGCCCACGTTTTCTAAAACCTCCTCTATGATCATTGGTTCTGTATGCAGCGGTGTCGGATACGGAATGGTCATTTCTGCTGATACTAGTACCGGAGGCAGCGACCAGCTGGCGCTTATCATTCAGAAACGACTGCCCCGCCTCAGCATCGGTACAATTATGACTATCTTCGATGGTGCAGTTGTGCTTTTCGACTGGACATTCGGTGGCTCCCTTCTGTTCTCCGTCATCGCCGTTATTCTGTGTAATAGCGCAATCGATCTGACAGACATGGCTGTCAACAGCAAGGCTGTTCCCGTATGGTTCAGCAAATCGATGAGCTGGTACAAGCGTATGTCCCCGCAGTTGCGCTACGCAATGTGTATCTTCATTGTCTGTGAGATCAGTATTGCGATGATGCTGCGTGGGACACTAATCATATAATACTCTTGGGAGCTGGCTTAGTCCAGCTCCCTCGTATTATAGAGGAGCACTTTATAGGGAATGTTAGGAATGTGCTAAGTATTATAATAAATATTCATATATAAAACTCTCCTTTTTATCGCATATTTATTTGAGCAAAATAAAACCCTGTTTTTTCATCCTCTCTATATAGTGCTAAAATTCGACAAATGACACTATGAATATAAAAATTTTATCTAATAAAACAAACTGTACAAATGCCATCTCCAGATAAGCCCACATTTTGCTTTTCCCAATCGGTTTTGAATCAAATTCCAGAGCTTACTGAAAAAGCGCAAAAGCGCTGGTCATTTAAGGTGCAACAACCTTAATTCCATGAAGCCACCGTATTTACGCAAGCACAGGCTCTTCTTCATCGTATTTCTCCTACTACTCTGGTTATTTTGCGGAATGCGTCCATCCCGCGGAGTTTAACGGTGCCGACGATGCAATCATACCACATTCATTTTTTTGAGCTGAGCCTGGCACAAAAAGCAGAAAAAACGACTTGAAAAACATATCACAATGAGAAAGAGGCAGCCATTATTTGGCCTATTGGTTCAAGGCATTCATCGCCTCATCCACTATCATAATCATGAGGTGATGGTACGATGGATACAGACTTCGGCAAGCGACTCTGCGAACTCCGGAAGGGTAATGCATGGACCCAGAGAGAGCTCGCGAACAGGCTCGGCGTTCACATCACCACAATCAAAAATTGGGAGAGCAATAACTGCTCTCCGGATGCAAAGAATATTTGCGCACTGGCAGATCTTTTTCACATCACCACAGATTCCCTTCTGGGAAGAGACAAAGGTGAAACGATCAGCATTCCCGCATTGTAGCCATGGGAGCGCAACCAACTGTTCCATATCATTCAGGCGTATATTGACGCACGTTACATCTCTGTACCATGACTGAAGACAGCGCAGTTTATGATCATGACACGGCAAAAGGCAGATGATCCTGCAGGATTCATCTGCCTTTTTATTAGTTACTCTTCTTTTTGGCTTTTTTCCGGCTACCGCTGATAGTGCTTTTTACAGAAACTGGAACCGGGGCTTCGTAACAGCCGCGAAAGCTTGCGCTCTGCGCGCCAGCAATGCCGTAATGTGTGAAGAGCTTCCTGAGCATGGTCTTGATTGCCATGAATCTCACCTCCGCAGAGAGAATAGCACAATTTTCCCTGGTCAGATTTGTTTTGCACAAAAGGCAAAGAATTCGTCCCGAAATACATTCAGCAGCGCTTCCTGGTAGAAAATTAAGCTTATTTGGGTGGAATAAATTCAAAATCGACGCTGAAGGCTCATAGACATGCCCCCGATGTTCAGCTATAATTAGATTGGGATTTTATGAGAGGAGGGGACCCTGTGAACATTATTCTTTGTGACGATGAACCGCTCTTTCTCTCCTCACTGGAACAGAAGATTGGACAGTGGGCGCAGAAAAACGGACGTGTAAACAACATTTTGATCAGTAAATTTACCTCCAGCGAGGATATGCTGGATGCTTGGGAACACGGGATGCAGATTGACACCCTCTTTTTGGATATTCAGATACCAGGTGAAATGAATGGGCTTTCTGCTGCCAAGCAGATCAGAGCGACAAATGACTATCTCCCTATTGTTTTTATCACCAGTTTTGCCCAGTATGCCGAGGAGGGCTACGAGGTCAGCGCGCTGCGATACCTTCGAAAACCTGTCACAGAGGATGCAGTATCACAGTGTATGGACATCATCTGGAGAAGGTGGTCGCTGTAGAATTTGAACAGCGTGGTGCTGGATTTGCCAACACAGGTCCTTCGGCTGCCTGCGGATGCCATACTGTATGCCGAGGTATCAGGGCATACCTGCTCCATGTTTACCATAGACAGAGAGAATCCCTATGTATTCCGGCAGTCCATTGATTACCTGCGACAAAAGCTTCCGCTTGACCTGTTTGCACAGTGTCACAGAAGCTTTGTGGTGAATTTGATGTATGTCCGCCACCTCACCGGCAATCAATTGACGATGAGCGATGGGACAGTGATCCAGATCGGCAGGAAATATCAGTCAGACTTTATGCTCAAGTTTCGCGAATATTATCTGGGAGGAGGCGGCACAGGACAATGATGATCATTTTCGATGGATTGATGACGGTCTATCAGTGTTGTCTGATCCTTTATGTGTTGAAAAAGCAGTTTGTCCAGAAACCGCATGTCATTCTGTGGGAAATTGGTTGTATAGCTATGATGACAGGCGGGCTGATGATCATTCAGGCCCAGCAGCTGCCGATTCCGGACGCCTTGATGTTTGTGATTCCTTTTATCTATATCAAAATGACCACTGAGGAGCGCCTTTTGACCTGTACTCTCTGGACTGTGATTGATTCATGCGCTGCAAGCGGAATTGAATCAGCTCTATGACGCTTATACCGAAAAATATGGGCTGATCAACAGCCGCGCCAATTCCCAGGTGTTCCGGGCTGATTCTTCTTACTATCTGCTTTGTTCCCTGGAAATCCTCAATGAGAACGGGGAACTGGCCCGAAAAGCGGATATGTTCACCAAGCGGACGATCCGGCAGCAACGCACCGTGGATCATGTGGACACGGCGGTGGAAGCCCTGGCTGTTTCCATTGCGGAAAAAGCCCGCGTGGATTTGCCATACATGGCAGAGCTGACATACAAGACCGAGGATGAAATCGCCGCCGATCTGACCGGCGTGATCTTCCGGCTCCCCGCGCCGGTGGACGATCAAGGAAAGCCCCGGTATGTGACGGCGGATGAATACCTTTCCGGTAACGTGCGGAAAAAGCTGCGGGAAGCGCACGCGGCAGCGGATGTTTCGCCCATTTTCATTCCGAATGTGCAGGCCCTGGAAAAAGCCCAGCCCAAGGATTTGGAGGCTTCGGAAATCGATGTGCGTTTGGGGGCAACTTGGGTAGGAAAAGAATACATCCAGCAGTTCATGGAAGAATTGTTTGAAATCCCTCTTTATCAGCGCCGCGCCGTTCAGGTGCAGTTTTCCGAATACACCTCGGAATGGCACATTACCAATAAAAACGCGCTTTCCTACAGCAACGTGCCTGTGAACCTGACTTATGGCACGGATCGGGCCAACGGCATCAGAATCCTGGAAGATACCCTGAATCTAAGGGACGTGCGTATTTATGACACCATCGAGGACGCGGACGGAAAAGAAAAGCGCGTGCTGAACCAAAGGGAAACCACCCTGGCCCAGCAGAAGCAGCAGGCCATCAAAGACGCTTTCAGGGAGTGGATATGGAAGGACGCTCGGCGGAGAGAAACCCTGGTCACCCGGTACAACGAGCTTTTCAATTCCATCCGTCCCCGGGAATACGACGGGCAGCACATCACCTTCTCCGGCATGAATCCTGAAATCAGCCTGCGGGAGCACCAGCGGAATGCCATCGCGCACATTCTGTACGGCGGGAACACACTGCTTGCTCATGTGGTAGGGGCAGGCAAGTCTTTTGAAATGGCCGGTGCCGCTATGGAATCCAAGCGCCTGGGCCTTTGTCAGAAAAGCATGTTCGTGGTGCCCAATCACTTAACGGAACAGTGGGCGGCGGAATTTCTACGGCTCTATCCTTCTGCCAAAATCCTGGTAACGACGAAACGGGATTTTGAAAAATCCAACCGCAAAAAGTTCTGCGCCCGAATCGCCACCGGAGATTACGACGCCGTGATCATCGGCCACTCCCAATTTGAGCGTATCCCCGTATCCATGGGAAGGCAGGAAATGCTGCTCCAAGATCAGATTGACGAATTGACCAAAGGCATTCAGGAACTGAAAATGACCCGCGGTGAGCAGTTTTCCATCAAGCAGTTGGAGCGCACCAAGAAGCAGTTGGAAGGCCGCCTGCGGAAATTGCAGGCACAGGAGAAAAAAGACGATGTTGTGACCTTTGAGCAGCTGGGTGTGGACAGGCTGTTCGTGGACGAAGCGCACAACTATAAAAACATGTTCCTGCTGACGAAAATGCGCAATGTGGCGGGCCTTTCCACCAGCGAAGCGCAGAAGTCCACGGACATGTTTTTGAAATGCCGGTATATGGATGAGATCACGGGTGGCCGGGGCGTGGTATTCGCCACAGGTACGCCCGTTTCCAATTCCATGACGGAGTAGTACACCATGCAGCGGTATCTGCAATATGATACCCTGCGGCGAAACAACATGACCCATTTCGATTGCTGGGCCAGTACCTTCGGGGAAACCGTCACAGCCATCGAATTGGCCCCAGAGGGAACCGGCTATCGCGCCCGCACCCGCTTCGCCAAATTCTTCAATCTCCCGGAGCTTATGACGATGTTCAAGGAGATTGCTGATATAAAAACGGCGGATCAGCTGAACCTGCCCACGCCGGAGGTGCAGTTTGAAACGGTGGTGGCCCAGCCTACGGAACACCAGAAAGCCATGATCCAGGAGCTTTCCCGCCGTGCATCCGCCATTCACGCCGGGATTGATCCCCGGAAGGACAATATGCTGAAGGTGACCAGCGACGGAAGAAAGCTGGGTCTGGATCAGCGAATGATCAATCCCCTGCTGCCGGACGATCCGGGGAGCAAGGTCAATCAATGCGTCAACAATGTTTTCCGCATCTGGCAGGAAGGATCGGCGGACAGGCTGACTCAGCTCATTTTCTGCGATATTTCCACACCCAAGGGAGCGGCGGGAAAAACGGCGGAGCAAACTGCAAAAGAAGGGACGGCAGAGGCGGAAAAAGCGCCTGTGCCTGATCTGGATGATGAATTTGGCGATTTTCCCCTGGAAGAAGATGAGCAGGAAGGAAGCCTGTTCAGCGCAGCCAAGAATAATGATTTCTCCGTGTATGAGGATATTCGGGATAAACTCATTGCCCGCGGCGTTCCCAGGGAGGAAATCGCCTTTATCCACGACGCCGATACGGAAGTAAAAAAGAAAGAACTCTTTGCAAAGGTACGCTCCGGCCAGGTGCGCGTATTGCTTGGCAGCACGGCCAAAATGGGTGCCGGTACCAACGTCCAGGACAGGCTGATTGCCAGCCACGATCTGGACTGTCCCTGGCGTCCCGGCGACCTGGAACAGCGGGCAGGGCGTATTGTCCGGCAGGGCAATATGAATCCCAAAGTCCATATTTATCGGTATGTTACGGAAGGATCATTTGATTCGTACTTGTGGCAGACCGTGGAGAATAAACAGCGTTTTATCTCGCAGATCATGACTTCAAAATCCCCTGTGCGCTCCTGTGAGGACGTGGACGAAACGGCGCTTTCCTACGCGGAAATCAAAGCCCTCTGCGCCGGGGATGACCGCATCAAGGAGAAGATGGCGCTGGATGTGGATGTGGCCCGCCTGCGCCTGATGAAAGCGGATCACCAGAGCAATCAGTACCGATTGGAGGATAAACTGCTCAAGCAATTTCCACGTGAGATCGAACAGAACCGAGGCTTCCTGATCGGTCTGCAAAAGGATCAGGATACCGTGGCGGCGCATCCCCTGCCGGAAAAGGATTTTGTTGGCATTACCATCCTGGGAAAAGACTATACAGATAAGGAAAAAGCGGGCGAAGCGATCCTGGAAGCCTGCAAGTCCGCGAAAATGGATAAGGAATTTGGCATCGGAGAGTACCGGGGCCTCCTGATGTATCTGATGTACAACCCCATCGGCAATCAATACATTCTAACCCTAAAAGGCGAAATGTCCCATCCTGTGGAGCTTGGCCCCAACGCTGTAGGAAATATGACCCGTATCGAAAACACGTTGAGCAACATTCCCAAGCGGATGGAAACGATTGAAGCAAAGCTGGAAAACCTGAATCAGCAGATGGCAATAGCCCGTTCAGAATTGGGCAAGCCTTTCCCGCAGGAAGCGGAGCTTAAGCAGAAAAGCGCACGGCTGGCTGAATTGGACGCATCCCTGAATATGGATAATGCCCGTCATGAGCTGGAGAAAGAACAGATGAAGCCCGCACAAAAACGCATACTGGAAGAAGCCCGCTAAGAAATAGAAATAATGACAATATATTGATTTAGATGGTAATAGAATTATCAAAGCCGTTGTTCAACTGATCGCACAATAAAAAAACAATTTGGAGTGAATATCTATTTCATCCCTATCAATACATTTATAAAATGATTCTAATATCTAAATCAAAAATATAGTCATTCTGGGTCGTTACTTTTTCTTTCACAGATAAACTGTAACAATTTCAATAGTGTTTTTTCAAATCTTTCTTTTTTCTCTTTTTCAGGCTTAAAAGAAAGAAAAATTTCCGGAGGAACATTCAATACTTGCGCATATTTTTTTAGGAGAGATAGAGAAGGCGTTTTTTCTCCTTTTTCAATTAAATTTATATATGAAGGAGTTATTTCAAGCGAGGCAGCAATATCCTTTACTTTTAAATCTCGGGCAATTCTCAACAAACGATAAATATTCAGGGTATTCTCATCTTCTTTACTACTAATTGTTTCATCCATAAATGTTCCCTCCAATTTAATATAATCTATCAAGCAGAATGCAGAATTCAGATGTGAAATGAAACACCGTCCAAGCCATTAAGCGAAACCAAATAAATGCTACATGCATTCCGTTGTTGAACTAAATAGCTTTGAACGGTGTTTCCGCAAAAAATTATCAAGAAAGAGCCAAAAACAGTAGAGACAATGAAATACCTCCACCAGACAGTTCCTCTTTGTTAATCATGATCTGTAAAGACATTTAGGATTTTATTCAAGTTACCGATTCGCCAAGTAATGAATGTCCTCCTATACGTCTAGTACTTGACATTGGTAATTACCTCCTTATTCTTTAAATGTTGGACAAGTAATTATCCTATTCGTACATCACGTTTTTTCAGCAACCACCTCTTTCAGAATGTTAGTAGAAGAAGTGGCTTATGAAACGAAATCCGGGAAGGGGCGCAGTCCTCACACTGATAACTGCGCCCCGATGATTTACTTGTTCAGGAATCGATGCAGCGCGGCACACCAGAGGAATCTGACAAACTGTTTAGCCATTCGGAAAAAGGCTTTCTTGGAGTCTTTTTTTTCTTTTACCAATTTCGCTTGATACTTTTTCCGCTTGGTCAAGCCGCTTGCTTCCATGCGCTGTTTTAACTTGCACACGTTCTCTCTGTGCTTTTTCCAGTCGATCCAGTATTGGACGAGGGTAAGCCAGTTGTCCACAGGGTTAAGATTGCTTCGTTTCATAGCACTTCCTCCTTATTTCAAAGAGGAACTATCTGATGTTTTCAAGGTTCATGGACGCAGCCTTATGGCTTTGTCCTTGCTTTTATTATATCACAAATATTTTGCTTGTCAATACCAAAATTTTAAATTTTTAATTTTATAGTTTATATAGTAAACTTTTAATTCGTTACTTAAAAATTTTAACATAATATTATGAACTGCAATTGTCTGTTTGTGTTTTTTGCGAAATAGCAGATAATATCAAGTCTCAAGAAAAAACTACAACAATCAGGAGTATAAAAATGAGCAACAAAAGCAGACCGCTCCGTATTCAATTTCATGTGAATCAGGAAGAACTGGACATCATCGAGCAGAAGCAGGCTGCGTCCCGTATGACCGGCAGGGAAGCGTTTATGCGGAAACTGGTGTTGGAAGGGCGGGTGCTGGTGCTGGATGTACCTGAATTCCGTCAGTTCTCCGCGCTGCTAGGCCGCTGTGCCGGAAGCCTGAACCAGATTGCCCGGCGCGTCAACAGCACGGGCCGTCTGTATTCCGGCGAATTGTCGGAAGCCAAAGCGGCTTTGGAACAGCTTACGGAAGAAATGCGGAAGGTGTATCAGCAGCTTACGAAAATCAAAGCATGAGAAAGCGGAGGGATGCTGTGTGATATGCGCATGGCGTCCCTCCGCTTTTCTTATTATGATGGAATAATGAAATGGTGGAGAGTAAATTCTAAAACCGTTGAAAAAGCAGAAAAGCTGCTGGCTCTTTCTTTTTTCCCCTTGGATGACGTTTGACCTTTTTCTGCACTATATTTTTTTGAAGTGGTTGTTTAAATACTACAGAAAAGGAAGAAAGCTTACATGAACAATAATACAGAAATGCATAATGGATCAAAGAAGATATATTATCATCATGATATTAACCCAGAAAGGATATATGCAAATTTCTACTTAATGAACAATAACTTTGCTTTTACTAATATGAATTTAAAAAGCTTGCTATTAATTTTAGGAAAATACACATATCAAACGCAGGACATCGTAAAGATTTGTAGATTATTAAAGGAAGACTACAATCGTTATTACCATTATAACAGGATACGTCGTTCAAAAAGAAGAATGAGCGTGAGGCAAATAACATCGTTGCTTCGTTCTTATTATCGTTTTCCTATTACGAAATATAATGGCGAGCTTTTAGTGCGGATTCCCTTTTCTACTATTCCTCTTATTTATTTTGTTTTAAGAAAATATACAGAAATATCTTCCAGTGACCCTTCTCTTATTAATCAAATACATCAAAACAGTATTGGACAAATCCTCTGCAGTGAACAAATACTAATCATTCAACAAGAAATGGAAAGACTGATTGGTAGTACAAGTGACATAAAGTACATTGAGCGTTGCACAAAATTACAGGATGAAGTTTTAGATACTAATGGCCTTTTAGCGATGGACTGGACTAAATGGCAACAAAACGATATTGACTTTGTCGAAAAGCATTGGCAATAATTTTTGATTGAACGGTCAGCTTTTTCTGTTTTAGGATATAATATTGAAGTGGAGGTGGATTTATGAAAGATAGTAAATATATTGAATTGCTAAGACACTATCTTACTGAAAAAATTGATGATAGTGTAGAGGAAATAAGCAATTCTCAGGATGAAATGATTGTTGAAATAATATCCACTGTTTTTTCTGCGCTTATTTCTGGTTTGCTTGCCGAAATCTATTCAAATAATGCTACAAAAACACTAGGGAGTTACATTTCTCTTGTAATACTACTGTCTACTGCATATTTTGTATTTCGCGAACTATTTTCTTGGATACTAAAGCAAATTCGTTTTCATCAGGAAAGAAAATCATATAAAAACACAAAACTATCGTTTTCAAAAAAGAAAAAGCTCATTGCAAAATTTGACAATATTGCTTGTGACTATTTAATTGCTGCCTATGATTCACTGACAACTTACATATATGGTGATTACCCTGATGGGATCGAAAAAAAGAGTATTAAAGAGTTCTACTTGTATGAAGCATTCTATTATTATAAAAAATCAATAGATATAACTCATTTATTGTTATTATATAAATCCGACTGTGTAGGTTGTAGTGATGGAGTTGCCAAATATAGAATTGTTAATGTTTTTAATTCTCTTAATGAACTAAAACAGATAATAGATAAATACATTAAAGAAGCTAAAGAATGCAATCCCGATTTAGCAGGAGAGCTTTCAACTTACGAAAAACGTTTTATTTCAATAGAAAACGAAATAAAAACCTTGATTGAAAACGCTTGAAGACAGGGAAAAAACTTAGCTTCAGCCCCATTGCATTTCTACCGAATTACATGAGAATGGCATAGATTTGTTACAGTGCCGTTTAGAGGAATAGTTCATTCCATATACAAGTAATAGCCTATCGAAGCGAATGGATTCTATGCGATATGTGCACAGTATCTCTTTGCTTTTCTTTTTTTGCGGAGGAAAACATCATGGCGACAACCAATCTCATCCCCCTGCATGTGGGGAAAAACTGTACGGCGGGATCATCCATCGCCCGGGTGATTCAGTATGTGAAGAATCCGGAAAAGACCCAGGGCGAAAGTCTGGTGACGGGGTACGGCTGCAATCCGGCGCTGGCCGACGCGGAGTTCATGTACATGAAAAAAATATACCTGGACCGCACCGGACGATATCGGGGAAAGGATGACGTGATCGCTTATCACATGCGGCAGTCGTTCCTGCCCGGCGAAATCACCCCAGAGGAAGCGAACCGGCTGGGCCAGGAGCTTGCCCGGCGATTCAACCATGGCAATAACGCCTACATCGTGGCAACACACACGGATCGCCACCATCTCCATAATCATATCATAATCAGTGCCGTGAACCTGGACTGCGACCGGAAGTTTCGGAATTTCATCGGTTCCTCCTTCGCGCTGCGCCGCCTGAACGATGTGATCTGCATAGAGAACGGCTATTCCGTGATCGAGCATCCGAAAAAGCGCGGGCAGCGATATAACAAATGGATGGAAACGCATCATGTGTCCAAGCCCGCTTCTCAGCGGGACGCACTGCGCACCGCCATAGAAAACGCACTTGCGCGGCATCCGAAGAATCTACCGGAATTGCTTTCTATGCTGCAAGCGGATGGGTGGGAAGTCAAAACCGGGAAGCATATCGCTATGCGCTGCCCAGGGCAGGAACGCTTCAAGCGTTTGGATTCACTGGGAGAAGGGTACACCCAGGCTGATCTGATTCATCGTTTAGCTGTTCCCGGTCATGGCGAGGAACGGAAAACGCCCTTCCAGGAAAAGAAGAATACCATAACGCAGGGCACGCCGGAAAAGGTCAATCTGCTGGTGGATATTCAGGCGCGGCTGCAAAAAGCAAAAAGCCCCGGGTATGAACGGTGGGCCAAGGGCTTCAATCTGAAAGAGATGGCAAAGACCTTTTCTTATCTGCGGGAGCACGGCCTCCTGGATCGTGCTGAGCTTGACCGCCGCGCCGACGAAGCCAGCGTGAAAACGGAAAAAGCCATGAAGCGGATTCGGGAAATCGAGGATCGTCAGCGGGAAATCGCTCAAATAAAAACGCATATCATCCACTATTCCAAAACACGGGAGATATACGCGCAATATAAGAAATCCAACTGGTCGCCCAAATTCGCGGCCCAGCACGAACAGGAAATCGCCATGCACCGGGCGGCAAAGAAAGCCTTTGATGCCATGGGCGTGAAGAAGCTGCCGAAGGTGGCAGATCTCAACGCAGAATACGAAAGCCTGCAATCGGAAAAGAACGCGCTTTATGCAGATTACAAACGGGATCGGGCTGAAATGCGCCAGCTTTTGATCGTTCAGGAAAACGTGCGTCGGATTCTGGACACCGAGCCGCAGCAGGATCAGGGTCTTTCTCACCGGCGTGTCCGGTTCTGATGGAAGTGTTTCGCAGAAACGCGCAGCCGCATGGGACACCATGCGTAAAGGGAGGGGCTTGGGGAGGACGCTCACCAACAAGCATATCGCAAAGTGGAGGCACTTTGCCTTGCTTGCTACAATATGTTTGACCGGTAAATAGAGTGTCCAAAACTCTATGCGCTGGCTCATACCTAAGCTACAATGGGGAGGAAGCCGGACTGACGACGCATTGCATGAGATGAAACGCTCGAAGGTGCAAACTGTCAGCCGCCTCCTCATTGCAGCGTTCGATTGATGCAGGTTGAAGCTGGGGATCATCCCATACATTCGAGTAACCAAGCAAGCTGAATCGGTCATGAGCAGCGGCGGCCACCGGCAAACAATACGAAGGGGGTCTGCCCATGAACCCAAACCTCATCACCGCGGTTGGTATCGACGTTTCAAAAGGCAAAAGCACCGTGGCCATCCGGCGTCCGGGCGGCGAAATCGTGCGAAAGCCTTTTGACGTCCGACATGACCAACCAGGCTTCAGCAGCTCGTTCAAACGCTTCGGGAAGTCGGAGGAGAGATCCGGATCGTTATGGAGCATACGGGCTTGTACTGGCGGCCTGTTGCGTCGGTGCTGCATCAGGCCGGCTTTTTCATCAGCGTGGTGAACGCCATTCTGACGCATCAGTTCAGTGACAATTCCCTGCGCAAGGTAAAAACGGATAAGGCCGACGCTCTCAAGCTGGCCAGTTATGCTCTGGCATACTGGGATGAATTGAAAAGATATGATCAGGAGGATGAAACAAGGCAGCAATTGAAGTTTCAGTCCAGGCTGTATCAGCGTACACTTCAGTCAAGCACCGCCCTGCGCAACGGCCTGATTTCCCTTCTGGATCAGACATTCCCAAACGCCAATCAATTCTTCTCGTCAAGCCCGCCTGCCAAAGACGGCCATCACAAGTGGATCGATTTTGTGGAACGTTTCTGGCATAAAGATTGCGTGGCGGCCGTATCCCTCCGTTCCTTTGCCATCACCCTCGAAAAATGGTGCAAAAGAAACGGATACCGTTACAGCTCCTCGGACGCGGAGTATATCCACGCCCAAGCCAGGAATGCGGTCGCCACGCTCCCTAAGAATGATAGTACAAAATTGCTGATCATGCAAGCGGTTCATACGCTGAACACGATCTATGAATCGCTTCAGGTCATCCGTGGGGAAATGCTTCGGCTCGCTTCTCTGCTGCCGGAGTATGAAGTGGTCATGGCCATGCAGGGAGCCGGACGGATCACCGGTCCGCAACTCATGGCTGAAATTGGCGGCGTGCGGCGCTTTACCCACAAAGGGGCTTTGGTCGCATTTGCCGGTGTGGACGCTCCGCCTTTTCAATCCGGCGACTTTGAGGCCAAGTCCCGGCATATGTCCAAACGAGGATCATCCCGGCTCCGCAGGACGCTGTTCCTGGTTTGCGGAATGAGCTTATGCCGTGCCGATCCGAATGATCCTGTCTTTTGCTTCATGGACAAAAAGCGAACCGAAGGAAAGCACTTCTATGTGTATATGGTCGCAGGCGCGGCGAAATTCCTGCGGATCTATTATGCCAGGGTGAAGCAATACCTCAATCATCTGGAGGATGCACCATTGACTGCATTGCTAACATGAAAAAAGGCTCCCTAGAGCAGAGGGAGGCGAAGCCTTTCTTGATTCCTGACGAGCACAGCCCTCCAGCGATGTCAAGAGCGCCGCAAGCGCAGAACAGCCGCTTACGCTTGGCTGCGGAGGCGACTGCGCTATTTTTATCTACAAAAACCCTTTGTTGCAGGCTTGTTTGCTGTACAGATAATTGTGGGTGAAATGTTTTCGTTTTTCTCTCTTTACTTTTATCTACAGGTTTGCAAAACCTTCTAATAGTTCTTTTTGGGCGATTCTTAGGCATTAATAACTCTCTGTTAGTGGCTTGAAGCGCTAAATATTTGTTTTCGACATTTTTCTTAAAAGTGTATGCTGAATGAATCTTGTATGTACTATAATGTAATAAGAGAATGCTTTGGAAGGAGTGCCGAGATAATTCTCGGAAAATGATCTATGAGTGACGAGAAAGAAGCAAGAAGCCGCCATGTTTGGGATCTGATAAAGAAAAACGTTCCTGCGCCATATATTATTGCTACTGGAGTGCTTTTTTTTGTATTTGGTGCTGGATTCTCTGCTTATTATAAACTTATTTCAAATCCTGAATTATCCAAAGAGAAAGAGTACATTTTACACATATCAAATACTTTCAAATTGGTAGCTTTGGTGGTTTTAGGTCTTTATATAGTATCTCTAATCACTATTTCAATGTTCTATTTTTTTTCCAAAAAGAAAAGAAAAGAAAGCTTACCAAAAGGGGAGATAGACGCATTTATTGTTAAGCAAGATGAAAAGTCACGAGATGAAAAGTTTAACCAAATATATGAAAGTGTTACAAAAACTTATTGGGTATTAGGTGTCAGCTTAACTTCTGTGGTTGAAAGAGAAGCAACGCTAAAATCAATGGCAAAAAAGGGGGTTAAAATACAAATATGCATGATGAATCCCAGCATTGCAGTAAAAAATCTTTGTTCACAATGCTTTAAGGAAAAAAACTGTGTGCTATCTGAATTATTTGAAAAAATAAAAAACGGTTCATTGAGTATGGATGAAATCAAAAGAGAATTAGATAGGGAGGATAAGTACAAGAGTTTATTACAGATATACAATATCCTTATTGATGTTGCACATTTTAATAAATTTTATGACACATCCACAGATTATCGGGAAAAAGTAGTTAGGTCTTATGGAGATCTGAAAAATATTAAAAATCACATTATACAGATAAGCGGTCAAGAATCATTTAAGCTGGCGGTGTCTAATGCATTTATACCCATGAGCATGACAATTGCAGATGCTGATACCGAAGAAGGAAAAATGATTGTGGAATTTCACCTTCCTTTTACCCAATATAAGGTTTTGTTTGAAATTACAAAAGTAGACAACAAACAACTATTTAGCGTTTTTGTGGAGTTCTATAAGAAGATATGGAGAACAGCGAATGATGGAATGAATGAAGGATCATAATAGGGTCTTTTGCTAGTATTTGGAGAATACAGAAGATAAGCTACGATAAGGATTGGATGGGGGAGTGGTACTACAATCAAATATTGTGCAGAGGTCTGTCTTAAGTCCTAAAATAAGAAGTAAATAATTCAGCAACTGACTTTGAAAGGATGAGTTCGATGAGTAAATATCAAGAAGTTGAAGCTAAATATCCATTACATAATGCTGAAGAAGTATTTCAGTATATTGAACGTTTAAATCTGGAACAGAAGAGAATAAATGAAGTGCAACATGATACATATTACACTCCCTCTCACAGAAATTTTTTGTCAGAAGAAATTGTTTCAGAATGGCTAAGAGTTCGAGAAACAAGCCAAAAATGTAGTATTAACTATAAACAGTTTCTTCCTATTGGTGCTGTAATTCAGAATTATTGCAACGAATATGAAACGGTTATTCAAGATGCGTATGCTGTTAAAAAGATATTAGAGGCCATGGATTTTCAAATAATTATCGACGTTAACAAAACGAGAAATTCGTGGATTTTTGAACATGTTGAGATAAGCATAGATTTTGTGGAAGTTTTAGGCTGGTATATTGAGTTAGAAGCAATGGACGAAGTGAGTGATGACGCGATAGAAAATGTTTATGATCATTTTAATAAAATTCTATTAATGCTACATGCAAAGATTGGGAAGAGAGATCGAAGAGGGTATCCGTTTTTGGTTTTAGAAAAAACATATAAGGGGGAGATGTAATGTACTACGATATTGATGAGAAATTCCGAAACCATTTTAAAGGTTTGAAGCAAGTTTTTTTATATGTAATAAATGAATGCAACTTGAACTGCCCTCAATGCATTTATAAACCAAACAATTATTTTTGTATTGGTAAGAAAGAAATCGACTATGATGAGGCTGTTAAACTGATAACTGATTTTTATGAACTTGGAGCAAGAAAGCTAACTCTACTCGGAGGTGAGCCAACACTATATGGCAAATATCAAAAGAATCCACTTCTGCTGGGAGATTTAATTGCCATAGCAAAAAAAATTGGATATGAACATGTGAGAATCGATACAAATGGTACTTTCTCATCAGAAATTCTGGAACTCGACTCCTTTAGACAGATCGATGAAATCTCATTTAGTATGGATGGTTATGACGAGAAATCCTGTGACTTGATTCGTGGAAAAGGAGTTTTTCGAAAAGAAATTGATAATATAAACCGTGCGATTTCTCTCGGATATAGAGTTGATGTTACGTGTTGTGTATACCAGGAACTATTAGAAAAAGATACGGATGGAAACTACTATATGGAGAGATTGATATATTATACAGCTGGTTTAGGCGTTAGTAGAGTGAATTTTCATGCACTAATAAAAGATGGCACGCCAATTGACCTATGGTCTTCTGATTTACAAGTTCATCCAGATGATTGGGTAAAAGCTTATAATGAGATATCTTTGAAAATCAGCGAAGGAAAATACCCGATATCGGTTAGACTACCTCAATCATTCATAACAAGACATGATTTTCTTAATAATCCAAATTACTATGGGTTTTGTCCAGCGAAATTAGGTGAGAGAGTTTTAGTTCATCCTGATGGCATTATTAGAATATGCTCTGGATTGTTAGGAACCGCTTATGGCGTTGCCAACTATTATGACGGAAAGATTTGTTGGAACAATGGGAAAACAAATGAATTGATTGATCATGATTTGACCGCATGCACATGGTGTACTAACAGGAGCAAAAATAATTATGGCGAATATGTCCCATTGTGTTTCTCTTTTAAACCAAGACAAGATGAATTTGCCTATAATCTATTACAATGGGAAAAAAAACGAAATACGTAAAATAATATCAGAATCGGCTTGATTATCTTTCCAATACCCCTACCTCATCGCTTCTTTCTTCTCGGTTTTTCTTGCAAAACATGCAGCTTGATTCACATTTTTTGGGGGAAGCAATAATTCTGTCAGAAACACAGCTATTTCAATTTTCCTTGAGCTTGATAAATTTCTTTTTTGTGCTATCATTATGTAGTAAGCAAGGATACTTTTATGTATCAATGGAAAGAGAGGAGGGAAATATTGAAGCGTACTTTTTTGACGTCTTTATTCTTCATGCCCGTAGTTCTATCGATCCCCTTCACGTTGATTCTGCTAAATTTCTCTTTCGTCTACGAGATACAGTATTGGCTGTTTATCATGTGATGAAGCTATTAAAGGTAACGAGTCTGACTGCTCATTCCATTATTTAACAAGTAGGATATACAAACAGATCCACTTTTTTGCGCGTTTTCAGAGAATACACTAACCTGACTTCTACATAATAAAATAATATTATGCTCATGGGAAAATTCCGTTCATTAACCATCATTTATTACTTTGCGCAGCAGTATTTACTTCTACTTTCTTTTTCCATTAACAGAGCATTTTTTTATAAGACAGTTGATAGAAAACACCCGTTTTGCTTAAACAATAATGGAAATAAAGGCATCCTGATAGCCGATAAAGCATTTCTCCAAAGAAAACCCAAATTAACCATTTTCAAATGCCTTGGGCTATCCTGTGAATATCGTTTGAAAGCTAGAGACTGTCAAAACTATTCTCTTGGAAGAATCTTTAAACTCTACATTTGCCCGCATACCAACTCAATTGACATCATTTACATTAAAAGAAGGGAGGCATATCCTTGATTATTATCCCAAGTTCAATTCTTTTGATTGAAAACGATAGTGATCGTGCTTTTATGGAAAAGCTTTATATTAATTATTACAAACTTATGTATACTGTTGCTCTTTCCAGAGTTAAAAACAGTGAAGATGCTCAGGATGTTATCCATGATGCTATTATCCGGCTGATTGATAAAATCCCTTTATTGCGTCAAAAAGATAGTAGCGTTTTGCGAAGTTACATTGTCAGTACTATTATAAGGACATCCATCAATTTCAACATTAAGTCCACTCGCAAAAAGGCGGTTGTTGTGGAAAAAGAAGTGCTGGAATCTTTCAAAGATGAGAAAATTTCTTTAGAAGATATCGTTCTGGTCGCATTCACGAACGAGGAGTTGGTCAACGGATTGAAACGCCTGCCCCAACGAGAAAGAGACTTATTGCGTTGGAAATACTTTGACGATTTATCTGATGAAGAAATTGCATATGCCATGGGAATAGGGAAAAACAGCGTAAGGCAATATTTAACGAGAGCACGGCGTTGCTTGCTATCCATACTGGAGGATAAAAATGATGGAAAAAGCAGAAAGCTTTAATACTCGCGAATTACTTCTTCAACAATGTGAAGCTGCCAAACTGAAACTTGCATTCTTTGATTTTCAGGAAACAGAAATACAAAGAATGGAACTTGCTTTCGAACAGGATGAGGAATTGCAGCAGTTATTTGAATATTCAAAGCCGAAGGTATTTGAGCTGATTCGCCATAGAATTAGAAGCACGAAGATAAAAAAAACATCAATTGAATTGCTGCGTCGTATGAAATCCGTAGTAATGTTTGTTTTCGTTGTTATAGCTATCGTCACGATTAGTGCAGCAAGTTGCTTTGCGCTTGTCCCTGAATTTCAATCAAATGTACGTGGACTATTGATTAATATGACAGGGAAATATACAGAAATTAGTGTTGACCTGAATCCCAATTATTTAATTAATATTCCCGATAGTTGGACCGGTGATTATTTTCCTTCTTATATTCCGGAAGGATATGTGCTGGATCAAACTGGTGATGAAACCGCATCCTCTTTCTTTGTAGAATATACAAATTCGGAACAACGGCGGATGGCATTCTTTGAACTAGATGTAGATTCACGAATAAACATCGATACAGAGAATGCGAAAATCTCTGTTTTGACCATTCATGATGCGGATGCTTTAGCTGTTGAAAAGACAGGAAAATCAACGATATCATGGACGGAGTACAATAAATGTTTTATTGTGGTAATTGATGGTGAATTATCGCAGGCCATCACTGTTGCTCGAAGCGTAAAAAGAGTCAGATAACTTTTTTTTAAAGTGAAAAGTTGCACTTTTCCTCCTTTTGTTGTCTTTATAAGTAGAATCAACAAAAGGAGGTTTTTGTGATGAAAAGAATGGGTTTGGTAATTTGTTTGCTGACCATATTCGCCGTTTCGATAGCAACCGGTCATTCAGAAATCTGTGAAACGCCGTTGCGGTATTCGCATACCGATTTAATTACTGCAAAATTGTCCATCATCAATGGCTCTGCACGATGCGGAGGAATCCTAAAGCCGTCTGGTTCTGAAAATCAAGCGAGGATTATTGTTCGCTTACAAAGAAAAACAGGTAACACCTGGCAAACAATTGCGATCTGGCTGGGCACGGGAACCAATGGTCAGACCGTGCAAGCTGGGGGTTTGCGTACCGTCACTGCGGGGTATGATTACCGCGTTGTCTCTCAGGGAAAGATATTGTCTCCTACAGGAGTTTTGTTAGAAACAACCACTGTAATAAGTCCTATCAAATCATATTAATACGGGTTTACCAATAAGAGGTGGTCTTGTGAAGAGGATGCATTGGTTATTTTTTCTTGTATGGCTGCTCCTCTCGCTCCTTCTTGGCGGCCAGATGGTGTTCGCAGAAGAAATCCAGCTTCATATCCAGTGGATGCCAGAAAATGCTGATGTTCCCATAAGTATTGATGCTGATATAGAGTGCAATGTATGCGAGCAGGCGTCCTCTTATATCACACACCTTCAGACATGGAAATTTGATGCGATAGAACGGTTCTCTGATTTTGAATTATTGGAAAGTGACAATTCTCCTCAGATATTCGATTTGGGAAACGGATGCGCGTTGCTCTTTGATGAGGTGACCTATGAAAGTATTGTATTCCTGATTGATCCAAATACTACGTGGCGTTATATGAACGGACGTGCAGAAGCCTGCTATGTGAATGCAATGGAGGGGATATATACGCAAGATACATATGATAAAAACCAATTATCTGCATTTCTATCCCCCAACTCCAAGTTGCATGATTTTGTACAGAGGGCAATAAAGGCGCTGGAGGGTATTGGAATAGAGGTGGGAGAGCCATTGCAAATGACCATTTATTCCGTATTTCAAGAGGATCGACCGCCTGTTAAGTATGAGCCTGCCTTTATTGAAATAGCCTTTGAGCGGTTGATTGATGAAATACGCCTTATTCCGTGGGGGCAGGAAACTCGACGGAAAGAGATCACACCTAAGTCCTATATAACAATGTATATTGACGCAGAGGGTGTATCCAATATTCTTGTTCCCTTGGTTTTTGAAACCAGCGAAAAGTCATCCCCAAAAGAGATTTTATCATTGGATCAAGCAATCGAAGCTTTGAATAAACATCTGGAATCACTTATTTTCCCTACGTTTGAGTCGAAAATGATAATAGATTTCATTGCGCTTGAGTATATTCCATTTCCTGCGACAATTGATTGCTTGGACATTGACTTGAAACCCGTTTGGAGTTTTTATATCAACTACTTGCGAGATGAAGATCGCCAAGTGATATGCATTGATGCTTACACAGGGGAACCGGTGGTATAAGCAGGCATCGATGATATAGCGGGCACAAAACTGTTTTCTATTCATTCCTTGCGATAAAAAAGGGGGTGGTGAAATTGATTATGTAATTGCAAACACGCTGTTTCCTTTCAAAGTTGAGACATCGAAAAAGGAGGATTTATCATGAAAAGGTTCGTATCAATGCTACTGGCTGTAGTCATGCTTCTGTGCATTACCATTTCATCGGCGAGCGCTGCAGGATTCTCTACACCGACACTTTCGAAAAATGGTGTCTACAACACCTCCGCAGTCACAAAAACCACAGGTAATGGTGTTGCCGCGGGTGCAGATGTTTCTTATATAACTACCAACGCCACATTCCATTTTCGTGTATGGAAAAGCAGTCCTGTGTGGCAGGCCTCTAACGGTGTAAGAAAGACAGGCACCGGACATGTTACCATGACGACACTATATGACGGAAATGGACAACCTCGGTTATGGAAAGGGGTGAGTTATTATCTTGCCGTGACACACAGTCAATACTCGAGCGTATCGGCCGGATCTACTGGCGGCACTTGGAACCCCTAATCCATGATTCGATAACTCGGCGGGCCATACGTGAAAGGCACATATGGCCAGCCTTCTCCCAAGGAGGTTTTCTGTGAAAAAGTGCATGTTACGATTGCCCTGTCTTTTGCTTTCCTTCATGCTGTGGTCTCCCTTATTCTTAATGTCGGAAGGAAAGGCAGAATGGGCTGCAGCAGAGTGGAAAGCGGTACAAAAAACGCTGGATTGCGGTGGATGTGTTATAAGAATAGATGCTTTAACTGACATCGCTATTCCTACAGAATGCAACGAGTGGACAGCAGAAGTATACCGGTACTCAGAAGATGAGGTGCGTCGCCTTCTTGCCGTGGGGTCTCCCGGTGACGAAACCATAAAAAGAACAAAAATGCTGCATGGAGAAATTGCCTTATCTAATGATGAACGGAAAATTCATGCGGGGTCAGAACCCGGTATCCTTAGTTTCGCGCATTATGAGGATTCCAAGTTTTATTCTCAAGCCCGTGCCGAAGCGTACTCCACAGGCTATTATTTCCGTTGCCACGAGCAGGAGCAGTTAAGTGTTCCCATCCTTGCGCGGTTCGATTATCAAACGGCCCTGTCCCGAATCGAACCCGTTTTCCGACATCTCAACTATGTGGTAGGAGAACCATCCTATGTGGATGCCTGGAACGTGGAAACACTGATGGAGAAATCGCAGGGATGGCTTGAACAATTTCCAGATCAACTTGTGAAACTTGACTGGACAGAGGATGAGGAAGTATATTATCTCGAGATACCAGTTTACTACCAGGGAATCCGTTTGCATCGGGGGGGCCGTGATGTCTGCAGAGGATTGAAGGTTTGCGATGCGGGAATCTGCTGTGAAATTAATCCGGAAAGAATTTTGGAGTTTCAGGCAGTAGACTGCTTCTTTCAAAATGAAAAGGCACGGTCTACCCCCCAGACCATTCTCCCTCTGGAAGAGGCCATTGAAAGGTACAGACAGCATCTTTCCAGCACGATTTGGGACAGCGCAGAACCCATTGTTGTCGACAAGATCCTGTTGGAATGGCTGGTTTTGAAAGATACTACCCGCAAGTCGCATTCATATCAAATGATTCCAGTCTGGTGTTTTTATTATAAAGAATATTACAAAGAGGACTACAAAAAGTTTCGGGATTTCTGGTATCATACGGATTACATCCATGCCATTACTGGTGAGTATATCCCTCACACATTTGGGCAAGGAGAGTAACGGAGGTAATCAACTTGCTGTATCAATTGAAAGTGGATCTAAAGCGCGGATTGCTAAGTTGGCGCTTTCTGGGGGCTATTCTTCTATGCACCACTGTATACATGCTCGGTGCCTTGCCAGAAAAAGGTTCAGGAGATATTTTATATATTCTTGATGCGTCTGTTGCGTTCAGCTCCTTTACCGAGTTATTTCCCGTCGCCGCCGTCTTGCCGTTAGGTTGCAGCATGCTGGAAGATATAAAAAGCGGATATAGTAACTTCATCTTGCAGCGCGCAACGATCCGCCAGTATTTGACAATTCGCTTTCTCGCGACCGCTTTTCTTGGCGCTTTGGCCACCGCTTTGGGAATGCTATTGTTTCTGACAATCTTGCCGATCAGCCATCCGTTGGTATTGAAGATGAAAATGCAGGAGGCAGAACCAGTTTATGAATACATGCGAGATCTTGTTCAAAAAAAACAATGGGGGCTATATTTTGGATTTTATGCTTTGCTGCAAGGGCTGTCTGGCATGATGTGGGCAAGTGTTGGGATGGTTATCTCCAGTATTGTAAATAGCTCCCAATTGATCTATCTATCCGTGGTGCTTTCAATGGAAGTGTTATGCAAAATACTTTTCACCTTCAATTTACCTCATGTTGTCGTTTTGGCAATGGGAGGAATTGATGAAGCTTCCAGAACAGATGTTTTTTATAAATCTGGTGGAATTTTTATACTCATAGCGATGATTTGTTTTTTGGCATTTTATTTTCTTCAGAAGAGGAGGCTTCGACATGTGTAATCGGGGCATCTGGAATACGGTAATCATTCTTCTGAAAAGACTGATAAAGCAGCCTAAATTATATTTGGTAGTTGCTTTGCTGGTCATAATCCTGGATACGCTGATTGGATCTGCCCGCCAGATCGTTGCGCAGTACAACATTCACGTGAATGCGTATGGGTCATTTGCCTGCTTAACTTCTTATAATTATCTTATGCTCTGGGTCGTGCTCGGTTACTTTGTGTTGATTTCTGATGTTCCGTTCGTTACCAATCTTTCTCTCTTTGTACACATCAGAATTACCCAACGGCAATCGTGGATGGCAAGAATGATCTATATTTTAATAACAAGCATTCTCTACGTCCTGTTTGTTTTTATTTTGATTGCCATCATAGAAAATGCGTCATTCATGCATCCTTTTACATGGGACAAGGCATTAAATACTATGTCTTACGGTAATGCGGTAGGCAATAGTTATCTTTACACGCCTGCTGTGATTTTGTCATCATATACGCCTCTTCAGGCATGGCTATTGGCAAGCGCCCTCTTGGTCTGTTCTTTATCCGCTTTGGGGAGCCTAATGCTAATAGGCACTGCATTTATCGGAAAAAGAATCGTCTTATCCATTGCGGGTGTGATAGCAATACTGGATTCTGCTATTGGATATATGGGTTTACCGGATGCATTATACTATATATCGCCAATTTCCTGGTGCAGATTGGAAATAATCAAAACAGCATCCTTCCATCCAAGCCGTCCATCTGAGCTATATTGTTTGTTGGCTCCTTTCTGCTCCTTTTTGCTTCTTTTTCTTCTCGCCTATATTGTGTTGATTCAATCAAATAAGCGTTTTGAAAGCGAAATGAACATAGGAGGTGAATACAGTGACTAATGTATTGAAAGTGGAGAATTTATCGAAAACCTTTAAGGGAAAGGTCGTTTTTAACAATATTTCTCAAACATTTTACGGAGGAAACGTCTACGGAATAATTGGAGAAAATGGAAGCGGTAAAACTGTTTTTATGAAATGTCTGTGCGACCTTCTGCCTGTGGATCAAGGAACTGTGCGATTCAATGAGCAAAGAAAAGCTCCTCCCAAAGGCACGTTCGGTGTAATTATCGAGGCACCTGGATTTTTGTTGAATTTCTCTGGATATTCCAATTTAAAGATGCTTGCGTCTTTGCGGCGAAAAGTGACAAAACAAGAAATTTTTCATCTGCTGGATGATGTTGGTTTGTCGCAAGACATACGGAAAAGAGTAGGTAAGTATTCTTTGGGAATGCGTCAACGCCTTGGCATTGCTCAGGCCATGATGGACGATCCGCCAATTCTTTTGCTTGATGAACCTTTTAATGGTTTAGATAAAAATGCTGTTCAAAAAACTTATGAATTGATTAAGCAGTTAAAAGATAAAGGTAAAATAATTATCTTGGCAAGCCATCATTCCCAGGACATTGAATATCTTTGTGAATTTGTCTTTGAATTGATGGAAGGGAAACTTTATGTACGACGATGACAAGGAAATGTAGCCGCTGCTATTAAGTAAGCAATAGTGATTTTTAAAATTTATATTTTTTTATCTTTCTCTGTTGCCACTTTGTTTATGTCCTTGTGGTCGGGTTGTGTTTTAAAAAGACGCTCATTAATGCTTGCCCCATCTTGGACAGCGTAGCAAGCCATTAATATGCCTCTTTCTCTTGTAGTATCATAATTTCAAGTATTATTCTATTAAATATAGTGCAGTCAAGTCTATAATGGCACATACCAAAATGTAATTAATTACATTTTGACTAAAAAATGATTATTCATATTTAAAACGGAAACATGATTTACAACTCGTTTACGTCGACACCCTCGCAATCCACCTAACACTTCAACGGTAAGAAAATAGTGGATGGTCAGACGTAGTTTCAGGGACAAGTTTAGAAAGAGAATTTAATACGCTGTCTATGATGCCTAAGGTGTTACTATATTGACAAAAGATCTGCCCCGATTCAATCTTTTAGGTTGAGCGGGTCAGATCTTTTTGCATAGGGATTTATATTGTCGTGGAATTGTGATTGACTGTTATCCGTTGCCAATATTTGCCGTCTCGATTACTAAGTCAAAGATTTCATCGGTCATAATGCCATTATTTATGATTTGAGTAAACTGAACCCTATAACCATCGGAAAGGAATTCTGTGTCTGTAGTAATAATGGAATCCCACTGAAGTAAGGTATTAAGATTATCAGTATCAGCAATCCGTTTGTGAAGATAGCCAATCTTATATTTGCTAAGAGAATCCAAGGACTTTTCTCCGAACGACTTTTTGATCTCCTTAATAGCTCCCACCCCTTGTATTCCCATGCTTTCATAAACGTATCTTGCATCGCGTCTTGTGCAAGATCATGATCGGCCAAATAAATAAAGCAGGTTTTTAGGATTGCTCCTGCATAGGTGTGAACCCATGTTTCCAATATCTGCTCTCGGGTCATGCTGGGTACCGCAGCACGCTCCATACCGATCACCTCCTTCCTTCACTAATTAAGACGAATGGAAAGCCGGATTTGTACACTCAAATGCAATAGTATTTCTTGAAATTTTCAAAGTTTTTTCTTCGTTATTTAACCTGGCGTATTTGCCATTGTTACCCGATACTTATGACATTTTTCTCATATCTCTCAAAATGTCCATTCTCAACATACGTTCTATCTTGTTCTGCATCAACTCAGCATTGGCAGACGGAAAGAAAACCTGAACCATAAATGGCTTGCCATCAATCACCTTGTAAAAAGTGGCTGCTGGCTGATTTGCTTCATTTCTACTGTTTGAAATCATTGTAATTTCCACGTTCATCCCTCCTTAAATAAAAACGCCACTCGATGTAAGAGTGACGCAATGTACACACACAGTCATTCATGTGCATGGTTTATTAAATTATGCTTTGTTACAGTTCGGATGCGTTTCTTTTGCGTTTTGTTTTCTTTGCCTGGATGTTTTTCTCGTTTTCCGGCTGCGCTTGGCTCAACTGCTCTTTCAGCGGAATACATTTCCTTTCCTTCAATGACTTGATAATATCGTTGACATTCGCTTCATTTGTTACACCAGGATATTTCTGTTCAAAGTCGATCAGGGATTCTTTCGTTTCTTTTTCAGCGGCTGCAATCTGATTGTAGAGGGCTTCAAGGTGGGGATTTGTCATGGTGCGTTCAATGAATTGGCGGGAGCTTTCGGGAAGATAATCCCATGCTCCATAAAAATTTTGAACGGCAGCTTGTATTTGCTCCATGGTGATGGGCGTGCCTCTCTTTTCGTGCTCTGCCAAGATTCCCAGTACGTCAGACAAATCGTTTTTGTACTGCCTGCCGGAACACAGCTTCATGGCGATCAGGTATTCAGCCGCTATGGTTCGGACTGTCAGCACGTTGGCATACGTCCTGTAATACACTGCGTATTGATACAGCTTCGGGGTGTAGGAGTGCGTTTTTGTAAAGTCAGAGTTTAGCCAACCGTTGGGCAAATCGAATTTATCGCCCACCCGGTTGATCGCGTCTTTCATGCCGGATGAAGCATGGATCAATACGTCCACGTCTGTGGTCATGCCGCGAAAACCATAATTGACCAGGATGGATGCTCCGCCGATCAATACGATTTCAGCAGGAAAATCTTTGCCCACCAGTTTTCTGTATGCCTTCGCCACTTCTTTCAGATATAAGTCAATATTGTCCTTGGTAAATTCGATTCTTTGTTCAGATGACATTTCGTACCTCGTTTTCAATAATGTTGTATTTCAGGAATTCAGGAATCGCTTCTCTTCTGGCTTTCTCTTTCGCTTGTGTATCTTCCCTTACGGCGCACATTGCCAATACGCTTGCGGGATAAATGGTATGGTCGAGCTTTGCGCTTCGCAAATCGTCATACTCTTTGCACAACGGCACGTTATTCAAACGGCTGATATAATCCAGCATGGCCAGCAGATACAGGCTTTCGGGATACCATTTGCGCTGATAGTAAGCGCGGATTTCATCACGCTGCAAGGTATCCAGGATAAAATCAATATCACCAAGCTCCTTCAAACGGTGGCAAACGCTGCTTTTGAACAGTTCAAAGCTGCTTCTTTTCTCCAAAAAAGGAGCCAACAGATTGTCCATCGGGGTATCCAAAGCGTGAGCAATACGATACACTGTTTCAGCGCTGCATTTTTCCAGCCGTGTCTTGCCATTGCAAATATCGTTCAGCGTAGCATAGGGAACACCGCTTTCTTTCGATAGGCGATAGATGGTCATGTTTTTTTGCTGAAGCTGATGATCCAGATACACTGCGCGTCACTCCCTTCAATAATATTATACCGGCATACCGTTATAATGTCAACGCATCGAAAGAAAAATGCACAATCTTTTGATTGACTTTTTCAGCTTCATTCAAGGCCGTTATCGGGGCAGGGCGACCATTATATCGTCCTGCCCCGATTGGGTAGCCGGGAAGCGTTGATTTTCCTGGACTTTTTTCTTTCTAAACGGTAACGCTAAAGGGCTGCTTTCTGGCGTTCCCGGTAGCGGCGCTGCTTTTCCCTGAGTCTGGCTTGTTTTGCTGCTGCTCCGCAGGATGCACAGTAATGATTTTTTACTTTTTCGTTTGATCTCCCATCAATAGCCAAACAAGGTCAACTTTCAGTGATTTTGACAGAAAAATCAGTTCATAATCGGCAATGACCCGATCACCGGTTTCTATTCTGCTTATTGCTTTCTGGTTTAGTTGAATACCTTCAACCTGCAACCGCGCTGCTAATTGGCTTTGGCTGATGCCCAAATGCTCTCGCGCCATTTTCACTCTTTCTCCCGACGTGTTGCATTTCCCCTCAAAGCCATAAATCTTCATGCATTATCCTCCAGTTTATCCCAAAGATGGGATTTTAGATTGACTTTATCAAAGAAAGAAACTATAATTATCCCAATAATGCCTAATAAAGAAATTTTTGAAAGGAAGAAGAACGGCAATGTAGAGAGTAAACCCGATGATCAATGGCAACATTCAAACCCGATAGGGTAAAAGAGCAAGCACAGTGATTGACAGGAGGGATTATTTTGACAGAGATGGAAGCAGGAGAATTGATTTTTCAGTATTCAATTTGTGGAATATGGATTGAACCATTCAGGCCCTTGTCATCAGAGAAAATGGTATCATTAATCAATAAGATTCCACGTATCCGCTATATTGCCTATTGTCTGACAGACGAAACGTCCGCGCTTCTGGGAGAATGCTTAGAGAGATTTCAGGGTGATTTTCCTTTATATCGTATTGTCACATTTGGAAATTATGATTGGTACCAATCCTTCCCCGGTCATATTCAAAACCGTATCCTCCAAAGAATTGACCAGTCCGATATCTTTGTACAATGCATTTTCCCATTGGAGGATGCATTAAAATATCTTGTGTTATACAGCAAACACTTATTCCTGCACTGTCCGCAAAGAAAAAGGGAATCTATAATAAAAACTGTTGGCCCTTGGAATGCGAAACGAATTATAAAGATTTAGCGCTGCGGCAGTCAAAAATATCAGGACGATCTGTTTCAAGAAATATGACCGAATGAAGAGGGTGGATCGATCGTTTTTTGGGGAGAACATGATAGAGAACCAATACAGCATGATCGAAACATGGTGAACATTGAATCTTTGTTCTTGCCTTTTCGGTCATGCTTTTTCCTTGTATTTGAATCCACTTATTTTTTTTAAAACTTCTTGCATTGTAGCTGCAGACGGCGTATAATAACAAATGTGAAATTTAATTTTCTAAAATGTTTTTGAGGGAGGAGGACATGATGGCGCAAATAAACACTGTATATGATTTTCTGTGTAAAAACTATCAAGAAAATGAACCAATTTTCTTGTCGGAAATCCGTATTCCTGGGTTGAAAGAAGCTTCCGTCCGACAGCAGCTAAAAAAACTGACAGAGGATGGCAGGATGAGGCGATTTGATGCTGGAATCTATTACCGTCCAGCAAAATCCATATTTCAATTTGGATCAATGCTTTCTGTGGATGAAGTCATACGGAAGAAATACTTGATTAATGAGAATAAACGCTGCGGTTATGTAAGCGGGATGCTTTTCGCGAATCAACTTGGGCTGACCACGCAGGTTCCCGCAGTGTATGAAATCTATACCAATAAAGCGACAACGGATTATCGGGACACCATGCTTGGCAAGCAGCGTATGATCGTCAGACGCCCATATGTGGAAATAGATGATAAAAATGCTGTAATCCTTCAGTTCCTCGATCTGCTGAAAGAAGTAATGGACATTTCGGAACTGAATGGAACAGCGTTGACAGATCGGCTTCTGGGTTATATGAACGCGAATCATCTGCGATTTAAAAACTTAGAACCGTACCTTCCGTATTATCCGGATCGTATCTACAGAAATATGTATGAGGTGGGATTGATCAATGGCGTGGCTACATGAGATCAAAAATGAATTTGCGAATGCTGTGCATTTTACTGCGAACCAAGAAGGGATTACGCCCGCGGTGGTGGAAAAGGACTATTATGTCACGCTCATATTGAAGGGCTTAGCTGAAAAACTTCCGTTTATTGTGTTCAAGGGCGGCACGTCTTTGTCAAAGTGTCATAAGGTTATCAAGCGGTTTTCTGAAGATATTGACGTGACAATCGACACTAAGCTTTCGCAGGGTCAAATGGGAAAAGTGAAAGAAACAATTCAGGATGTCGCGAGGAGCCTTGGCATGACAATTCCAAATATTGATGAAACAAGGAGCCACAGAAGTTACAATAAATATATACTTAATTATGAAACGGTTACGGAGAAGCTGAATGGCGATTTACAGCCCATGGTAATTTTGGAAACATCATTCGCGGAAGTATCGTTTCCAATCGTAGTTCTTCCTGTTCACAGCTATATTGGGGATATGCTGCAGACAGAGGCGGCGGACATCGTTGAAGAATTCAGCTTGACGCCCTTTTCTATGAAGGTGCAGGGAATCGACAGAACGATGGCGGATAAGGTTTTCGCTATCTGCGATTATTACATGAAAGGGAATGTACGGCGGCATTCCCGTCACATCTACGATATATATAAACTGCTTCCGCTCATTCCCATTGACGGTAATTTCAGAAGTCTCGTTAAGGAAGTAAGAGAAGTCAGGGCTAAGAATACCAGCATTTGTCATTCCGCGCAGCCAGGAGTGAATGTGTCAGAGATTCTGATCCGATTGGTCAAAGAGGATGTTTATAAAGCGGATTATGAAAGCGTTACAACTCGAATCCTTGAGGAACAAATTCCGTATGAAGTGTCAATTGAAGCAATAAACCAGATCGTGGATTCCGGCGTTTTTGATGAATGATGTGTGAGCCAACCGATTTATTTATCTGACGGTTTATGATACTGCCGTCTACAGAGTAGAAGACTGAATAACGCTCAACACGGTAAGCGACTGGTTATTGGCGGTTGCCGTTTGTTTTTCTGCGGACGATGGTGTGGAAATAGACATTTTCTCCTGCCGTTTTACCAAATTGCATCAATTTGCAACGAAATGCAACAGAATGCGCCCTTGACAAAGGATTTCACAAATGTTATGATAAAATGAGAAAGGAGTTGGGGCTACCATCTCCTTTTCTTTTGTGGCAAATCGGGAAAACAGCATAAGCAAATAACGCTTCCCTCGGGGAAAGGCGAATACATGTGCTCAGGCAAGCCCGACGGCTTGCATGTGACAGAAAATTCGTCTATTTCCGAAGAAGCGTTTTTTCGTGCGGAAAGGAGGGCTGAATACTTCCCGAACTGCAGAAAAAACAGAAAGAAGGATCGAAAATGAATCATGTATTCTTGTCCGGTATCGTTGTCTCGGCTCCTGATATGGTGTCAGGGGTAGAAAAGACGCCGCATGCGGTTATGAGACTGGCCGTATCTCACCGTACCGCGGCTGGGGTAGAAAAAAAGGAAGAATACCCTGTCAGCGCATGGCGAGGAATCGCCCGACGCATGGTGGAGCTTGTCAAACCAGGTTCCCACGTCAGTATCAAAGGATACCTTTCTCAAAAGCAAACGAATGAAGGGATTTTTCTGGAAGTTACGGCGGAGGAATTTCAGGTATCAGCTCGTTCTTCCATCGTCCGCCCTATGCGAGGAAATGCAGCTCCACTCCATTTTCCCGCCGTACTCTGCCCAGCAAAACAAGAGCCTGCTTTGGAGGCAAAGCCTGAAACTGGTGCTGTCCCTGATTCTTCTGCGCAGGCTAATACTCCAGAAGTAGATCAGTAGCAAAGCTACTGTATTTAAAGGGGGTGGTTCCGATGTGGAAGTAAAAGCATCCAGACGGGGATCGAGAACATACAGAACCGACTGGATGATATGGTGCGAAACGAGAGACCGGATTCATGATCCGGCTTTTTTGTTTCTGTCTCTCGGTCAACTCAACAATCA
>JAUNNI010000020.1:19504-38129 GCA_030531555.1 Eubacteriales bacterium | reverse complement strand
GAGTTACTACCCCTACGTCTTTGTTAGGTTCGTCTATTTACCGACAGCCCCTTTTTCACATATACTCTTTGTTTTATTTATCTACGCAGCATTTTTTCTATTTCTATCCTTCGTTCCCGCCAAACTCTTCTATCGATTCCATGATTTCATCCAAATCAATCTCTAATTTTCCTTCAAAAATAGCCATCTTCGCTGTACCCTTCAAAGGTACCACTACAGGGAACCAATCTTCTTCCATGAAATTATAAGTGATCAGGATCTTTTGCATCGGATCAATAATCCAGTATTCTTTGACACCAGCATTTTCATACTTGGATAGCTTAATCGTTTTATCCTTTCTTCTAGTAGACGGAGATAGTATTTCCAGAATAAAATCTGGTGCACCGAATATTTTATCCACTTTTATCTTATCACGGTCACAAATGATCATCACATCCGGCTGGAACATCGTCTTATTATCACAATCTAACTGCACATCCACTGGTGCTTCAAAAACTTTACAAGCACCCTTATTCTTGCGAATAAAATTATATATGGACATATGTATGAAAGAAGCAATATCCTGGTGAACAATATTAGGCGCAGTCATATTGTAGAAGACACCATCAATCAATTCCACACGGGTATCCTCTGGCAAACTATAATAGTCTTCCACCGTAAACTCTCCTGGAGTTTTTATATAAACAGGAACAGAATCCTTAACCATATTCGGTTCTGTATGGGATAATTCATCATAAATCCCTTTCGATTCCGTATTCATTCTATAAACGTGACTTCTGCCTGGATAGATCTCTTCATCCCCCAACAAAACCTTTTCAATCCGGTCTATCGTAGTTTTTCTTGGACATTTACTCTGGCCTGAAAATACCTTCTGTAAAGTCACAACAGGAATCCCCGTATAGTTCGATATCTGAAACAGACTATAACCACGTTCTTCCTTTATTCTTCTCATTTCTTCTAATGTCATAGCCATCCCTCCATCCTGTTGAATCATTACAATATACTTATTATAAAAAATATATTACGACACTTCAATATAAATTAATATATTTATATTTATTTTAATATATTTCAATATACTTTTTGCTTTATAAAAATCGGCCATTCAAAGGTGACCGAATATTATATTTCGTATGAAGTTCAAAAACTCAAGATCATAATCCAATCCATCAAACCTCTACATTCGGATTTTTATACTGTCCATGCTGCTTGGTAAGCTTCCCATACTAAATGACAAATACAGGACAATGATGCAGACAACGCAGACACATAACACATTTGCGCTTCACCCAAACCGGTTTATTCTCCTGTAATTCAACCATCAATCCAAAATCTTCTCCGGCTTAAACTCCAGATAATCCCCAGACACGAGATGATACTCTATCCCATGATACATTCCCCGAATGCTATCAGCGAATCGTGCCTGGCCGTGGCAGTGGGAATACACAACATGCTCTACTCCATATTCCTCCGCCATGCGAGTGAAAACACTCTCCTCTTCGAGAATATTGGTCGGAGGGTAATGCAAAAACATGATGAATTTCTTATAGCCGTCTGCTTTTGCCGCCTCAAAGGAAAGCCGTAATCTTTCTCCTTCTCGCTGCACCAGTTTCTGGGCATGTTTTTCGGCCTCTTCATCCCAATCAATGATATGGCCCAGCCAATTAACCCGAAATGGGCCTTCAAAGGTATATCCTTTGGTCCCCACCAGTGCATAATCCTTGTAGCTATAGTAATTATTCTGCAGAAAATGAAGTCGCGGTTCGAATTCTTTATTAAGGGCCGCGGTTTTCTTGGCGTCCCAGAACATATCGTGATTTCCTCGCAGTAAGATCTTCTCTCCGGGAAGGTCTGCGATGAATTCAAGATCCGCTCTCGCCTCTGGTAGCTTTCTACCCCAGGAATGATCTCCCGTTATGACAAAGGTGTCATCGGGGCGGATGATTTTATTACAATATTTTTCTATCTTCTTCTCATGCTTCCTCCAAACTTTACCAAAACCATCCATGGGTTTGTTGGCAGTAAAGGAGAGATGCATGTCTCCTAATGCGTATAGTGACATATTTCCATCCTATTCCCAATCATCATAAGCTTCTTCATATCCATCCTCATAATCATCAGAATACTCTTCCCAATTATCTTCCGCATAATCGTCAGGATCATCATACTCTTTATCATAGCTATAATTCTTATTACCAATCGTTTTTGACGAATTGGTTTTCTTATGCGTAGACTGATTATTGTGTGTTGACGATTCCTGTGATTCCTCAATGGACGATGAACACTCTCGTATATACTCTCCATTTTTATATAATTTCCCATCTCGTCTCGTATAGACATCTTCCCCACAAATGATATCTCTAATCAAAATCCAACATTCTTTTCCTTCATAAATCTCTTTTGTGGTTAGCTGATTTTTCAAAGACCATAACTCACTCAGATCAGAAATACATTCCTCCAGATTAGAGCACGACAGATCACTATAATTAAATTCTGTATTCGTAGTCCGATAACCATCATATGAATGCAAACTTACATCTTTTAACCTTAACTCTTGTGCTTTTTGCATGAAGGTAGAAATGGCACGATTATGGACTTCTGTCCATGCATGATACTCCTGAGCTTCCTGGTATTTCTGAAAAGCAAAGTACAGTAAAGCTATGGTGATTATTAAGAGAACGATTCCTTTACATTTTTTCTTCATGGGCACTCTCCTTTGGAAATTATACTTCATATACGACATTTTGTTCATCTATGATGCATTGTAGCATAATCCACTTTAGATAAGGTCTCCTGCCAGGCGACCTTTTGCTCAGGCTGTGTTTGACCATAAATTAGATAAATGATATCTCTACTTTTCAACACATTCCAAATCCGATGTAACACTCACTCACCAACTCATTTTCGCTCAGACAATGTTACTTGGACTTCATCTCCAAATGATTTGCCAATGGTCTTACGAATCTGTTTTGTCACTCCAATTATGTAATCCGGGGTTCCCATCTTTACAACTTGTCTTCTAATTCCATCCAACAATCTTTGCACACAAAAGATAATGGCAAACCACATTTAGAGCAAAATTCGTCAGTATTTTTATATGAAATTTTTTTAATTCTCGCTATGCATTCTTCGTTAACACAACCTTTAAATGCTTTTACCATTATTCCTCTCCCTTTTCAACACCTATATATAAGGTTTTTTCCTTCATCAAAAGTTGTTGTTTCAAGTCGGTAGTATCTAATTTAAATTTTGCTCTAGTCTGCCAAATACCATCCGTACCACCTGTATCACTTACATCACATTGAGCCAAAAGACCAGAATTCTTAACAATAGTTTCTTCAATAAAATGAGAATATTCATCTAATACTGTTGCCATCGATCCAATTTCTTTTTGATCACAATAAATTCCAGCTTTCATAAGCGTTGCTTGATGTATGTATGCAAAACACTGATTTATACTCCTCATATGAGAATCAATTAATTCTACTCTTTTTCCTTTAGCATGTTTATATTCTTCATTTATAAGGTATTGAATATCACTATCCATGTTAAGTTTAAGCTGAAAAATTGAATCAGATAAAGCTCTTAATGATTGGGCAATAACAGCTTTCTTCATTTGCTCATTGTCCATATTCCTCGCTTCCATAAATAAAGAAACTCCACTATAATACTGACCAATTCTGTCATTCTGTTGCCCCTGAATAACGGCTTTAACATTACTGTCAATAAGTGATATCTGCTCTGATATATTATTAAGTTGATCTTGCATTGCTTTCATCTGTAATGTATTCGCTAATATGACAGGATTCATGCCTACAGCAAAATCTTCTTTTTTAATTGGTAACTTAGTACCAAATTTCCCTTTTTCAGTTAACAACTGTGCATACGTTTCACCTTTTTTATTATAGGATAACTTCACAGTTCCATTATCAATGGCAGATATCATCTCATCTGACATTTGAACAACATATCTACATCCTTTTTTTAAGGATTGTTGTCCCTGTGTTGCTATTGGAACTACTTCAGATACTTTTTGATATATTTTATTCATTACCATTTCAGCATCTTTAAAGCAATTGTTTACGCTCTCATTTAACAATGAAATCGGGTATATTGGATCATAAGATGATAAATTACATACTTCTGGGAATGCTATTTCGTTTTTTTTCATTGATGATATATCATTCATATTACTTCTCCTTATTTAGTAGTAATGTTCCATGTTTATAGATAACATAAACTGTATACAATTGTCCTTACCCCTCCACAATATATTCATATATATCCTCTCTCACCGGCACATCCAACATCCATTCGATTTCCACTGCAGTCTTATCGGTATTGGCCATAGTGAATTCTTTCGCATTGCCTGTAGCTGTCATACGTCCGAGATAATAGAATTCCTTAGAAATCTTATCATCTTTATTTTTACGGACAAACAACTGAACATCGATACCGCGATCTTTGGCATATAAGAAATTCTGAACATCTTCAGATTCCAAACTTCTTCCGCTCTTAGAAATCGCTATTAGTGTTGTACTACTAGTGAAATGGTCTTCGTATTTTGTGGTGTCACTAATATCCTCTGTTTTGTCGTAATTGATAAACACAGGAAATGTCTTGGTATACTTATCAAACTTATATCCACCAATATTTAAAGGGACTTCGTTGTTTTTCCAATTCAAAAGTCGACAAGCATCCTCATACGTATATTTCTGATATAATACAAAATCTGTATCTTGATAACGATCCTTATAATCTCTATGGAATCTGGAGATTCCAAACTCCACTAATTCTTCAATAATCTGATAAAACTCCTTATTCTCAAGCATCTTGGCAAATGGATCAGATATTTTATAATCTCCTTGTCCATCTTTTGAAAGAAATACACATTCCTCATATGTTTTCTTACCGCTGCCAGAAGGAAATTCATTTGTCATCATATTAATTACATTCTCTTGCCCTTTTTCAGAAAGATTAATGTCATAATCCTTCTTCAATGACTTGGCCAAAATCCCCATAAGACCTTTGCGATAGGTTAACATTCTTTTTAAAAGCTCCAATTCATGGATTCGTTTTCCATTTGCAAGCTTCTTGGAAATGAACTCAATGAATTTTTCTTCTTTTTCGGACAAGCGAACTTTGTATTCCTTCTCATACTTCACAAGGAATTTATAGTAAGAACCTAAACTCTTATTATCAAAAATACGGAGAACATCCATTTCACCGTAACGGTCGAAATCCATCAATGCTGGTATATGTCCAAGTTTATTTTTCAGATTGGTGTAATTCTCTCTCAGTAATTTGATATCACTAAAATTAGCACTATCAACCGATGCGAAAATCTTCTTTCTAGAAATCTCATCAAAATGAATTGTGCTCGCTCCTGGAATGATTCTTTCGCCTTCTACCACATAGCGACGGATATTGTCTTTGTTATAGCTTCGATCCCCGGAAAGAGCGATTGGAATCATAAAGTTATTCTTGTAGTTTCCGATAAAATCAAGGATAACTACATATTCTTTTTCGCTAGCTTTACGAAGGCCACGACCTAATTGCTGAACGAATACAATTGGAGATTGTGTCGGACGAAGCATGATAACCTGATTAATTTCTGGAACATCAACACCTTCCGAAAAGATGTCAACAGATAAAATGTAATCCAATGCTCCATTTGGATCATTTTGAACTAATTGTTCGATTCTCTCTGCCCTTGTTTCAGGTGAATCCGCACCCGTTAACACACAAGTACGAAGACCTTTAGCATTGAATTTTTCGGACAATTTTTCCGCTTCATTTACTCTGCTGCAGAAAATGAGTCCTTTCACACGTTCTCCGCTATATCCATAGTAATTGGCTTGCTCAATGACATAATTAACACGTTCATCAGAAGTCAAATATCTAAAGTTTTCGATTTGTTCTTCTTTGGATTTCCCTTCATCAGAAATCATCTCTAAATCGGTAATTCCAAAGTAATGAAATGGACAAAGAGAGTCTTCTTCCATTGCCTGCTGAAGACGGATTTCACAAGCAATATTATGATTGAAAATCTCATAAATGTTTCTGCCTTCGATATTATCATCTCGTTTATCCGGAGTCGCAGTCATACCAAGCCAAAGGTCCGGTTCAAAATAGTCCAGAATCTTTTTATAACTTCCCGCAGCACTGTGATGAGCTTCATCCAGGATAATGCAGTCAAAAGCTTTTTTATCGAATTTGGTAAGATTATCATCTTTGCTTACAGTTTGGATGGTTGCAAAGATATAATCTGCATCATAATCATCCTCTGATCCCATAACAAGGCCCATAGTCAATCTACTGTCAAATACATTTTTATAAGATTTTAATGCTTGTCTTGCAATCTGATTACGATGCACCAGGAAAAGTACTCGTTTATATCCCAATTCACGCATGGCAAATGCAGAAGCATATGTTTTACCAGTTCCCGAATTTGTCAAGAGGGGAAATACTCATTACCAATGTCAAACATTTCAAAAACGCCAATATTCCGAATAACTTTATCATTTAAACCGTCAACCTTGTAATCACCTTGTAATTCACATTAAAGCATCTTAGCTCATGTCAACCCCTTTCAAAGCCATAGAAACTCTTTGTTTGAAATATTCATTACCGCTCTTACATTTAAGGACCTTGTAATCACCTTGTAGCACCTTGTAACGAATACGTATGTAAAGGATCATATTTATTGCCATTTATACAAATAATATTTAAATCAATCAAATGATTTAATCTCTTAGAAACAGTTGCATTTGATTTTTTTGTCACTTCGCATAATTCAGTATTGGTAACTGATACCTTTCCACTCATATATGTTAGAATCTGCTTTTCAAGGTTATCTAACTCTTTCCAATCAGTTACTCCTGCCACCTCACGTGCTCTATCTTTCTGACGGAGATTTCTTGCTTCGATATTATTTTTCAATACCAATTTTACTGTTTGCTCCGGTTCAGAATAAATCGGTGGATCTAGATAAAAAGACTCCATATCTTCAAAAATACGCTTAACACCTTCATTTAACTCACGTACCCATCCAAACTCTGTTAATACTCTCGCTATACGGGGATTTCTCGAATAACGAGTCATTTGAATGTTATCAACATTTACCATATAGGAAGTTTTCCAGGACTTTGTATCTCTAATCGATCATCAAACATAGTCACCTTTATATAACTTCCAGCCATCCCATACTCACGATGAGCAACTGCATTAACAATTCCCTCTAACCAAGCAAATTCTGGATATTCTGGCACAATCTGAAACATACCTGTTTGAGAATTTAGAGCTGTGAATTCTCTTAACTGGGTTGCAAGAAATTCTTTTGTTTTTTCAATAATACGCAATATCGGTAGCTCAATATTTACATCTTTTATAATATTGATACGCGTACCTACCTGCTCGGCCGTCCCATCATATCTTAAAAATCTTACTCTACAATTAGGATAAAACTGTTGTATATTCTCAGCAAAAAGCAACACAGCGGCATTTGTCAAATGTGATTCACCATTTACTTTTTTAATAAACCCTCTCGCACGAAGCATCTGTGCTGTATCTATATTTTGCGCACCAATTTTCTCTTTATATTGTGATAGTAAATCAACATCTAAATCTTGAATTTCTGCATCCATATTGCATTCATCTTCATAGTGACGAGTACTTTTGCTATATTCAAGATTCCGAAGATCATCCCCTTTTAACTCTTTAGTTCTATCTCCAATCCTCAAAAAAGTGGAACCGTTATTTGTTCGAATCACCTGATCTACACTGGCAAAAATATGAAGAAGCAAAATCTGATCTGGTTCTCCATTACAATTTGTTACATTCAGAAACTCTTCTTTAAATAAAGGCATAGGTCTACAACAATCTTTTGGCGCTGACACAAAGTCATTCATTCTATCTGCACCGCAGCTATTTATACCTTCGATTCGTCGTGTCTTATCACTAACTCCAATCACAATCGTTCCACCTTCTGCATTTGCGAATGCCGAAATGAGATCCGCAATATCTGTCGGTTTGATTTTTGATGATTTACGATCAAAATATTTGTTTTCATCAGCATTTATTATATAATCCATTGAAAGAATTGTATTAATATTTGATTTAACATTGTTCATCTCTACACCTACTTTTCTTTACTTTATCTATTAATCATCAATAAGTGACAACTCTAACAACTCCTCCGCTACTTTAGCCGACTTTATCCTCATTAGGTTATCCCATGCATCCTCTTTTCCAAGAAGATTCATTCCTCCGTGCCATACAAGATCATCATCTATCAGTGCAAAATGTTCCTGCACTTCCTCTCTTGTGACCACCTGTACACCTGCACTTTGCAATTGATTAATCAATGAACACCCATATCCTGCGCTATTATATAACGCATTTTCTGGGTCAGTTGTTATTACTGTTACTTTACAGCCTGCTTCCTGACGTCCTTTTACTACATATATAAATCTTTCTATACGATCTTGCTCAATGCCTGGACTGGATATAATAATCCTCTTTTCCGCCTCGACCAAATCCTTTTCAAATACATCCATATAGTTCCCCGAGTCATAGATTGCATTCACAATCTGCTTATCTATAACCGGATTTGTAACTAATGAATAGCCAAGTTTTCTATATGTTCGAAGCCTCTTGACATACTAGTTTTCAAATACCCTAACTGTTCTTAACAATAACAAACTATACCTAACAGGTTTTGACAGTGCCCGAATTTGTCAAGTAACGAAACAAAATTTTTATTTCAAAAATCTATACTTCCCTTTACCATATCCTTTTACTGGTTCTATAATTCCAAAAGTCAACATTTTCTTTATTAATTCAGAAGCTGGTGATGGAGTGATTCCTAATACTTCCATGATTTCACTTCTTCCAAAAATATTGTCAGATCCAATAACATTATATAATTTTTCAATGTTCTGTTTGGTTCTTAGCGACAGCCTCAATGTCCTATTTGAAATCGTATTTTCACCTTCAATGTCCTGTTTCTGTTCTCGAATGTCCTGTTTAGACTCATTTCTAAACTTTCCACTAACATGCATTTCTCGATTATGAAGTTCGTTCTTCTCTCCTAACAGTAGATTCCTAAGAAACATTTCTAAATACTCTGTTGTTTCATGAATATTATTTTTTAAATCATTATAATTCGCACGTACCAAAGCATTTCTAAAATACCAGGCATTTTCTGCAAAAATATCATTCGTAGCATCAAATCCCAGTGTACGTAAATATTTAATAAAGAATACCGCTGTTGTACGGGTATTCCCTTCACAAAAAACATGAATCTGCCATAATCTCGATATAAACAAAGCTAAATGATGTATGATTTCATCCATCGATAATCCTTTATAGCTAAAACTACGTTCCTGAGAAAAATCATACTCCAACGTGGCACGAAGTTCTGTAGCGCTACCATATAAGACAGTTGCTCCATCTAATACCCATTCCTGCTTGGTGATATTGTAATCACGGATTTTTCCAGCGTGTTTATAAATCCCCTGAAACAATTTTTTATGAATTGATAAATATTCATTTGGAGTAAATGAGAAAGACTTCTCCGATAACAACTTTGCTATTCGAAGTGACACTTTATCTGCTTCTTCAGTACGATCTTCGATATCATTAATTGGATTCTCTCGATAGTAGCTTTCAAGCAGACTTCCAGCTTCATCTAAAGTAATCTCACCTTCTATATTTTTAATAGCTGTTTTTATAAGGTATTCCGATGGTTTCAGCCTGTCCACATCTTGAAGACCAATCGCAGTCTGCCAAGCGTAACCTTTATCACGTTTATTCGGTTCTGTTTGTCTTATATATTCTTCAAATGGGTCTTTTGAAATCATCATTATCACCTTCCGCAACATTTCTTATATTTTTTACCACTTCCACACGGACATGAATCATTTGGATATATTTTCTTTTCTGATTTCTGTTGTGGTTTGACCTTTTCAGGATTTTTTATGGCAGAATCAAAACTATGCATCTCATTAGGCTTATGCCCTTTTAATTCAACCATTCTCGTTTCATTATTGACATCCATCATTAACGCAGCAAATTTTTTAGCACCTTTTTCCGATTTAAACTCTATCTCCATGCCATTTATTATTCTCATATAATCTGACATCAGACCACCGCCAGAAAAAGTCTGATATGCCAGTTGGCAAAGATAAACCGAAAAATCTAATGGATAATTCAGTTCTTTATGGAAAAATGAAACAAACGACTGATATGCGCTTTCATAAGAAGGATATTTATCTCTTTCAAGAATTTCGATTTCTCTTTTATCTGGTATATAAAAATCTCCATGTCTGGCTATTTCTAAATGTTTATATGTTCCTGTCGTATATATCTCTCTGTAAATAAGTTTATTGCCATTCAAGACACAATCACTCACATTTTCCGGAATTGTTTTCAAAAGCTCACAAAATTCACCATACTCCACGCTTACCGCATTGTTTTTAATATACAACTGAAATAGCACATCAAGCGGTATCGACATATACAAATAACATGCAACTCTAATACATTTTAAAAGCCACGATGCTTTTTTATGATATTCACGGTAGCCTTTTCTTTGAATATTCTGGTATAGAAATATGACCTCATCTGGAACTTGAACAGTATTATCTGAATAGGAGCTGAGGTAGGACAAATCATAAACAGGATAAAGTCTCTCCCATTCCAAATCTGTTGGAATAAAGGGACCTTTTTCTATAACAGTTTCAAAAGCATCCAGTTCTTCTTCATCCAATTGAAGTAATCTCGACTTCATTATTCGGGCTTCTAACAGACGTCTGGCTATCTCATATGCCAACTTATCTTTTCTTTTAGGCAAACAAGTAATCTCCAATTCATCCGCAAGCTCAATGAGTTCTTCTTTATCATACGATTTTAAAAATGCTTCTAATTTACATTCTCGTCTCGTGGGTTTTGATATCTTAATTTTACTAAATCCTTGTTCGCTTCCATTAGCATAAGTTTTTGAAAGAATTTCATTATTATTAGCCATCCCCGTTTTTTCACGAAATAGTTCTGCCAATTCCTTCAATTGGGCATTTGCCGATTTTTTAGTATGTATTTCTCGATCTTTTATATTCTCAGAATATGTTACGCCCTCACCCATATTTATTTGTTCAAGAATTTCCAATGTGTATTGATATTCCTCATCACCTTTCTTAAGAAAACAGCATTGTTTCATGTCTTTATTTATGATATTTGGATCCGACCAATACTTATCTGCTGTATCAGATACTTGTTTTATAATCATCGGATAATTCACTTTCTCTGATGATTTTCCGATTTTAGTCTCCAATTTTTCAATTACTTTTTCAATCTCAACACGGTACTCTGGAAAAACAGCCTTATCATTAAGCATTTGAAAAGAAAATGTCTTCTCATCTGTCATCCATTTATTAATATATGTATCAGGAGCATTGAAATAAGAATAGTAAAAATCTGATATTAATTCTGTTTCTTCATGCCACTCTACTAATCTAACTTTAGCGGAATAAAACTCAAACTGATAATTATTTGAACATTCTAATTCCAGCAATTTTTCTAAAATCACAGCTAATTGTGCGAATGTAATATTAGAAGGTATTACCACTCTTCTCCAAATAGGTGGTTTAGTTTTTTTCCTGATTACTTTTAATTGATAAAACATGATATTCTCCAAAATAATTATTAGCGAAACTTATATACTACTTTCAGCCTTTCCCAAATCTCATATGCCACAGGACACACAGTTATAATATTCAATACTCCAAGCAAGCTATTCATACGCTCTGGCTGATTTGTATATGGATACTTTTTACAACTATCTGGCCTGCACTCTCCTAAAATACAGTTACCATTCTTCTGCAGAAAATCACATGGCGCATTTTGGGATTCATACTTATCTTCTACCTGATTCTTAGAGAGATATGTCTGTATGAAATCCTTCTCATCCATCTCCAGATAATCCGTTGCTTCTTGTACTTCATGCGACATAAACTCAGCATGATATGACTTACAACAGTTTCTGCATCTACTACAATCATATTTTTCAAACAATTCCGCATGCAGTTCTGAAAACTGTCTATCCAGTTCTTCCTCATCTGCATTACATTTTAAAAAGGTTCTGAATCGCAGATTCTCATTTTCCTTCTTTTTCGCCTCAAATACTAACTTTCTTGGTGCTATCATCTGCTCCTCCTAGCTTTTTTCCTTCACAATTGTTTCCAGATTTTCTGCAATATATTCCTGTGCTTTCAGCCAATCAATTACTGGTTTTGTTCCAATCCCGTGCACATTAGAATCTCTTTGATAAAAAACATGCAACAAATTCTCCTTTCAATTCGGTACAACAATACCTATTGTTTTTTAATTAATCTGAAATCACTTACAATACTTGACCGTAATTAACAAAAGATGACCATACTTCACAGGTTTTGACAGCACCAGGATTTGTCAAGAAGGGGAATTATCATTATTTCCTGGTGATTTATAATTTCAACAAATTCATGACCATTGTCGTCATGATATCTTTTTCTCGTGGATTGGATTCTGCAATCATGAGCGTAATTGCAACTAATGCACCATCACTGATAATCTTTGTCCCATTATTGTATAACGCATTATTTTTTGATAAAAATTCAAGAAATAATGAAGCTGCAATTCTTTTACATCCATCAGCAAACGGATGATCTTTAATCATAAAATAAAGAAGATTAGCTGCTTTTTCTTCAATTGATGGATATAATTCTTCTCCAAACACATTTTGATATACCGCCGCAATGATTCCTTCAACTTTACCTGGTTCTTTTTCCACACCAAAAACAGCAGATTTGAAGCTATCTTCCATATGATAAACCATAGCACGGCACTCTTCATATGTAATACGGTAAAGTGGTTCTTTTCCTTCTGGCTTTTCCAACGATTGATGATCATACTGATCCAACAATGTAAGCGCTCTTGTATATTCAGAAACTGCTTGTAGTACACCGTTCTGATCAATATCTAATGTGTCCGCTAACATTCGAGACTGTATTTCAACGGTTTTCTCCAGAGCAATTAATCTTTTTTCATTAATTGCATATCCTTGAATTATATATTGCTTCAAAATGGAATTTGCCCATCGACGAAATTCTATACCTCTGGCAGATTTCACACGATAACCAATAGAAATAATCATCTCTAGATTATAATATTCGATATCACGTTCTACCTGTCTGTCACCTTCCATTTGAACTGTCGCAAATTTTGCGACAGTTGAATTGTCAAGTTCTTCCTTCAGCGCATTATTAATATGTTTACCAATTGTTTTAACATCTCTTCCAAACAACTCCGCAATTTGATTTCTATTAAGCCAAACTGTTTCTTGTTCAATATGTACCGGAATTGTAATCTCATGGTCAGATGTTTCAAATAAAAGAATTTCATTTTGTTTCATCTCGATCCCCTCCTTGCTTACGCACTAATTCTTCATATTTTAGTTGATATGCAATCAATCTGGGGATATATTCTGGCGGTGTTCTTCTTCCTGCTTCCCAATCTTCTAATGTTCTCACTGGAATCCCAGTATGCTCCGAAAAGGCTTTTCTAGTCATTCCAACCTGTTTTCTCAGATTTGTTATTATATTATCTTTCATCATACAATTCCCTCGCATTGTGTGGTTTTGTGCTGATTATATCACCACCTCAACATCCACGCAATGCACGGTTGATTCTTTTATCAAGAACTAGCTACAATTAACACGAATGAACCGTACTTCACAGGTTTTGACAATACCCGAATTTGTCAAGAGGGGATATTACATTTCTTTTCTAATCTTTTCAATCAACGTAACATCCGCTGGTAACCACGCCACACTATCCAGCTGCACCCTTGTAAGCCACTTCGCTGCTTCCGCTTCTTTCAGTTCCAGCTCTCCATCCGTCACAACCGCCCAGAAGCAATCCATAGAAAGATGAAATGTAGGGTAATCATATTCTATAGTGTCAATCAGTTCACCAACTTCAATCTCCGTATTCAGTTCTTCCATGATTTCTCTTTTCAGTGCTTGCTGAGGTGTCTCTCCCGGCTCAACCTTACCGCCAGGAAATTCCCATCCACCTTTCAGATCCCCATAACCACGGGCTGTAGCAAAAATCCTTGACTTATTCTCAATACTATCACATATAACCGCTGCAACAACATGTATCGTTTTCATAATTAATCCTAACTTGTCATATATTCGTAAATATCATCACGAACCGGAACATCCAACGTATAATTAATTTCAAATGCATCATCCTTTGTTTTTTCCATTTTAATCGGAGTCGGTGCTCCAGTGGCAAATATTTCACCTAAGAAATAGAATTCTTTTGCTTCTTTATCATCTTTGTTTTTACGGACAAACAAGAATATTCTGTTCTCTTTATCCTCTTCTGTTCTCTTGTAAAAATGATCCGCATCACTAGAATCCACTTTTCTTGGATGCTTTGATAATGCAATCAGATTCTTTTGTGATACAAAGCGATCTTCATATGCAATCGCATCTTCTGCTTTATCATAATTAATAAATACTGGAAGTGTTTTTGTCTCCGTATCATAGAAATAGCCACCGATATTCTGTGCATTCATATTCTTTTTCCAGTTCAGTAATCTGCAAACATCCTCATAGGTATACTTTTGATATAATTGAAAGTTCGTGTCTTTATATGGCTGTGCATATTTATCTTCTATAGTTTCAATACCATATTCAATCAACTCTTCCACTATTGTCCTAAACTCTGGATTTTTCATCAATAATGCCTTAAATGCCGGATGTAATTCATATCCTTCTCCTGAATTACTAATTAATACACAGGGTGCGTATTTTTTCCGTTCCTCTTCTTTTGCGAATTCATTTGTCAGGTTACGAACAACAGACGCCTCTACTGCTTTTGAACAAGCTGCTTTATACTGCTCTGGAAGCAATCTTTCTACATATGCAAGAATTCGTTGATTCTGTTTTATTAAATGTCTCAAGACCATCAACTCATGAATTCGTTTCATATTGGTAACTTTTTTAGAGAGGAATTCAACAATCAGTTCTTCTTGTTTATTTAATCGAACGGTGTAATCATTCGGATAATACTTCATAAGAAAGGCATAATAGGATCCAAATTTTTCAAAGTATTTACGTACTTCAATTCCCCCATACTCTTTAAAATCTAGAACTGTTGGAATTCTGCCTAATCGATAACGCAAATTATTAAATGATTCTTTAAGTAATTTTACATCATTTGTTCTTGCCTGATCGATGGAACGATATATTCTTTCCCTGGAAACTGCATCAAAATGTATTGTAGACTCTCCCGGAATCACACGAGTACCTTCTGATACATATCTACGGATCGTGTCTTTGTTATAGCTACGGTCTCCAGATAGTGCAATCGGAATCATAAAATTATTGGTATAGTTCCCGATAAAATCCAGAATCACAACATATTCCTTATTGTCTGCTTTTCTAAGTCCACGCCCTAACTGCTGAACAAAAATAACTGGAGATTGTGTTGGACGAAGCATGATTACCTGATTTATCTTTGGTGCATCGATACCTTCGTTCATAATATCCACAGAAAAAATATAATCTAATCCACCTTCATATTCATCCTGCTCTAAACGTTCAATCGCCCATTCTCTTTTCTCCTGAGAATCATCACCAGATAAAAACAATGTACGGAATCCTCGCTCATTAAAAAGCTTGGATAACTCATTTCCCTCATCTCTTCGACTCACAAAAATTAATCCTTTTACACGATCCCCATTAAAACCATAGTACTTTGCCTGCTTTATGATATGATCTACTCGTGCAGTACAAGTCAAATGATTGAATTCTTCCTTTTCATTAATCGTCTCTCCATCAATCATCAAATCAGTAATTCCGTAATAGTGAAACGGGCATAAAAGATCCTGTTCCAATGCCTGCTGCAATCGAATTTCATATGCGATATTATGATCAAACAATGCAAAAATATCAAACCCATCCATACGTTCCGGAGACGCAGTCATGCCCAGATAAAAATCAGGTTGAAAATAACTCATAATTTTCTGATAGCTATTCGCTCCTGCTCTATGTACTTCATCCACTACAATTGTATCGAAGTAATCTCTGGAAAACTTCTGCAAAATCTCATCTTTTGCCATCGTTTGCATGGTAGAAAAGATATAATCCTGTGTGAAATTTTTCTCTGTACCAGATAAAAGTCCATAGGTTCTATTACTGCCAAACACACGCTTATAACTCCTCATTGCCTGCTTAGCAATTTGTTCTCTATGAACCAAAAACAGCACTTTTTTCTGCTTTGTTTCTCTAAGTGCAAAAGCTGACGCTATCGTCTTACCGCTGCCGCATGAACTTACCAAAAGCCCTCTATGTTCATTATTCTCTATCAGCTTTCGAAAATTGTTTACAAAGCTTTCCTGCATTTTATTTGGTTTTAATTTGTATGCCTGTAAATCAACAATTTGCTCTTTCGCTGCATTTTGTTTCTGTTCTTTGATTAACTTATATCTGGTCTCATACGTTTCAATGAAATCTTCTACCGCATATGTGTGTTCGTTGTTCCAAAGAGAATTGAATTCCATCATCATCTGCTTCAACAGTTCACCATCTGAAGTTGACACAAGTTTTGTATTCCATTCCTTGTTCACCGCAAATGCAGACGCTGTCATATTGGAACTTCCCACAATAAATCGATATATTTCCTCATCCTTAAAGATGTAGCCTTTCGTATGAAACCCATATGCACCTTCATCAGATGAATCATATACTCGAACTTCAACATTCGATAATCCTGACAATGTTTTTAATGCCTTTGGTTCAGTAAACGATAGATAACTTGTTGTCAAAATTTTTCCTTGAACTCCTTTATCACGCAATTCAGCTAGCACCTGCTTCAAAGGTGCCAATCCACCTTCTGTGATAAAAGCTACACTGATATAAAACGCATCACAGTGACGTAACTCTCGTTCAATCGCAACAGACACCTTTTTCCCTTGTTTATAGTCATTCGACACAAACTCTGGTCGATAAGCAAGATTTGAATTTATATCCGAATTAATAAATGCTGTTGTAATACCGTATTGTAGCTCATTTCTATTATTCATCTACATTACCCTCATTACTATCTGGAATTATCTCAACAATATCATCTAAGGTACATTTCATCGCATCACAGATTTTAGCCAGCACTTCTATCGTCACGTTCTCATTGTTAGAAAGCTTTGCCATTGTGCTATTTCCAATTGATGCCATTGCTTTTAAATCTTTTTTCTTGATATCCTTATCAATCATTAACTTAAACAATTTTTTGTATGATACGCTCATAGTTCTTTCCTTTTCGAATCATTTCTAAACACAAAACTAACACAAAACTACTGAGCTTAATTATATCACACCCTCCTCAATTTGCGGGAAGAAAATTTGCGGATTGGGTAATAATCATCAACGGCGGGAAATCCTTTTTATCGACAAGATTAAATCTCCCGCCACGATCTCCCGCCATCTCCCAACGACTATTTTAATTATTCTCCTTCTTCCATCCAGGCTTTTAATTCCGGATGCTCCTCCAGATATTTCTCGGTCACATATTTATCTATTCCAAAATCATCCGGTGCATGAATCAGAAGTTCATCAATGATGGTGAATTCCTCATCTTCGAATTCAGGCAAATCCCATTCGCATCGTTCTGCTGTAATCCATTCTGCATTGCCCTTTTTGTTCTTCTTCACTTCGACATCCCAAATTGTATCGTCCTCAACACAGGACATATCAATCTCACTCTGTTTTGGTATCAAGTATCACAAACTAACGAAAGAAGAAGTTGTTGTTCTAATGCGGATTCTTCGCAAATCAGATTTGTTAAAAAGCCCAGGAAGCAGATGCGGCAAAGGTGGACGTAAGAAACGATAAAAATAAAAAGACAGGTCCGGACGCACTGAAACTAATCAGTGTATCTGAACCTGTCTTTCCTTAATTCTATATCCGAATAATGGGGGGTCATTCTGATGTTTTATAATATTCAATTGCCGATGCTCGCTTCAATCTTTAACACCTTACATATTTTTTAATCCTTAATACTATTTGATTTCGTCAGTCAATTCAATAAATTTTCCTTCCTCATCCCATAGCAATGTCAAAACCATACCATTCCCTTTATAAATATCCTGATATGATACCCCAAAATCATTCAAGAAAAAGGCTAGAACACTCGCATATTCCTCTTGATTCCAATCAGAATATCCTATACCTGACATCTCTTGAGAAATAATTTGTTTTGTTTTTTCATTGTCCATAACCATAATATAAGAAGGATTTTTAATAAAAAGACTACTTTTATACAAAAATCTGGCACATACTTCTCGAAACTGCATCATATGTAATTCTCTGTAAAGCAAATCATTCATTTTTTCATGCTCTTTAAAAAAATCTTCATTATACTTATTATCTTGTAGATTAGCTATAATCCCTATATCATTCAAATTCATGCAGAAAACCGGAGTGCCAAAACCATCATATCCCCAATATGGATTCTTCTCATTCTTCTTAACTTTAAAAATAAGCAAGCTGTATGGTGAACAAATGTATTCAGTATCATT
>JAUNNI010000020.1:0-19494 GCA_030531555.1 Eubacteriales bacterium | reverse complement strand
AATATTTCATATGCAATTCGTTGGCAATTTTATGCGGAAGAATATAACCACCGTCAATATTCCCACGTTCTCTTAACAGCATCGCTTCTTTATATAGTATGCCGTACGATAATTTATTTAACCATTGAAACACAATATTTTTATCAATATTTACAAAACTTTCATACCCTCCTTCGACAGCTTGTTCCATTGGTTTCTCGATTTTATCACTCATTTTTCCGTTGCAAGCCTTACAACACGGAACCTTCAAATTTCTATAATGAATAAACGTTCCATTCAGCAAACAAATCTTTTGATTATACAGATTAAATTTATTTTGCAACCACTTAGGGTAAATATGCTCTTCAGTTTCATTTGTTTCATCGAGCATTTTATTGCACACAAAACATCTGTCCATTGAAAAATCACGTTTTAAATTAAATATACACTTATCTTCGTTGTCCATATTAGCCACCATCCATGTTATATTTCATATTATAAGTATAACCAAACATAGTAAGTGTATCAATATATAGTGCCTACAAGCCTTTCATCGATATCTAGCTTTTAATCTTTGTAATCAGTTTACTCTTACATATCGCTTAATTTCATATTATTTATCACCAAGACGCTTTCTAAGTTCAAGAATCACTTTTTCATCTTCTATTTTACTGATTCCAAAGCATTTCTTTCCTGCATCCTTTATAGAAGCTCCGATATGATATCCTATATAATCATCCATGATTAGAAATCTATCATGGAATTCGGTTGTACGTTCAATCGTAAGTTGTGGATATTGCTTATTAAATGTTTCGACATCCTTCTTTGTAATCTTTGCGCTTGGTAGAGTATAGATTGTAACAATTACTCCCTTTTTCTTTTTTGCAAGAATGTTCAGAGTATCGACATCCACATAGCCATCAATAAGAACAATTCTCTTCTCAGCCTGACTAATAATATTGGCAAGTAAGTTAAACGCATCAAATATCTGACCACTGAAGAATATCTTTTGAGAAGATTCCTCGTGATCAGCTATGTAATCAAAAATCTGATCCAACTTTTCATCTGTTTCCTTTTGGTGATTCTCAAGTATATTTATTCTCTCAAACATCAATTTATTATTTGCAAGGAAATGTCGCATCTCTCTAAATGCTCTCATAATATATATGCTCTGCTTCTCAGCAAGTTCACCACGCAGAACAGTTGCTAACATATAAATACCTTGTTCGGTAAAAGCAAAAGGAAGTTTTCTGCGACCTCCTTCTTGCCCTTGAAATAGGGTAGCACTTCGTGAAGTCACAAATTGTGACTTCACCAAATCCAATTCCTCTCTTGTTAACTGAAACATAAAATCTTCAGGAAAACGATTTATATTTCTTTTTACCTGTTGGTTTAGTGCCTTCACTTCATATCCGTATATTTCTGCCAGATCACTGTCCAACATGACCTGTTGTCCACGAATCGTATACACAAGATTCTGAACTGTCTTGGAATCTACTACCAGTAGTTCCTTGCTTTCTTCGCTCATACGATTACCCCTTTCTGCAACATCTCAATAACCTTCATATATGCCTGATATAATTCTTCATCGTCATATATTGTGCTAACATAATCGGCTCTAACATCAAATCTCTCTACAATTTCACTCAAATTAGCTGGGACAATATTATTTTCTAGTAATACTCTTGCAACATCTTCTGTATATCTGTCAAAAGTTGCATATAACACAGCAACCCAACATTCATCTGAGTAAATCATTCCCTCTCCTGTAATCCCCAACTCATTAAGCACAAGCGCAATCATATCAGGAGAATATCTTCCATCTGTATTAAGAAGTTTCATTTTCCCTTCATGATCACAGGCTTCACACGTATCGTCAAATTCCAGATCACTCATATTATCATCTACCAATTCGCATACATCACATACATTCATACGATACGCATGTTTGATAATGGAAGACAAGATTTTCTCGCGTTCCTGCCATGCAAGAGAAACTACCTCAAGATTCTCTCGTATGTATCTACTTACTTGACTTAAATCTGGTGGATACTCTGTAGTGATCCTTTTTAATATATTCAAATCAAATGCCATCTCGCGCTCCTTTCCTATCGGCAAATTTTAGATTAATTGTCGCTATGATTATTCGGATAATAACTCCCTATGCTTCATTATCTGAGTCGTAATCTTCTCTATAGGATCTGATTTGAAATGCAATTGCTTCAGGATAAGTTTTATAATATTTCCGACAAACCTGTTTAAACAATTCTAATATTCTATCGTCCCCACAAAACTCAAGCATTCTATCCAGCAAATACTCCACTTCTTCTAGCTCAGCATCTTTATTACATATATCAATAGTCAGATTCTTATAAATCACATAGGCTTCATCATAAAGAGATCTTAATCTTTCGAATCCATTTCCACCCATCGTAAACATATATAGATTTTTACCTCCTGTAAATATATTTATTTGTAATTGTTTTAATTATAATAATCCTTATTTGTCTTGTCAATTGCCGTATTTCGATTATCGTGCTATCATGAATATATTATTAGAAATGAGGTTTTGGACATGGCATATAAGAATTTTAAGAAGACAGAGATCATAGATGAACTCGGGATTGAATTGCGAAAAGTACGTAACGCAAAAGAACTGACTTTAGCACAGGTCGCCGATGCATTAGAAAAGGCCGGAACTCACATTTCCTCTATTATGCTTGGCCGTATCGAAACTGGTCAGCGTCGTATCGACGATGATTTGTTTCATGCACTCTGTAACCATTATAATGTGGATCCTGATGAGATTACAATCAAAGCTTGCCAGGCTCATATCACAGCATTGCAACAGGCGAATAATATTGCAGATTCTCATTTGAATGAAACTCTTTGGATTGCAGACGCATATGACAATCTTCCACCAAACAGACAGGCAGATATTCGTACTATGATGCGTATGTTCGCTTACATGGATAAATTCTCAAAACTAGATTCTTAATCACCTCCCATTCCAATAATACGGATTGACATCTAACATGATACATTGCCACGTTTACCCACACCCGGCATCCGGTGCAATAGAAAAGACAGGTCCGAAATCCTTGTAATTTCAAGGAATTTCGTCCTGTCATTAATATAAATCGTGCTCCAGTCGCACTAATCAAAAGAGCTCTTCTCTCTCCAGACTCCACAATTCCTCTCAAATTATTGATGAACTCAACCTGCATAGAATTTGGTTTTAATCGATACGCCTCTATGGAAGGAATGGTCTTACTGGATGCGATCTTTCGCTGTTTTTTGATGACTTCATAATTGGTTTTGTAATAAGCGATAAAATCATCATAATTTTGGGAACACTCAGAATTCCACAAATCGTTGAATTCTGCCACGATCTCTTTCGCATATTCTCCCTGATCTGTAGATACGATTTTTGTTTTACGTTCTTGCAAACATATAACATCATTTCCATAGTTAGACTTTCAAATGGAATGCTATCTACTATATGATATCTCTCTTGCGTATCATATAGTACACGTTCCAATGCAGACATTCGATTAAGATTGCCTGGTTTCTTTTGACGAATATGATGTTTTAACACAAGATTCCAATAACTCTCAGCAAATTTTGAAAAAAGCTGATCAAATGTCAGTTTTAAATTATTGTCTACGTTATAAAGATTATCCAGAATTGCTTTCAAAAAGCCAAATTTATAACTGGTGTCATTGTGGGATTTACTTGAAAAAAGGTACGCAAAAGAAGACCACATCTCATCGTCTGAAAGTGATCGATCAACATATATTCCTTCCTTTAAATCATAACCCGCTGCCATAGTTTTTCCTCAAATGCATTTCATATTTATAAATCTTATATATTTATTTTATATAAAAATGGCTATTCATCAACAATTCAAATCCTTTCCATCGATTCTCCTGCTAACTATTTATCTCAATCATTCTCCATCAATCCGAACCCCATCGCGCCATTCCCCGCGATCGATTCTTCCATCTGGATATCGAATCTCACCAGGCCCATGCTGAAGATCGTCCACCCATTCGCCTTCGAAGATTTCATAATTTTCTCCAGCCATAACCGAACCTTTGACGGTCTTCTGGTTTCCGAAGCGTCCGGATATCTTGCTGTCGCTGAATCGGTTCAGTAGGCCTCGCCCAATCTTGGATATGGTCACTTGTGACGCGTTTTCTTCCGGCAGTTTTCTGAGAATTCCATGTCCGTTTCGTTTATCATTTTCCCAATGGCCATCGTATACCGATTCATCCGCCCAAGTCATAATGCCGATTCCGCTGCGGAGTCCGTCCACCACTTCGCCTTCGTAGCGGTCGTAACTGATGATTGCGCGAAAGCCTTTTTCTTTCGGCCAGGTAATGGTACCTCGTCCGGTCGCATGATCCGAAGTAAATGTTCCTTTATATCGTCTTCCATTGGCCAGGGTAAAAATGCCGTTTCCTACCCGCAGGCCCTCTGTCCAATCACCATCATAGACATCGCCGTTTGGATATTCCATCTTGCCTCTGCCACTGATGCGATTGTGCGCGAAGGATCCTTCGTATTTTCTGCCGTCTGGAAGGGCTAATTTTCCTTTGCCGGAGCGAATCCCATTGATCCACTCTCCGTCATATTGTTCGCCGTCCAGATAACGCATGAAACCTTTTCCATTAATGACATCATCTACGAAAAAGCCTTCGTATACTCTTCCGTCTGCGTAGGACATTTTTCCTTTCCCGTTGCGTTTGCCGTTATTCCAGGCTCCGTTGTATACATCACCATTGCGGTATCGCATCTCGCCATTTCCTGCGATGACATCGTAATTGAAGGCGCCATCATAGCGAGATCCATCAGAAAATGTAAGAACACCGCGCCCTTCCCGGCGACCTTCTACCCAATCACCATCGTATACATCGCCGCTTTGGTAGCTCATGGTTCCACGGCCATTATATTTGCCAGCCTGAAATCCTCCGTTATATCTTGATCCGTCTGCCAATTGCAGGGTTCCCTGACCCTGTAATTTCATCTTGTCAAATACGCCTTCGTAAACATCGCCATTCTCATTTTTGTAGACTCCTTCTCCATGGAAGAGGCCTTCTTTCCATTCTCCAAGATAATGTGCACCATTTCCATAGGTCATTTCGCCATGACCGTGGAAGCGTCCAGTCACAAATCGGCCGGTATAGATGGAACCATCCGCTAAGGTTAACCTTCCATTTCCGTTATATTGATCTTCCAGATAATCTCCTTCATAGATGGATTTGTCTGCAAATGTTTCAACCCCTGTGCCATCTTTCTTATTATTCAGATACTGGCCCTCATAGGTGTGGCCGTCTGCCCAGATGGTTTTTCCCTGGCCGTGGCGTTTGCCGTTGGTCCAATTTCCTTCGTAGCGGGTAGCGTCCGCTTCTACTAATACACCCTGTCCATCTGGCAGACCATTGACAAATGTACCTGTATATACATCTCCGTTGATATAAATCATGGTACCTTCCCCGTTAGGAAGTTCGTCCTGCCAGTATCCGCTGTATTTCATCTGACCATCCATCATGTCGCCGCCATATGGATTTCCTGCGACCTGCTTAGATTCATTTTCATCAATATGTTCTTCGGCCTTATTCTCACCCTGTAACAGATCCCAGTCAAGGTATACATTGACTCCCCATTCCTGTACGCCGAAAGATTTCTTATCAAGAACCCACTGTCCGACGTATTCTTCGCCGGTAACGTAATACATCTTTCCATTTCCATGGCGGAGCCCCTTGACGCTTTCGCCCACATAACGGCTGCCATCCTCATAGGTCTTCTCCATGTGCTCCACAGTAAGCTTAGAGCTTAAAAGGGTCGCTTCTTCTTCTGGAGAAAGGGCTGGCGGAGTTTTTACCGGCAGATTTCTGGTACTATTTGGAAAATATCGAATAATTTCGTTATAATAATCACTTTTGCGATTCGGATTGTTGCGACATAGAATTCGCACCTTTTCATTGGAATTGAAAATGTCTTGTTTGAATCCAGTAAGTGCTTCTAATTTCTGATTAATTTGCGCTTTTTCCATATCAGAATGCAGAATTCGCTGATATAAGCTGTCCTGAAAATCATCGATAATGCCTACCATACCGGTCTCAACCGCAAGGAATTTCACCACATTTCCCATGCGGACACCGCGAGTTGCCTCAGAGGATAGTTCCCGAATCTCTTTTAAGCAGTTTGTACTGCTAAGGGATGACTCACTGACATAGAACAAAGCAAGTTTACAATCATAATCATGAATCGCGTTCAAAGCGTCCTCTTTCCAGGACTCCTGTGTTTTGTCAAGGTTCGCCTCGTCAAACCAGATGTTATAACCGCGACTCTGAAATGTAATCACGTCCTGATACACATATTCATAGTCATCAGAACTGTAGCTGATAAAGATAAATGGTTTCTCCATGTCGCACGGAACAACATGGTCGAGGGATAAATGATTCATATATATTCCCCTTTCTATGATAAATCTCAAAATGAAATTCTAGCAAATATATCTTTATAGATATTATAGCAACTTCATTTTAAAAAAACATCTGATTTATCATTTTATAATATTCTTTATCCCCTCGCAGATCTTTCTTGCTACCACCGGATTGTTCATAGTATAAAGATGAATTCCTTCCACATCATTTGCGAGGAGATCAATGATTTGGCTTAGAGCATAGGCCATTCCTGCGTCAAAGAGGGCATTCTTATCCCCCTCGAATCGGTTGATGATTTTCTGAAAACGTTCCGGCAGGGATGCACCACACATGGTAACCATGCGCTTAATCTGTGCGGCATTGATTACTGGCATAATACCGGGTGTTACAGGAACATCAATTCCTGCGATGCGGCAGTCTTCCACAAAACGATAAAAATAATTATTGTCGAAAAACAGCTGAGACAGGAGGACTTCGGCACCGGCATCCACTTTTTTCTTGAGATTGCGCATCTCATCCACACGATTGAGGGAGTCTGGGTGACATTCTGGATAGCAGGCCCCAGCGATGCAAAAATCGGATTTGGTCTTCAGATAAGTGATCAGATCACTGGCATGCTTGAAATCGTTTTTCTCAGGCACTTTTGGATTATGATCGCCACGAAGGGCCAATATATTCTGGATTCCCTCTTCCTGCAGCACTTTGGAAAATGTATCGATTTCTTTCTGGTCATAACAGAGGCAGGTCAAATGAACCACAGGCTCTACGTGATAATCATTTTTGATCATTTTGGCCAGCTCGATGGTCTTATTATTATTGGAGCTTCCGCCAGCGCCAAAGGTAACGCTGATGAAATCAGGATTCAGTTCGCATAAGATATCCAAGGTATCTCGGATATCTAACAGTTCGTCATCTTTCTTCGGTGGAAAGATTTCAAAAGAAAGTACCTGTTTTTTCTCTTTATGGATCTCTGTGATCTTCATTCTTTTTCCTTTCTTCTATCTAGAAATTTTATACAACAGCTTCCACAATTGTGTATTTTTTCAAATGAATTTCCTTTACTCCTGGAGTCTTATTTTTATTGAAAGTGAAACTTACCATATATCCTCTTTCAAGATTATAATCCTCCAAATATCCAATTAATTGATTTTCTCCCCTGGTATTGTACTCATTTCCATGCCAGATTTTCATTTCAATAATGTATTGTCTACCTTTATAATCAATGATGATATCGGTTCTTCCCATACTTCTGGTACGAGCTTCAATATAATAATGACCTATTCCTACTTTACTTCCCACTTTTTCAACTTTTACTTCCCACTTCCCTTTTTTCAAAATATCATTTTATTTTTTTTGGGCAAACGAGTTGTAAAAAGAACCAAAGAGCGATACGGAAAACGAGTTGTTACTATTACAGCAGCATTTCGAAAATATAAAAATGTATCAGAATCTTTCAAAGATCAAAACATACCGTTGCTAAAATAACACACGTCCACTAACTTTCAAAAGCACCAAAATAACCACCAACATCACAAAGATCGTCAAAAAGACTACCAAACGATTTTTCTTTTCTTCCTGAATACATAAGGTCATCACAATAATGGAAACAATGCTGACAATTCCACTGAGTAAATGATGTGGAAAGTTTCTCATTGCCATACCAAAATAAGCGAGGACATGGATGGCCTGAATGGTATTTCCCAAACCCAGAATCACCCCTCCAATCACGTTTTGTTTCTTGCAAAAATATGCGATTAATCCACCAGGAAGAGTCAGAAATGTCATCGGAAGCCAAATGCCAAAGTAGTAGTACTTAGCCTGCTCTAAGGATAAAGATCCGAAGACAACTTCTACGGCATATACCAAAGGCTGACTAATGAGGAAAAAAACAAAACATTTCAGCATTGCCTCCCAGGCTTTATCACAATTTACGACAACGATGACGGCAAAAATCACCCACCATTCGTAGGAGATGCCGATATCTTGAAATGACGTATTTTCTAAAATCGGAATTAACATGATGAATCCTGTGTAAACCCCTGTAACGATTGCAAATAAAATGACGGTCAGCCAACTCATTTTCAAATTGCCAAATAATCTTTTCATAGTCTTTCTCCATAAAAATTTTTTTATCTATTTTCCACTGATTATCTCCAGTAATTTCTGGCGCATCGCTTCAATCGGTGGCTCCTTTCCAGACCAGATTTCAATCTGCACTGCCCCTTATACTCCTATTCCCTTCTTTTTTGGAATTGTAATAATTATATCATAGGAATATGTAAAGCACATCTTTTTCTTATTTCTCATAAAGAATCAAATGAAAGCACATCGTTTAAACATAATTGACATTTGAATAATAACAAAAAGCACCGGATTATAAATCCGGCACTTTTTTGAAAAAGAGAAAAGTATGAAAAAAATTGGTAATTTGTCTATTTTAAGTAGTCTGTGCAAACATATCCTGTTGCACCTTTGTAGCTAACCTGTACCCAGCAAGCTTTGTTGTCGTGTTTGTAAACCTGACCAGTAACTTTTACTTCTGCGCCCTTTGCGTAAGCACCTAACTTATCAAATTCTTTCTTAGGTCCTTTGCGAACGTATACATCCTGTGCAGCTTTCATGGTTTTATTCATTTTTTCAACCTTGAATTCGCATTTTACTTCTTTCTGATCTTTCTGTTCTTCCTGGTCATCTTCTTTTTCTTCCATTGCTTTTGCAATTCCATCATTGATGCCATTTACGAACTTCATGTAATTTACATCGCCTTCGATTGTTTCATCAGATTCGCTGCTTGCTTCGCATACTGCTTCGAAACATTCTTTAAAGTTTGCTGCGTAATCTGGATTTTCTGCCATTTTTTCTTTGAGGAAGTTTTCTGTTGCGTATGCGATTTCACTTGCTGTGATGTCGTCGCCGTTATCATATGCATAAGCTTCAAATGCTTCCGCTGCCTCCTGAATCTTCAGGCTTGCACCAGCTGTTCCAGGTTGTGCGTTGTAGATTGCATCCATTAATTCTCTGAACTCTTCACTGATTTCAGCCTGTTCGTCTGCAAATTTGAAAGTGGATTTATGGATGTAACCAGCGCCTTCGCCGCCAGACTCTTTATCTTTTACGATTACTCGATACCAATCTGTCTGTTCTCCATCTTTACAAGCAACTCCATCAATGTGGAACTTTGTGCCTTTTTCGAAAACATTTACTACTCTATATGCTGTGGAGATTCCTTCTCTTACATTTGCGGAGCTTGCAGTTACGATTGCTTCGCGGTCAAGATCTTTGATTGTTGCATTTTTCTCGGCATAGATTCCTTTGCCATCATTTGCAAATGTGACAACTCTTGGAACCAGGATACTTCCTGTCATTGCTAATGCCATTGTTGTTACTACGAATCCTTTTACGATACTTTTTTTCATCATGATCTTACCCTCCATCTTTTATCTTATTCACTCTTTTGTAAGTGTTATTATCTTTCTGACACTTATAAATACGAGGGAACAAGATGGAGGGATAAAAAATTTACGGAAAAATATGAGGTAAAAATATAAGGTAAAGCAGGGTATTTTTATATACGATTATTTTCGCCCCAGACACATAATTGGTCCAATACCTCCATGAGGGATTTCCCTCTCTCGCTTAGACTATACTCTACCTTTGGAGGAATCTGAGGATACTCTTTGCGAACAATCAATCCGTCCTTTTCCAACTCCTTCAAGTTTGTACTTAAGGTTTTGTCGGATATTTTTTTCAAATAACGTTTCAGTTCGTTAAATCTCACTGTCTCAAACTCCATGAGACAATACAAGATGATCATCTTATATTTTCCAGATATCAGAGATAATGTATAGCTAAATCCTGTATCCTCAAAATTCGCTTCTTCAATATATTGTTTAATCATTTTTCACTTTCCTCCTTGATAGTACCTTTCATTTATGTCAGTACTTGGATTTATTTTCTATATGATATATATTTTATACAGGACCCATGATCCAGTCAAATAAAAACAATAAAAGTGAGGTTATTTTATGAGAACAAAACTTAATATTACCGAAGGCATCTTCCCAATGCCAGTACTTATGGTTGCAACTTATAATGAAGATGGAACAGTAAATGTTATGAATGCAGCATGGGGAACCATGCAGGCACGTGATACTGTTGCACTTAATTTAACAGAAACACACAAAACCGTACAGAACATCAAAAGAACTGGAGCTTTCACTGTTAGTATTGCAGACGCAGCTCATGTTGTAGAAGCAGATTATTTTGGCGTTGAAACAGGTAAAAAAGTAACCGATAAGCTTTCCAAAGCTGGCCTTACTTCAAGCAAAGCAGAATGCGTAAACGCTCCTGTCATCAACGAATTCCCATTATGTCTGGAATGTGAATTTATCGAATACCAGACAAATGAATATGGCTGCGGAGTAATCGGTAAAGTTGTTAATTGTACTGCCAGCGATTCCATCATGGTAGACGGCAAACCTGATATGTCTTTAGTAAATGCAATCGCATTTGACCCATACACACATGGATATTACAAAGTATCAGAACGTGTTGGCGAAGCTTTTAAAGATGGATTAAAACTGAAATAAATAAAATAAGCCGAGTTACTATGCTCCTAAAAAGCAATGAACTCGGCTCTTTTTCATTATATTCTGTTTTTATATCGGTCATATTCTTTTTTTCTACCCCAATCATTTCCCAAATATATTTCATCTCGTCAACATATCATTCAGAAAGATTTTTAGTAAAGAACAGGACCACATCCGATCAGATAGCTATTGAAGATACATTCATTTTCTGCATCAATCATTTCTTTCCAACCTTCTTTTTCCAGCTTTTTCATCAACTTAAAGTTTACGATTGTAAGTGCTGTTACGCTTGCTAAAATTACCATTAATTCAATAACTGCTGCTGTCATGATTTCTTCCTCCTCTTTTCTTCGAATCATTAATTGTTATCTTTCTTACACTATATATTACGAAGAAGAGGGAGGAGAGGGCTAAATATTTTTTTGATCAGTTACCTTTTTAGTCTATTTTAGCGTCCCATTTTTTTTGCAAATTTCGCAAGTTCTTCTGGGATATGAATGGTCTGAGGACATACTTTCTCACAGCTGTGACAGTTAATACAGCATTCTGGCTGTTTTTCTGCATCGATGGAAGAAAGTGCCATAGGTGCAATGAAATCACCGGCTCCAGCAACCATTGCTTCATTATAGAGTTTTAATAAGAATGGGATGTCCAGTCCTTTTGGACATTTGCTTACACAATAGTGGCATCCTGTACAAGGTACGGTTGTTTTTGCGATCATATCATCTGCAATGCCAAGAATAAGATCCATTTCTTCTGTAGTCAGTGGTTTGCTTTCTGCATAAGTCTGAATATTATCTGTAAGCTGCTGCATGTTGGACATACCGGATAATGTCATGGTAACGCTTGGGATGGACTGAAGGAAACGGAATGCCCAGGCTGGAACGTCTTCGTCTGGTCTTGCTGCTTTTAATTTTGCAGTTGCTTCTTCAGAAAGTGTAGCAAGCTGGCCGCCTCTGACAGGTTCCATAACCCATACAGGAAGATTCCATTTGTCAAGAAGCTCTACTTTACCTTTGGCATCCTGGAATTTGTAATCGAAGTAGTTGAGCTCGATCTGGCAGAACTCCATATCTTTGCCATAAGCTTCCAGGAATTTTGTCATGCAGTCAATATCGCCATGGGCGGAAAAACCAAGGTGCTTAATACGACCGTTTTTCTTCTGTTCCATCAGATAGTCGTAGATACCGTATTTTGGATCCAGATAAGCATCCACATTCATCTCACAAACATTGTGGAAGAGATAGAAATCAAAATATTCTACCTGACATTTCTTAAGCTGTTCTTCGAAAATCTCACTTACTTTACCCCAGTTAGATGGATCGTATCCAGGGAATTTGGAAGCAAGATAAAAGCTGTCTCTATCATAATCTTTTAAGAGTTCTCCCACTACCAGCTCAGACTGGCCACCGTGATAACCATAAGCGGTATCATAATAATTGATGCCGGATTCCATACAGTAGGCAATCATCTTTTTTGCCTGTTCTACATCAATCTGACTATCATTTCCTTCCATAACAGGAAGTCTCATATTACCCATACCAAGTGCGGAAAGCTTCATTCCATTAAAATCATTATAAATCATGTTCTTTATCTCCTTGTATAGTCGTAAAACTATTATTTTTTCCTGGGATGTATATGGATTCACTATATACTCAATATAAATATACAACCTAAACCCAACTTTAGGTCAAGTATTTTTTAAGGAAGCTTCTTCCAACTACCCGGATAGAAAAATCTTTGAAACACGAAAAGAAGCAGTTCTATCTGATTTCGTTCTTCCGCAAAATTAAATTCAGCCATTTTTCTTCACCCCTGCCAGGTCTAACATCTCCAGTAAGCCAATATTCCTCGATACTTAATCCTTCTACGTTTTCTATATATTTCTCAAAAGAATCTATGGTGAAGTCTGTGAAATATCGACCATTTCTCTCTCCTTCAAATTCGCTATATTTGAAAGAAGTATAAATGACGCCATTGTTTTTCAAAGCATTTCTCATTTTTCCCAATACATCATATAACTCCTTTTTCGAAAGGTGAAGAATCGAAGAACAGGCCCAAATGCCATCATAAATGTCCACTTCATCTAAATCCTGAAACAACATTTCTTTCACTTCGATTCCAGTAAATATACTTGCTAATCTGCAAAGTTCTGATGATCCATCCGTTGCAGTCACCGGATAACCTTTTTCCAAAAAATATTTTGTATCACGACCGGAACCACAACCAAAATCAAGGATAGTGCCAGCACTTTCTAATAGCGAAAGGAATTTATCCTGCGCAAAATGCATATCTACATTCTGTGTGCTTGCTATAAAATTTTCTGCATTCTGGTTGTAATAATGAATTGTATAGTCCATAGATCTGCTCCTAGCGTACTTTTCATTTTTATTGTCAGAAATGATCATTCAATAATTGTTTTTGTGTTAGTTAAATCCTACCACAAAAGCAGACACCTTAACAGAAGCTACTGCACTCTCTGCCGCAAATTTCTCAATCTATTCCCCCACTTCCAACAACTTCTTCTGCACTCTAGCCATCACCTCAATATAATAAGCATAATCTGCAGTAGAAAGCCCATCTTCATCAACCTCGTCCATCTTCTCCATAGCATCCGCATATTTGGTCAAATATTCCGTGTACTCCAGGAGCATCCCTGTTGGATCATCGGATTATTTTCACCCTCGTATTCACGATTCGTGAAGTTCTTACTTCACAAACTCCTCCAACGTGGCATCATAATGGAATGCAATCTGGAGAAATGTTAGCAGATCCGGCAGGCGATACCCACTCTCATAGTTTGCGATTGTGGTCGCTCCGTACCCTAAGAATTCTCCTAACTGTTCCTGCGTTTCCCCGTGTTCCATCCGAAGTCTTCGAATGTTTCCCCCGATGTTTTCTGCTGTGATGTTGTTTTCGTGTTTCATTTACTTGTCCTTTCCGCCAATTCGGCTATGATATTAGAACTTTTGATAGAAGCTCTATAAAAGGACTTGTAAATTTTGCGAATTACTCTATAACAGAAGTTGTAAATTTTCGTTTTTGCTCATAATAGGACTTGTAAATTTCGTGATTTTTTCAAAAAAAATAGCAGGCATCCATGACAGATGCCTGCTTCGTTATTATAAAAAGTCAATGATTAAATTTTTATCGAAATGTTTACATACGATCTGGAGCTTCAAATCCAAGAATATCGATACATGCTTCCATAACACTCTTTGTCAGACCAATCAATGCAATATAGCCTGCTTTTACATCCTCATTTTCTTCGCTGAGAATTTTTGTTTCATGGTAGAACTTATTTGTAAAGCCAGCTAATTCATAAACATAAGCACAAATCAAGCTAGGAGAAGATGCTTTCAATGCATTTTCCAGTGCGGTGGAGAATTTCGTAAGGGAAAGCATTACATCCTTTGCATAGGATGAGGTTGGCTCCTGAATTGGAAGATTCTTATATTCACCGTATTTTCCAAGAATAGATTTGATTCGTACGATGGTGTAAAGGATATAAGGACCTGTGTTTCCTTCGAAGGAAGCAAATCGATCCATATCAAATACATAATTCTTAGATGGCTGATTCCAAAGATCACCATACTTCAATGCAGCCAATGCAATCTTAGAAGCGGTATCTCTAACTTCATCTTCAGAAAAATTGCTCTTCTCAACACGATCCAGCACGAAATCTGTCATATCACTAATCAGAGTTTCCAGTCTCATTACACCGCCATCACGGGTCTTGAAAGGCTTTCCATCCTTACCGTTCATAGTACCAAATCCGATATGTTCTAATTCAACATTCTCGCCAACGATACCTGTTTTCTTCGCAACTCTGAATACCTGTTCAAAATGTAAAGACTGTCTGTTATCTGTAACATATACAACTTTATCTGGTTTAAAATCCTGCATTCTCTGGATGAGGGTAGCTAAGTCTGTTGTACCGTAAAGAGAAGATCCGTCAGATTTCACCAGGATGCAAGGTGGAATTTCTTTTTTGTCACCTTCCTCACTAACAGGAACAACGATTGCGCCCTCGCTCATAACAGCAAATCCTCTATCTTTTAAATCCTGAATCATATCAGGAATATATGGATCTGCATCACTTTCACCTAACCATTTTTCAAAATGAACATTCAGATTATCATAATTTTTCTTCAAATCAGTCACAGAAAGATTTAAGATATGTTTCCAAAGTGCTCTATATCCACGTCTTCCCTGCTGAAGTTCAAAGGTAGCAGTGTGAGCCTTATCTGCAAATGCTGGATCTTCTTTCTTTTTAATGGATGCACATGGATAGATTTCTTCCAATTCGCTCATAGTAAATGGAGCTTCCTCTGGATACTCTCCAGTGTAATCTGGATCAAAATAACATAATTCAGGCTGTCTTTCCTGCATTTCTGTAATGATCAGACCCATCTGAAGTCCCCAATCACCAAGATGAACATCACCAATTGCATTATATCCAAAATATGTATATAAACGCTTAATCGCTTCACCAATAATTGCAGATCTAAGATGACCAATATGAAGTGGTTTCGCAGCATTTGCTCCGCCGTAGTCAACAACAACTGTTTTGCCTGTTCCGATCTGTTCCAGACCAAAGGCTGGTGTAATTCTCATTTTCTCCAGATAATCTGCAAGGAAATGATTGGATACTTTAAGATTAATAAAACCTGGCATAACTGCTTCTGCTAAAGAGTAAGCATCTGGATCAAGATGCTCTACAACTGCTTTTGCAATTACAATAGGAGCACATTTATATTTTTTGGCAGCTGGTAATGCGCCATTACACTGATATTCACATAAATCAGGTCGATTTGAAACGGTAACCTGTCCGTAACTTTCATCATATCCAGCTGCAGCAAATGCTTTTTGCATATCAGCTGTAATAATATCTATAATATTTCTCATAATTATTTTCCTTTCTCGCAAACAGTCTCACTCATATTTTTAACACAAAGTGCTCATTTCCTCAAGATTTAGTTCGTTTTTTCTCTTCTATTTAAGAAAAAAAGAGTGACATATCTTGCCTGATCTAAGATTTAACGTATCCCAAAAGAAATCCCCAGAGCAGTCCTTGCAAGAACTATTCCAGGGATTTCTTATTCCATTGCAATACATCCAACGCCTTCTAAAATAACAGTCGGCTGATATGCATATGTTTTTGGAGTATCTATATCCGATACACCAGAAAGCACAAGCACGGTATCCACGCCGCTTTCTGTACCAGCAATAATGTCTGTATTCATATTATCACCGATGATCACTGCTTCCTCTGAGTGACATCCGAGTAATTGTAAACCGGTTCGCATCATCAAAGCATTCGGTTTTCCACAGAAATATGCATTCTTTCCTGAATTATGTTTCAACCAAACTATCGTGATCTTTTTGGTATACAACAACATCACTTTGGTTAGTTGTAACTAATTTTTTTCTGGTTATGGATTTTTTTGTTCCCCCTATACTCTATGCCTCGCATTTTTAAGTAAATGTACACACGAAAAACATACAATGTGTATTATTACTTGAATTTCAGCTAGCTGGCGACAGCTGGCATCACGCCCATCGGTCAAGCTTCCTTAGATCATCTGAAGTAATGTGTCGATTTCTTTATCGGAAGCTCTGTTCAGAAGTTTTCCTTCTATGATTTCTGCGCCAGTAGCAGATGCTTTCAGTTCTGCTACTGTATTGCCAAATCCGCTGCCGCCGGAAGTTGCAAAGAGTACAATCTTCTTTCCGGCGAAATCATAACTCTCAAGGAAAGTATTGATAATGGTCGGTGCCACATACCACCAGATTGGGAAGCCAAGCAGAATCGTATCATACGGAGCCAGATCTAAATTCTCTTTCATGATCTCAGGTCTGAAGGACTTATTGCCCATTTCTACACTGCTTCTGGATTTCTTATCCATCCAGTTAAGGTCCGCCTTAGTATATGGTACTACAGGTTTGATTTCATGGATGTCTGCCTTTGCTGCTGCAGCCAGTTTCTCTGCTACCTTCTTTGTTACGCCGCTTGCACTGAAGTATGCTACTAATGTATTTGCCATGTCGTTCACCTCTCTGTTATTAATCAAGCTTTCCATACTGCTCATCATCTACTGCTTCCAGCCATTCATTAGAACCGTCTTTGCCCGGAACTTCAATTGCTAAATGACTGAACCAGGAATCCGGTGCAGCTCCATGCCAGTGTTTTACACCTACCGGAATGTTGATGCAGTCTCCTGGTTTCATTTCCACTGCATCTTTTCCCCATTCCTGGTAATAACCACGACCTGCCACGCAGACAAGGATCTGTCCGCCGCCTTCAGAAGCATGATGGATATGCCAGTTATTACGACAGCCTGGTTCGAAGGTTACATTAAAGATGCCCACCTGATCCGTTGACACAGGTGCCAGGAAGCTTTTTCCGCTAAAGTACTGCGCAAAACCATCGTTTGGTGCACCAATCGGGAATACCATTTCCTTTGCATGCGCTCTCATAGCTTCGTCTTCATAAGGAAGATCTCCTTCGCCGATCTCCCAAACTTCTTTCGCCAGGTTGAATACAGCCCATCCCTTTGGCCATCCTGCATAGAATGCTACATGGGTGATCACTGCTGCGATCTCCTTCTGGGTTACGCCATGTGCCTTTGCATTCTGCAGATGATATTTCAGAGATGAATCTGTAATTCCTGAAGACATAAGCGCAACTACAGTAATAATGCTTCTTGTCTTTACATCGATATCCTGATTGTTCCAGTTCTCCCCAAAGAGAACATCGTCATTATAGTGAGCAAACTCCGGTGCAAATTCTCCGAGAGCAGCTCTGCCTGCTGTCTGTACTATCTTCTTCATTATTTTTATCCTCTACTTTCTAATCGTCAAGGTGATATCTCCTTTGGAAAGAAGGTCCTCAAGTTTCTCTTGAGGCAGATCCATCCTTCCAAGCTTTGTGTATGACCAGGAATTAGAACCGTAGAATACAACGATCTGGTTTCCGCTATATAAAACAATATCACCACTTACGGCTGTCATTTGATGGTCAGACCTTGTATAGGATCTTCCAAGGGAACCGACCTGCTCCCAATCTCCATACATAGACATGCTAACTACGATATCGCCATTTCCTGTTTCTTCTTTCAGTTCATCTACTGCCGTGCAGTTCTCCCAGATGACAGGAATTTCTGTCTCATCAAAATATAACTTCATCTCTGTATCCTCAGCACTTTCCTGATTTTCCTCTTCCACCAGCACTTCCCCGGACCCAGTCGTCTCTGCGGTTTCTTCTTCTGAAACTTCTGACTCCATATCTGTTACAAGGCTTCCTTCTGTTTCCGGCAAGGTCTCTTTCATTTGATCCTGCCCGCAGCCTGACAATGAACAGATCAGGAGCACGCCGAGCAGAATCGTCACCAGCTTTCTCATATTACAGGGTCTTTCCAAGCTCATAGGCTTTCTTCATGGTCTCTTCATGATTCGGAGCATCATTTGCATCACCGATACCTCCTCCGGTTACGAGTCCCTTAAGTTCTGCCTTTTCAAAGCAGTCTACCCAGCCCTGAAGTCCATTGTAAGCTTTTTCAAATGCGCTGTCTTCCTCTTCTGCGGCTGTTGCGATCATATAGATATCACGGAAAGCATAATCCATCGGATACATTGGATTCAATCTGTCAAGAAGGGTCTTCATCTGACCACTCATCTCGTAGTAGTAGATCGGAGTTGCATATACGATAACTTCTGCAGACAGAACCTTCTCCATGATTTCTGCTACGTCGTCTTTAAGTACGCAGCTGCCCTTGCTCTGACACGCAAGGCAGCCGATACAGAACTTAATGTCCTTCCCCTTCAGGGAAATATATTCCACATCGTGTCCGGCTTCCTTTGCTCCTTTTTCACATTCCTTAGCAAGAATGTCGGAATTACTGCCGCCACGAAGACTTGTTGAAATAATAAGTACTTTCTTTGCCATCTTAACCTACCCCATTTTCTTTCATGAATTTTTCTATTCTTTCAAAAGGAATCACATCCAGATTATCATAAAGATCTGTATGAACAGCACCTGGAATGGTAAGAAGCTCTTTGTTCTCTGTATATTTGCTGTCTTTTACCATAGCCTCATAAGCTTCTTTACCAAAGTAATAGCTGTGAGCCTTATCGCCGTGCATGATAAGAACTGCGCTTCTGATCTCATTGCTGTACTTGAGTATTGGCTGATTCATAAATGACTGACAGCCAAGACTGTTCCATCCTTCATTGGAATTAAGACTTCTTGCATGATAGCATCTGCCCTTATAATACTCACTGTAATCCTTTACAAAGAAAGGTGCATCCTCCGGTACAGAAAGTGGCAGACAGCCACCGGCACGTGAATACTCTCCCTTAATGTATTCTTCTGTTCTAAGAGCATTCATAGCTTTCTTTTTCTCGTATCTCTGCTCTTCGCTATTCTCAGAGTCGAAATATCCGTTAGCATTTACCCTTGTCATATCATACAT
>JAUNNI010000105.1 GCA_030531555.1 Eubacteriales bacterium | reverse complement strand
AACAACGATTTTTTTGTCTCATTTTATGGGTTCATTATAAAAAACTGTAATGGATAAAGAGTATACAGCTATTCGTTCACTCCAGCATTACTTGTATTGCCCTCATAGATGGGGGCTTATGGAAATAGATCAAGCATGGAAAGAAAATTATTTTGTTGTTAAAGCAAATTTGTTACATGAACGTGTACATGATCCAGGAAAATATTCTGCTCATAATGTAAAGGTTTTTACTGATGTAAGTATCTGGAGTGACGAATATGATATTTATGGAAGATTAGATTGCCTGGAATATAAGTCGGGAAATTATACTATTGTAGAATATAAGCCTACAAAGCCCAAAAATGGTTTATTTAGAAAGGATGATTTGCTTCAAATATATGCTCAGAAAAAATGCGTTGATGTAATTTTTAAGACGAATTGTGGAACAGAAATATATTATGCAGATGAAAAAAGAAGGCACAAGATTATCTTTGAAGAACAGGAAGAGGATTATGAGTTACTTCTGAAATCAGTTCTTGAAGAAATGCATGAATGGATAGATTCTGGCAAGATACCTCCCAAAAGACAAAATCAAAAATGTGGAGGTTGTTCTATGAAAGATATATGTATGCCAGGTGTTTTCAAAAAAAGACGAAGGAGCATTAATACAGAAATAGAGGCTATATTAAAGGAACCTATGATATGAGAAAGTTATTGAATACTATTTATGTGACAAATGAAGACGTATATTTAACTCTTGATGACGAAAATCTTGTCTGTAAAATAAATGGAAAGAAGATAATGAGAATTCCATTTGATAATATAGAATCCATAGTGTGTTTTAATTATCAGGGATGTTCACCTGCATTGATGGGAAAATGTGCTGAAAAACTTATTCCCATTAGTTTTTTAACGCCAACGGGCAAGTATCTGGCAAAAGTATATGCTGGCACAAGAGGAAATGTTCACTTAAGAGTGGCTCAGATTGATGTGTTTCGAGAAAAAGATATAGTACTCGCCTCTAACACTGTGGCTGCCAAAATAGCAAACAATATAAATGTTATTAAAAGATCACTGCATGATCATTCAGATCTTCGTGAAAATGAGAGGATATTATCAGTCATTGATGCTATGAAAAAGTCGGCTCATGCTGCATTACAATCAACGACATATGAAGAGATATTAGGGCATGAAGGGTCTGCTGCAAAACAGTATTTTTCAATTTTTGGTGAAATGGTAACAAATAAAAGGTATACTTTTACTTACAGAAATAAAAGGCCACCTTTGGATGAAATTAACTCTGTACTATCATTTCTATATACGGTATATACAAATGAGTATGCGGGTGCGTTAGAAACAGTGGGACTTGATAGTTATATCGGATTCTTTCATAAATTAAGAAGTGGAAGAACTTCGTTAGCTTGTGACTTGGTGGAAGAGACACGTTGTATAGTGGATCGTTTTACAATATCTATGTTTAATTTGAATATGCTTTCTGAAAAAAATTTTTATTATGATGAATCAGGAGCAGTATTCTTAAATGATGAAGGAAGAAAAAAAGTACTCACAAAGTGGCAAGAAAAGAAACGAACAGAGATTATTCATCCTTATTTAAAGCAAAAAATTCATTTCGGATTAGTGCCTTATGTACAAGCAAATCTTTTGGCAAAATACGTAAGAGGAGAGATAGCAGAATACCCTTGCTATATCAATAAATTATGATGGTTCTAATAAGTTATGATGTGAATACTGTAAATTCCAGTGGTAAAAAACGTTTAAGAAAAGTTGCGAAAATATGTCAGAATCATGCACAACGTGTTCAATACTCAGTCTTTGAGGCTGATTTGGATTATGGAACATTTTTAAAAGTTAAAGCCGAACTGATTAAAGTAATCGATGATAAACAAGATAGTTTGCGTTTTTATTATCTTGGTAACAACTGGCATAAAAAAATAGAACATATTGGTGCAAAAGAGACCTATGATCCAGAGGGGGTAATAATAATATAGCAGGCGAACCAGAAGTGGTGTGAAATATAGAGTGTGTTCGCCTAAAAAAAGTAAAAAATAGATCGTTTTTTAACGATTTGGAAAAATAGTAACAGTCCGCCCTACAATATATTGATAGTGGATGGATAGTTAATACTATATCCTGCAGTCACACCTCACACGAGGTGTGTGAGTTGAAATTTGGATAGGACAGAAACTGATTGATGCAGCGGAGTCACACCTCACACGAGGTGTGTGAGTTGAAATTTTAATACCTTCTGCAGTACCGGCTGGTAACATCGTCACACCTCACACGAGGTGTGTGAGTTGAAATCATATATCTGTTGCTGCAGCAGGAACAACTGACAGTCACACCTCACACGAGGTGTGTGAGTTGAAATACCAAACAGTTAAGAGCAAAAATGACTGCTGAAGGTCACACCTCACACGAGGTGTATGAGATAAAATGAATAAGTTTGTGGGAATTGGGGTCGATTATGGACGTCACATACGGTGTATAAGCTCGTTTCATGCTATAATATCACCAGCTTTTAACAACATCATAGAAAAAGTTCTATATGTGGACTCTGCATTCATAAACTTTTTCCATGTGTATATATATAAATCATATATTTTCATTTTAACCCCTTGAATATCATGTATAAGCATGATGAAACATATTGTGAATTGACAATCATATGAAAAAAATATTAGAAAACCCTGAAAAGTACCTCCAAATTCTTCTTTATTTTTTACAGATCTAGCACATCTTAAATGAAATCAATAAGAAGAAATAAAATTTTCTTATTCGAAAAATTAACAACTCCCCTCTTATTCGAATGGAGGATGTTCAAAGTACTCTTCAAGGTTTCTAGAATCATACCACATTTGATGTTATTATGAAATACAATCATGTTTTTATTTTCGTTATAATTACACTGATATCTATATTTACTATAGATATAAGCCACATCAAGCCATTTGACATTATTATCTTTTTTTAATGGTTCATTGTAAGCGCCTAATCTCAAGGTGCTTACATTAGAACAGATAATGATCTAACTTCTTTTAAGAGGAGTTACAGAATTATAGAAGAATTGGAGACGATATATTAAAAAAATCAAAATCTGAATTAGGCATGAAGATTTACCACATAATGATCGACCAGGGATATCTAAAGGAAATGAATTGATATAAATGCATGGCCATTAGACAAAATAAAGTAAAGAAATACAGGGAGATGAAAAGATGGGAATTTTTGATGTAGATGAACAGAAACTTCGTAACATGTATAAAAGAGGATGGGTAGAAGCAAACCATGGATTTGTGAATCCTCATAAATATCCATATCTGGAAAAAGCATTGATTCAATATGCACGAGAAAATAAGTGCTCATTTGATCAGGCGTTACGCATTGCAAAATCAATCAGATAATTTGAAAGAGGATATTGTTGCTCTGGAACAAATAAAGAAAAGTGATTGGAAGAAGTTTCAGGAAAAAATTGGTGAATGGCAGGAACTCTATATGGATAAACTGCTTAAAGAATACATCACATTTTTACAAGAGGAAGATAAGAATCCTTCTGAACGTTTCTGGAGGCTTGAAGAAAGAATTAAAAAGGATAAAAAACGTCCTGGTGTAAGAATCAGATTGGAAAAGAAAGAGGCTATCTTTGATGCGGTACGTCTTATTAAGCTTGGAGTTATTGATTTTGATAATATTAAAGATTTTAGTGAAGAATTTCAGAAAGAGGTTAAATCTTTAATGGGCAGAATGGCTAACTGGTAAGAGAGGATGAAAGAGTATGGATTTCAACAATCAAGAATTTGATGCTTTTGCAAAAGATGTAAAAGATGCATTAAGAGAAGTATGTCAGAAATATCATCTTAAATTAGTGGGAAGTAGAATATCATATGCGGATGTAGATTTTGATCTCAAATTGTCATTCGAAAAAGATGATGATGAGTTGGAAGTCGAAAGAATTCGCTTTGAAAGAGACTGTGAATACTATGGTTTTCTTCCTGAGGATTATCTAAGAACTTTTGAATATCATGGTAGAATTTATGAATTGTATGCTTTTATCCCAAGAGCAAAGAAATATAAATGCATGGTGAGAGACATAGAGACCGGTCAAAAACTTAAAATGACAGACAGATTTCTTTTGATTGAGTTTGACCGTGATTATGATTTTTATTAATGATATTGGAGGATAACATGAACAAAAACCTTAGAATATTATTTATCGGCAACAGTCACACCTACTTCAACGATATGCCACAGCTCGTAGCCAAACGATTCCGTGAAGATGGATATGAATGTGAAGTTACCATGATTGCTCATGGTGGTTGGTATTTGGATCAACATGTGAAAGAACCAGATGTCAGATTCAATATCCTATACGGTCATTATGATTATGTGGTACTACAGGAGCATGCCCATCCATTTGGTCCGGAAGAGCGATTCCTTAATGCAGTGAAAACTTTAAATGAATGGATTAGGGAAGCCAATGCTACACCAGTAATTTACATGACTTGGGCCAAAAAAGAGGAAGAAGAGAAACAGAAACACATGACAGACTTTCATAAAGAAGTAGCGAAAGAGATTGATGCATTGATTGCTCCCGTTGGTGAATACTGGTGGGATTATATGAGAAGCTGGCCAGATATCGAGATGTACTATGAAGATGGTGCACATGCTTCTTTTGAAGGTTCGGATTTTGCTGCCAAATACATTTGGGATGCTATTTTTACGGATTTAAATCGAAAAAATAGAAATTGGAGATAGTGTTTTGCAAGTAACAGTGCAGGCATGTCATATTAATCGAGCCAGAGCAAATATAACCCCCAATCCCCATATCAATCGAAGAATCCATCGCTCCGTATCTGGCATCACCCAGTCATCAGGATCTTTGGGATTTACATATAGTATGATTTCGCTTCCTATATCATATTTCCAAAAAGAAACATATGCTTTGGGGCGAACCGTGCGTGTCCATCCGTTCCATGAATAGGACAGTTTAGGCTGGTAGACTCTGATATGATTTGGACCTTTTGTACTTCTGGAAACATGGGAATCCATATCTATGACAGTGGCAATGACTGCAACATAATTTTTCTTCAGATGTTTTTCTCGAATCTTAGCAAAGAATAGTAAGATTGCGGTATATATTAGTAGAAAGAGTAAAGTATAGAAGGTAGTTTTGTTCATAGTGTTGCTCCTTTATTATCAGCATGTTTACTGTTATTATATCAAAAAAACAGGATTATTTTGAAGTGTTTAAAAAATATAATATCTGATTAAATGAATGCGAGTTTATACAAAAAAGGAGTCAAGAAGAAAGCGAAAAGAATTCAAAGAGTAAATTGATGTAAAAGAAAGCCAGGTGTTACCATGTTATTTTTTCATAAAAAGAAGACTGAAATAAAGACTTATGATAAAGAGGAATGGACCCCCGTATTAAAAAGTAGTATCTGTACGGGAGAAACTGTAGCAGGCTTCCGTAATAATCATACGGGAAAGTTCAGAGATGAAGCTCTGATCCGCCAGGAGAAAGATCTGGTGGAATTCAAAGAGCGATATGGGATTGATTTTCCTTTGGAAAAGATATATTAGATGTAGGTAGGAAGATGGAAATGGTTCGTTATCATATCATTTTTAAGAGGAAGTAAATAATATGACAGCAGAAGATTTATGGAAAATGTTTTGTGAAAAAGAATCATTGCCGTTTGAAACAAAGTTTGATGCCTGGCAATTTGGAGGAGCTCCGGATTATCTGGCAGCACTTGTAATGCAGAAGATTAAAACGGCAACTGCTTCAGGGTATGATCTATATTTTATACCTGGAGCGGAAGAAAAACTGCCTCAAACCGGTGATTATAGTGTTATTGAGGATTCTAAGGGGCAAGCGGTTTGTGTGATTCAGACGACGAAAATTGCGGTTATTCCCTTTGATGAAGTGAGTAACGAGCATGCATATAAAGAAGGTGAAGGCGATCGAAGCTTAACCTATTGGAGAAAGGTTCATAAAGAATTTTTTGAAGAGGATTTTGGAAGTTGTGGAGTGAAGTTTGACCTCACAAGTAAAATACTTTGCGAAGAATTTGAACTTGTATATAGTCTTTATGATGTAGTGCCATTTTTAGAGGCAGATGCAAAAGATATCTGTAAATGGACATATGAAGATGATTACGCAGTATATAATTATCCATCCTGGGATGAATGTGTAAACATGCAGATATCATTTACAAATGAAGAGACAAGACGAGAGCAGTATTATAAGGTTCTTAAAGCAGGTGAAAGACTGGGCTATTTTCGTTTAGAGAAAAGTGATAACACTATAGAATTAAGTGTAGGAATCGCTCCTGATAAATGCAGCGGCGGAAATGGAGATATGCTGATCAATCTGGCTCTGGCGAAAATAAGTGAATTATATCCTGGGAAGAAGATCATATTGACAGTAAGACCTTTTAACAAACGAGCCATTCGCGTATACGAAAAAGCAGGATTTAAAATCGTAAAAGAATATTGTGAAGATAGATACCTTGTACCAGGGCCAATGTTGCTTATGGAAATGATAAGCAGATAGATGATGCGAAATTAAGTTCGTTACTCAGATAAAGATTAATTAAACTGACTGGCGGAGTAAATTTCGAATTTGTGGAGAGTGAAAAATGTTACTAAGAAAGTGCACTATAGAGGATGCGGAGATAATTTACAAGGAACTTGGTTGCAATCCAGCAATGTTAAAGTATACTGGCTGGAATCCTTATGAAACATTGGAATCAACACGAGAATTCATCGCGAATGCTATGGAATCAGAAGATGAATATTCATGGGT
>JAUNNI010000104.1 GCA_030531555.1 Eubacteriales bacterium | reverse complement strand
CGTATAAACCGCATAAAATCGTGTGAAAAACCGCAAAAACCGCAAAAAACGGCTCCGCAGCAAGCTGCGGAGCCATTTTTTTATGACATAATTTCGAATCCCGAGGATTCGTATTTTAATTTTATTGAATTGCAGTATTTTCAATGAGATCCATGATGATGCTGATCGCTTTATTCAACTTGCTTTCCTGCATGCTCTGGATGTACTCTTCGCGTTCGTCGTATACATACTGAACGGCTTTTAATAAAGTATCTTTGGTAAGTTCTTCTTCCTGAAGTACATAACTGTAACCGGATTTTTCAAAAGATGCAGCATTTAAAAGCTGATCTCCACGGCTCTGTGATGCAGGAAGAGGAATTAAGATATTTGGTTTTTTCAGGGCAAGAAGCTCACAGATTGCGTTGGCTCCTGCTCTGGAGATAATAAGATCGGTAGCAGCGAAAAGATGAGTTAATTCTTCTTTAGCATACTCGAACTGTTTGTATCCTTCTGTTTCTAAAAGGGATTCATCCAGGTTGCCGTTACCACATAAATGAATAATATCAAATTGCTCTAATAAAGAAGTAAGATTCTCTCTGAGAGAGCGGTTGATGGCTACCGCACCAAGGCTTCCGCCCATAACAAGAAGAACCGGTTTTTCGCCTGTGAAGCCACAGAGCTTTAAACCTTCCTCTTTGGAGCCGGAGAATAATTCCTGACGGATTGGAGATCCGGTCAAAACAGATTTTTCCGGTGGAAGATACTTGATTGTTTCCGGGAAGTTACAGCATACCTTTGTTGCAGCTGGGATGCTGATCTTGTTTGCAAGACCAGGTGTGATATCGGATTCGTGGATGATTACCGGAATCTTTCTGCGTTTTGCAGCTAAAACAACAGGTACCGTTACGAAACCACCTTTGGAAAATACCACATTTGGTTTTAATTTTTTCATCAGACGAGATGCTTCTGCGTACCCTTTCAACACTTTAAATGGATCAGACAGATTCTTAAGGTCAAAATAACGACGTAATTTACCAGAAGAAATTCCATGGTAAGGAAGATCGATTTCCTCGATTAATTTTCTTTCCATTCCGTTGTAGGAGCCGATGTACTGGATGTCGTACCCAGCTTCTTTTAAGGATGGAACCAATGCCATATTTGGAGTAACATGACCGGCGGTGCCGCCACCTGTTAAAATAATACGTTTCATTATACAAACGCCTCCCTATTTTGCCTGTTTTTCTTTATATGCGATTAAAGCTTTTGCTAACTGGTCTGGGCAGGATGTGCCTCTTCCGCCACAGTCGATTCCCTGAAGGAGATCGATGATCTCGTCAACTGGACGACCATTTACTAAAGTTGCAACACCCATTGTGTTACCCATGCATCCGCCTACAAATGAGATTTCACTGATCTTATCATCTACCACATCAAAAATGATTTCACGGGAACAAGTCCCTTTTGTTTTATATCTGTACATTGTTCATATACCTCCTTAAACTCCATGTATGTCAATAATTTATAGTCATAAAGATAAATTTACATAATCACATAGAGTATAGCATTTTTCTTTTAAAATAGATAGCAAAAAAATGGAGAAAAAAGAGAGAAAAATATGGGTGAAAAAATAGAAAATATGTTATACTATTTACAACTATGCGGTCAATAAACAGAATTTATTATATTCGAAATACAGGAGGAATACATATGGTTTGTATCGGTATTATTGGTGCAATGGAAGATGAAGTTTCTGCATTAATTAAGCAGATGGAAGATAAAGAAGAACAGGTAATCGCAGGGATGACATTCCACAAAGGAAAACTGTGGAAACAGGACACTGTTGTTGTTCGTAGCGGAATCGGTAAAGTTAATATGGGAATCTGTACCCAGATCTTAGTTACTGTATTCGGCGTTGATATGCTGATCAATACAGGTGTTGCAGGCGGACTTTACAAAGATATCAATGTAGGTGATATCGTAATCTCTTCCGATGCTATTCAGCACGATATGGATGTAACAGGACTTGGTTATGAAAAAGGTGTGATTCCAGAAATGGAAACATCCGTATTCAAAGCAGATCCAGAATTAATCGATATGGCAAAAGAAGCTTGTGAGCTTGTGAACACAGAAATCGCTTGTTATGTAGGACGTGTGGTTACTGGTGACCAGTTCATTTCCGGCAATGCCAAGAGAAAAGAATTAGTGGATCAGTTTGGCGGATATTGTGCTGAGATGGAAGGTGGCGCTATGGCTCAGGTTGCAACCCTTAACAAGATTCCATTCGTTATCATCCGTGCCATCTCCGATAAAGCAGATGACAGTGCTCCAGTTGCATACAAGACATTCGAAGAACAGGCGATCATTCACACTGTGAAATTATTAGCTGCCATGTTCTTGAAAATGAGCAGATAATCACTGCCACATCTTATGACAGAATAAAAGACGCATGCCTGGACTATGCGTCTTTTTTTTGTATTTGAAAAATATATTTTTATATAGATATTTTTACAATTTCTGTGAAATATAAGTAGTTTCTATTTTATAAAGAAAGAAATTGTGTTATAATATAATGCAATGCGCATATAGAAGGAGAAGATTTTTAATAATCTTCCTCAATCACATGAAAATCAAGATAATCAAATTCAATGCTTTCGATGAAATTATCCTGCGTGAAACGGGTTCTTGCATGACGAATGAATTCACGCTTATTGACATCAAGCCACATAGGTTTTTCTAGGTTAAGCGCATAGCATGCCTCCTCCAGGGAATCGTAAACCTTCTGGGTACGGGATTTTGATGTGTCGTATTGTTCAATGACCACATCCTGGAGCAGTCTGTTTTTCTGAATAAGCTTGCACCATATTCGCATTTTAAAGTCCTCCTGAGGGTAATGTGTTTCTTCTTTTCTATTTTAGAGTATATTTGTGAATATCACAATTAAAAAATCTACAAAAGAGAAGAAAATGATGGGAGAAAATTTAGAAAAATATCTAAAAATGAAATTTTTGATTATAAATTATTCACATTTACAAATTATGTGCTATACTAATGTGGTGTGGCAGAATATTTTGTGAATTCTATAACAATGTATTGAAGGAGTAATAAAATGGTTGTTGAGAATGTATTAGATCTGATTGGCAATACACCTATTGTTAGCTTAAAAGATTCCACAGGATGTTCTATTTATGCAAAGGCTGAATTTTTAAATGTTGGTGGAAGTATTAAAGACCGTGTTGCAAAAAATATGCTTGTAGAAGCCGAGAAAAAAGGCTTACTGAAAAAAGGCATGACTATCGTAGAACCAACATCTGGCAACACCGGTATCGGTCTTGCATTATGCGGTGTACGCATGGGCTACAAGGTTATCATCGTAATGCCTGAAAATATGAGTGAAGAACGTAAGAAGATCATCCGTGCTCTTGGTGCGGAGCTGGTACTTACTCCAGCAGAAGAGAGTCTGGACGGAGCAGTAAATAAAGTAAATGAAATCGCTTCTCAGTCTGATGAATATTTCGTTCCTCAGCAGTTTGAAAACATGGACAACCCTGCAATCCACTACAAAACAACTGCCCCAGAAATCTATGAGCAGCTTGGTGGTAAAGTGGATATCTTCGTTGCCGGTATTGGCAGCGGCGGAACTTTCCAGGGAATCAGCACTTATTTAAAAGAAAAGAACCCAGATTGTATCTGTGTTGCAGTAGAACCTAAAAATGTATCTGCATTATTAGGAGACGAACCAGGTCTCCATCAGATTCAGGGAATCGGCGATGGATTCATTCCATCTGTTCTTGATACTGCATTGGTTGATGAAGTAGTGACAGTAACGGATGAAGATGCTATGGAAACAACAAGAAATCTTGCAAAAGTGCAGGGACTTATGTGCGGAACTTCATCTGGTGCAAATGTTTGGGCATGTATGAAGATGGCAGAAAAATACGGAAAAGATAAAGTAATTGCAACTGTACTTGCAGACCGTATGGAACGCTATTTCAGTACAGGATTACTTTAAAAGGTATTGAAAATCATACAGAAATCCAAGGAGGATATGAAAAAATGGCAAGAGTATATAACTTTTCTGCAGGACCAGCAGTTCTTCCAGAAGAAGTATTAAAAGAAGCAGCAGCAGAAATGATGGATTATCAGGGAAGTGGTATGTCCGTTATGGAAATGAGCCACCGTTCCAAAGTATTTGATAATATCATCAAAGAAGCAGAACAGGATCTCAGAGATCTTTTAAACATTCCAGACAACTATAAAGTATTATTCTTACAGGGTGGTGCTTCCCAGCAGTTCGCAGCAACCCCTATGAACCTGATGAAAAATGGTGTAGCTGATTACATCGTTACAGGTCAGTGGGCAAAGAAAGCTTGTCAGGAAGCAGCCAAATACGGTAAAGCAAATAAAATTGCTTCTTCCGAAGATGAAACATTTGCTTACATCCCAGATTGTTCTGATCTTCCAATCTCTGAAGATGCAGACTATGTATATATCTGTGAAAATAACACAATTTACGGAACAAAGTTCCATACATTACCAAATACAAAAGGCAAGATTCTCGTATCTGACGTATCTTCCTGTTTCTTATCTGAACCAATGGACATCACAAAATATGGTGTTGTTTATGGTGGCGTTCAGAAGAATATCGGACCAGCAGGTGTTGTAATCTCCATCATTCGTGAAGACCTCATCACAGATGACGTTTTAGAAGGCACACCAACCATGTTAAAATTCAAAACACAGGCTGACAACGATTCTCTTTACAACACACCACCATGCTACGGTATCTACATTTGTGGTAAAGTATTCAAATGGCTCAAGAAAATGGGTGGTCTTGAAGTAATGAAACAGAGAAATGAAGAAAAAGCGAAAATTCTCTATGATTTCTTAGACCAGAGCACTATGTTCAAAGGTACTGTTCGTAAAGAAGACCGTTCCTTAATGAACGTTCCTTTCGTTACAGGTGATAAAGATTTAGATGCAAAATTCGTAGCAGAAGCAACAGCAGCTGGATTTGTAAACTTAAAAGGTCACAGATCTGTTGGTGGTATGCGTGCATCCATCTACAATGCTATGCCAAAAGAAGGCGTAGAAAAATTAGTAGAATTCATGGCAGCATTCGAAAAAGCGAACGCTTAATTCCTTGTGAAAGCCAAAATGGAATGAATTATCATATTTATTATAGAAAAAGCAGTTCTTGTGAACTGCTTTTTTTCTTGAAAAATTCATGAAATGGTACATTTTCATAGAGATTCTTTTACAAATCATGTATAATAGATTATCTATTGACTGTAACAATATAGTATGTATCAAGATAACTTTCTATATTATAGAAGGAAGGTGCAGGCATGGCGGATATTAATTATGATCTTTTTAACCCGGACCGGGCGAGAACGCTTCGGGAAAATGAAAAAAAGGAGATTCGTAAAAAAAGAATAAAGCAGCTGGGTGTTATTGTGCTCATACTTTTTCTATTTCTTATTATATATATTATCCAACAGAGTCGCTGTGATTATTATCAATATAAAGAAAGTGCGAAATCTGAGGAAAATGGTGCGGTAGCTTATGAGACTTTTGCTGGTGGTATTGTAAAATACAGTAGTAATGGTATCGAGTTTCAAAAGAACTATGGGATTGCCAACTGGAATATTTCTATTTCCTTCTCACAGCCATTCATTGCAAAAACGAGCAAATACCTGCTTTTGGGGAATCGTGGCGGAAACCAGGCAATTCTTTTCTCACCAAATGGAATGGTGCATGAATATACTATGAAATTTCCAATTGTTCAGATGAGTGTTGCAGAAAATGGAACCATCGAGGCTATTTTAAAAGGAGATAACTGTAATTATATTCAGATTTACACCTCTGAAGGTAATATGATCGCGGAAACCAAGGTGACATTGGGCGAAACAGGCTATCCTCTGACTGCGGCCATGTCTCCGGATGGAAAACAGCTGGCAGTGAGTTCTTATATTATAGAAAACCTTACTGCAAAAACAAGAATCACATTTTATGATTTTAGCCAGCAGATCCAGGCAGATGGCATTCCTTTAAAGGGCGGATTCGATTATGAAGATAATCTGGTTCCGAGATTACATTTCCTTGGAAAAAATAAAGTGGTAGCGATTGGGGATAGAGCGAGCTATACTTATAATCTGTCAAATGTTCCGAAAGAAACAAAGAGAGAAGAATTCGAAGAGTCCATTGAGAGTGTATTTATTGGGGACAATTATTTTGGTTATGTTTGTGATAATGAGGATCCGGATGTGGAGGGAAGATATCATCTTTTCTTATATGATAAATCAGGAGATCTGAAAGTGGATCCTATCCTTGATATGAATTACCAGGATATTTATATGATTGGCGATGATATCATTGCGACAAAAGACAATGAATGCACTATTATTAACAAACATGGGAATATCATCTTCCAGGGAGTGCTTGATGGAAGCCGAATTGAGAAAGTCCTTCCTTGCGAGGGATGGAGAACTTACCGAGTGGTTTTCACCAATAAAATTGTAAAAATGAAGCTGTCCTTCTTTGAACAGAAAGATAAAGTAGAATAATAAAATTCAGGGTTGACTTCATCATATGCTTATGGTAATATAGTCGAGTCGCTTGTGTGACATATCGTAACAACAGGATATATAATTGATAAAACATTGAGTTGTCTTTCTCTTTTATAAAATAGTTGTTGACAAGATGTGGACAATGTGATAAACTAAATAAGCTGTCGCAAAGAATGAAAGTTTTTCGAAAGAAAAATGAAAAGAAAAAAGTTCTTGACAGAAAATAATCATTATGTTAGAATGATGAAGTCGCTTGTGAGTGACGAACGAAACTTGATAACTGAATAACAAAACAACCTTGAAAGTTCAATTCATACAGAGCGCAAAGCTCTGCTTTAAATTTCATTCGGATCTGAAGCTGAGTGATGTCAAGACGTCAGATCCAGGG
>JAUNNI010000103.1 GCA_030531555.1 Eubacteriales bacterium | reverse complement strand
TGGTAAGTCAACAGATATACGGCGTGTGCCTTATGGTTGTATTCCATAGATATTTCCTTTCCTTCCTTTTAACTACTGTGAATGAACAGGCAGGGGATGAATTGCAAAAAAAGAAAAAGAACACTTGTTCGAATGCGAGAAATGTGATATAATATAATCAGTCGATAATATAAAGGAGAGATTGATTATGGATAAATTGGACAGAAACCAGCATTCAGTATATCTCTTATATTACCATCTTATCATGGTTGTAAAATATCGGAGAAAAGTGATCAATGACGGTATATCAGAGCAGGCCAGAGACCTGTTTGTGAAGATTGGGGAGAGATATGGTCTGGTACTGGAAGAATGGAATCATGATATCGATCATGTTCATGTGATGTTCCGTGCCAAACCGCAGACGGAACTCTCTAAATTTATCAATGCCTATAAAAGTGCCAGCAGCCGTCTGATCAAAAAAGAACACCCTGAGATAAAGGAAAGACTCTGGAAAGAAGCTTTCTGGAGTCAGAGCTACTGTTTGCTGACGACAGGAGGAGCAACTACAGAAGTCATTCGCAGATATATTGAGACGCAGGGGGAAGAAGATGGCAGGAAGAAAGAAAACAGAACGCGAAAATACCGTGAGAAGATTTCGTCTTTATCCGAATAAGGAACAGGAGATATTTTTTGCCAGATGTTTTGGCTGCGTCCGTTTTGTCTATAATAAGATGCTGGCAGAAAAGCAGAGATATTATAAAGAAACCGGAAAGAACCTCAGAGTGACACCGGCAGGATATAAAAAAGAATATCCCTGGCTGAAGGAAGTGGATTCCCTGGCGCTTGCCAATGCACAGCTTCATCTGGAGAGTGCCTACCGGAACTTTTTCAGGGATCCTAAGACGGGATTTCCGAGATTCAAATCAAAACATGGGGCGAAAGCATCTTATACCACCAATGTTGTGAATGGAAATATCCGTCTGGAAGGAGGGAGGATCCGTCTTCCCAAAGCCGGACGGGTAAAGATCCGGGTCCATCGTGGGATCGGTGAAGAATGGATCCTTAAGTCAGTCACTGTCAGCAGAGAAGCGACAGGAAAATACTATGCCGCCCTTCTTTATGAACGGGAACGTGTCGAAAACCAAGCACGGGAGCATTCTTTTGAGAAGGTTCTGGGGATTGACTTTGCCATGCATGGGATGGCAGTGTTTTCGGATGGGACAGAAGCTGGGTATCCTATGTATTACCGGAATACAGAGAAGAAACTGGCCAGGGAACAGAGGAAATTGAGCCGTTGTAAAAAAGGAAGCCGTAATTACCAGAAACAGAGGAGAAAAGTGGCACTGGTCCATGAAAAGATAAGGAACCAGAGAAAGGATTTTCATCATAAGCTCAGTCATAAACTGACAGCAGAACAGGATGTGATCGTGACAGAGAATCTGAATATGAAAGGAATGAGCCGTGCACTGCATTTTGGTAAAAGCACAATGGATAACGGGTATGGAAGTTTTCTGAGCATGCTGGAATATAAACTGGAGAGAAAAGGGAAGTCATTTGTAAAGATAGACCGGTACTATCCATCCAGCAAACGATGCAGCTGCTGTGGAAGGATCAAAGAAGACCTTACATTGTCAGACAGGATATACCGATGCAGCTGTGGAAACAGGATGGATCGTGACCTGAATGCAGCAATCAATATCCGGGAGGAAGGGAAAAGGATTCTGGGAATGGCATAAAGTATGTCTGTAACCAGACGAAAAAAACAGGTATGCCCGTATCCGGGCTAAAATAGAACCGCGGGACACGCGGAGATAGTTTACTGATACTTGCCTCGATAGAGGCATTGAGTAAGAAGCCCCCACTTCAAGCTTGAAAAGGTAAGTGGTGGGAGTATGTCACGGTTTTAGAGGGTGAAGTAATTTGATAGAGAAAATACATGAAACTAGATGTGGAAAAGTCCATTACTGGATAAGTGAAAGAATATGCAGTGACAAGCCAACATTGCTGTTTTTGCCTGGACTTACTGCTAATCATAGATTGTTTGAAAAGCAAATTGAATACTTTGAATCTAAGCTAAATGTATTTGTTTGGGATGCACCTGCCCATGCCAGTTCTTGGCCGTTCGCGTTTGACTTTTCACTCGAAGACAAAGCTATTTGGCTGGATGAGATTATTGAAAAAGAAAAAATAGAAAAGCCTGTGATTGTAGGACAATCTATGGGGGGCTATGTCGGGCAGATGTATGCTGAATTATTTGGTGAAAAACTAAAAGGCTTTATATCAATAGATTCCGCACCGCTGCAAAGAAAGTACGTTACATCCGTGGAGATATGGCTTCTCAAAAGAATGGAGCCAGTGTATAGAAAATATCCTTGGAAATTATTGCTTAAGTCTGGAACGAATGGAGTTGCTATATCCGAATATGGAAGAAAACTTATGCTAGATATGATGCTTGAATATGATGGAGATCAAGAACGTTATTCTAAAATATCAGGTCACGGTTTTAGAATTTTAGCTGAGGCTATGGAGGCTGATTTACCATATGAAATAAAATGTCCGGCACTACTGATATGTGGTAAAAAAGACCACGCAGGTTCTTGTATTCGATACAATAAAGCTTGGCATAAAAACACAGGAATAGAGATTAAATGGATTGATGATGCTGGTCATAATTCAAATACGGACAAGCCAGAGTATATTAATTCATTAATTGAAGGATTGGTTAGGGAAATATAGAAATTCATATTTAATGAAATTACAATTTGAATTTGTTATTGTATGAATATCAATAACAAAAAGTTAAAGATATAAAAAGAGGCTGTCTAAATTTTTGATGATTGGACAGTCTCTTTTTCTTGAAAATGTAAATGTATCGTCTCTTATAGCAGTAATAAGTAATTATTCACCTTTCGTATAAAGTATTCATGTATCCGGGTATCATTTGTCATTTCTGGGTGAAAGGCCAGACCAATTTGATTTTTGTACTCTACACCAACGATATGGTGATCCACCGTTGTCAGTATTTTCGTATCAGACGATACCTCTGTAATATAAGGAGCACGGATAAAGACCAGAGGGAAGTTATTTATCTCTCCAACGTTGGAAGAGACCGAAAAACTGCCAAGCTGTCTGCCATATGCATTTCTCTGAACTGTAACTGGGAGTGTAGAAAGGTGTTTTACCGAATCATTTTCCAGTGTCTGCGCAAGCAGAATGAGTCCTGCACAGGTAGCCAGCGTAGGGAGACCTTGAATGATCAGGCCCTGCAGCTCATCAAATATATCAAGATCCTTCAGAAGTTTTCCTTGGACAGTGCTTTCGCCGCCAGGGAGAATGATCCCGTCAACCTTCTCCAAATCTTTTTTCTGCCGGATTTCTATGCATTCAATCTGTTCTCCGGAATGCTCAGCAACAGCAGCGATTTGTTTTTCATGCTCAATAAATGCTCCCTGAACAGCAAGGATGCCAATTCTCATATCTTATTTTCCTCGCTCTTCCATGATGATTTTGATCTCACTTGGATTGATACCAACCATAGCTTCTCCAAGATCCTCAGAGAGCGCGGCAATCAGTTTTGCATCCTGATAATTGGTTACAGCCTGAACAATAGCAGCAGCTCGTTTTGCAGGATCACCGGATTTAAATATACCGGAGCCTACGAATACGCCTTCTGCTCCCAGCTGCATCATGAGGGCTGCATCTGCCGGGGTTGCAACACCTCCGGCTGCAAAGTTTACAACAGGAAGCTTGCCGTTCTCATGAACGTACTGAATAAGATCGAATGGAACCTGAAGCTGTTTTGCCTCCTCATACAATTCATCCTTTGACATAGAAGTAATCTTTCGGATTTCGGAATTCATCTTTCTCATATGACGAACAGCCTGTACAACATCTCCGGTACCTGGTTCTCCTTTGGTACGAATCATGGCTGCACCTTCATTGATTCTTCTAAGTGCTTCACCGAGATCTCTTGCACCACAGACGAAAGGAACCTTGAACTGTCTCTTATCAATATGATAAATATCATCTGCTGGTGAAAGCACTTCGGATTCATCGATATAATCGATTTCAATGGCTTCCAGTATCTGAGCTTCTACGAAATGACCGATACGGCATTTGGCCATGACAGGAATGCTGACAGCTTCCTGGATACCTTTGATCATTTTAGGATCACTCATTCTTGATACGCCTCCGGCAGCACGGATATCTGCAGGAATTCTCTCTAGTGCCATAACAGCACATGCGCCGGCTGCTTCCGCAATTTTTGCCTGCTCAGGTGTAGTAACATCCATGATCACGCCGCCCTTCAACATCTGGGCTAATCCTTTGTTTAATTCATATTGGGTCTGACTCATTTTATGATATCCTCCTGTGTAATAATATTTGTGTTTTGATGAAAGTTATCATATAATAAAAACTGGTTATAAGAAAATAACCAAAAGCAGACTAAAAAACATTCCAGATTAGGGCGTAAATATGCTTACATATGATTTTGAAAATATAGATGGTCCAATATACGAATATATTTATAAATGCATAAAAACTGATATATTAGCGGGAAATATTCCTCCTGGAGCAAAACTTCCGTCTAAGAGAAGTTTTGCCAAGAATCAGGGGCTTAGTACCATTACGATCCAAAATGCATATGACCAGTTGATTAGTGAGGGGTATGTCTATACTCTGCCAAAGAAAGGTTATTACGTAGCGGAGATTCAGGGGATGACAAACCGAGCTGTCCCTTCTGTCCACATTACTTACGATATAGCCATTCCGAAAAAAGAAACATATGAGGTCGATTTCTCTGGAAATGGTGTTTCCTCCGATAATTTTCCTTTTTCTGTCTGGACGAAGATATCACGGGAAGTCATGGCAGGTAAAAAGGAAGAACTGATGCGTACGGCTCCGGTATGCGGCGTTTGGGAACTTAGAGAAGCAATTGCAGAGCATCTGAAATCCTTCCGGGGGATGATTGTGGATCCGAATCAGATCGTTGTGGGTGCAGGAACAGAGTATCTTTATGGATTGTTAACGGAACTTTTGGGAAATGACAAAGAATACGTCATTGAATCTCCGGGATATAAGAAACTGGTTCAAATCTATAGACAACGGGGCATAGAATGCCGTTTTGCATCCTTAGACATGGAAGGCGTAACTGTAAATGGATTAGAACAGTCTGGGGCAGACGTGGCACATATCTGCCCCAATCACCATTTTCCAACTGGAATAACTATGCCTGCAAGCAGACGGTATGAGGTACTGGCCTGGGCCAATGAAAAAGATGGAAGATATATCATCGAGGATGATTATGACAGTGAATTCAGAACGGAAGGAAAGCCGATTCCGACACTGTTCTCCATTGATGCCTGTGAAAAAGTAATCTATATGAATACTTTTTCAAAATCCCTATCTCCGACGATTCGCATCAGCTATATGGTCTTACCAGTGCACCTGATCAATCTTTTCTTCCATAAATTGCATTTTTATTCATGTACGATATCCAATTTTGAACAATATACACTTGCTGAATTTATCAGGCAGGGATATTTTGAAAAGCATATCAACCGAATGCGTCTGTATTATATGAGAAAGAGAAGGCAGGTCATGGAGATTATTCAGCGTAGCGGCCTTGTTCCATACTGTGAGATACAGGAAAATGATTCCGGACTCCATTTCCTGCTCAAACTCAAAACACTTATTCCAGATCATACGATCGAAGAAAAACTGTTGGAGCATGGAATACGAATCCTTGCGTTGTCAGACTATGATTTATTACATGAGGAGAATAAAGCACACTATTTTATTATCAATTATTCAAATCTTAATGTTGAAAAGATTGAGCAGGCTTTTGGTGTAATCGAAACTATTTTAAAAGAGGAAACTGTTAAGCAATAACAAATTTTAATTTTTGGGGGGGTAGATTATGGATTCTAAGATTATTGAAATGCTGCATTTGAATTTAGAGCCGGTAGGAATTTTCTTTGGCAATACAGACGCCAAAAGTGATATGGAGGCTTCGCCTGATAAGAGAAATTGTGTAGTTCCTTTTATCCTGTCTGCAGCAAAAGGGAAGATTACTTCAATGACTGAAGCTGGATGTACTTGTCCAGGTGGGGCTGTTGGTGCATGTTTCGGAGATGGATTTACCAGATTAAATCCAAATATCCATTTGATGCTTTCACAAGGCTTAGGAGATAAAGCACCAAATGGTGCTCCTCCTATGCTAAAAGAAGGAGAACGTTTTTTCTGTGATGCTGAAACCGGAATGAAATGGAGAATGAGCATGCCATTTTCAGAGAAAGCTTATCCAAGAATTGTCTTTGCGCCTTTTAGCAGATGGGCAGAGATCGGAACACCAGATCTGGTATATATTTTTGCAAATGCAGACCAGATTTCAGCACTTGTAACTATGCAAGGTTTTCATAATGGAAAAAGGATAAATACACTTGCACCATTTGGAGCAGCTTGCCATTCTATTGTGTACGCAGCTGAGCAGATGGACAAAGATGAGCCATGTGCGATCATGGGCCTTTTTGACATCTCACAGAGAAGTGCCGCAATTAAAGATTATCTTTCTATGACGATGCCGTATCCCCTTTGGGAAAACATGCTTGATGGTCTGGATAGAAGTTGTTTGACGACTCATAGCTGGAGAAATATCGAGAAACGTTTATAACTGAAAGATGATGTCTGAAAATCATTGTGAGCCCGATAAATCCCAGCTTGTCGAATAGGTGCGTTAGACAAGGAAATTGATATTTAGGCAATAGGCATTTATCGTATTTGCCTATACGAGCATTAAGGCAATTCAATATTGGTATCGGTTCGACATACCCATTTTAAGGCGAAAATAGGTGTTCCACCATTCCCTTGTACAGTGGGTCTTGAATAGGTTGTTCATTGGAGAACCGACCCATGTTGAGACGGTATGTCTTTTGTCTAAACCATTTGAAAGCAGGTAGTAATATGATGTACAAGACAAGAATAGGAAGTTCTCCAATTGATAAACAACGTGTTTTATCGTAGATTTGCAAGAATACCCCATCCAACAGTAGATTCAATCCCAATTGAATAACTTCCTTTCAACTGTCGGTTGGGGATGA
>JAUNNI010000102.1 GCA_030531555.1 Eubacteriales bacterium | reverse complement strand
CAGCCATATATTATCGCCCCTATGAATTCATGAAATTCTCTAAACAGTCGTTATATAACTTAACCACACCATAAAACAACATCTGCTGTTTCACCGCTGCTCTATCTCTAGTTAAATCTTCCGCTTTAACTGCAACAATACTACCAGCCTTACCAGCTACATCAACACCTTTAGCCAATACATCTTTTGCCTTTAAAAGAAATGCAGGTGTTTTTTTCTTTGGTTCATCGGTAGTTTCAACTGTTTCATCAACTTCTTCTACAGTTTCATTTTCTGCAGTTTCTTCTGTTTCTTCGCTTGTAAGCTCATTAAATTTAACATTCTTAGCCTGTTTTATCATTTCTGGAACAGGAAAACTTGCTAGCTGCTCAATAAATTGAACATATTTTTCGCGATCAGCAAGTTCTTTAGTATCAGCATATAACACTGCTTGATTTCCAGCCCAACCAAACCTTATTCCATGTTCGTCAATCTTTAAATCAATTACAGGAATAAGCTTATCAGTTCCCTTAATATCACCAAGGAATAATACTTTATCCTTAATATTTCCAGCCTTTTTGTTGGCTAGCTCCACATGAAATTAAAATAGATTTTGCTGTCTTGCCTGTTGCTACTTGTCAATAGTATCGTGTACAAAATTAGCACCCTGCATCGGCTTTAAGCACCCTTTTCAGCTTCTGTGAGAAGGTCTGCCCCTGCTCTTTGAAGTGCAAATTAGCAATATAGGTGGTCTTTCCAATAGTTCTTGAAACAACACTTGCCGGATCTGGAATGGTAACATTCTCAGTTACGGTAATGTTGGTATCTGTTTCTGTTGTAATATTCTTTTCATTTTCCATTTGTGAATTTCCTTTCGTAAAAAATAAGGCGCTGCAATGTTCTCTTTCATTGCACTCGCCTTATTCAAGTGATTGATTATTTCGTTTGTGAGTTTTACTCTGCTCTTTCTCTCTGGCTCTTCTTTCATTGCCAAGCATTCTTTCAAGGTCTGTCTTGTTATATTCAAGAAGTTCTATGGATGCAAGAGTTGTAACAATTTTAGCATAAGGCTGTTTTGTTACCTCTAACTGTGGTAGCAATGAATCAAGTTCTTTCTGCCATGCCTTATGATTTATCTTCTTTCCATCTTCTACAATCATGCTCTTTAATTTTTCACGATAAAAATCGTAGTAAGTAAGCTCTGAAATATGACTTCTCTCGTACTTCTTTCTTGCCCATCCACTAAGCGCCCATTTCTCTTTATTGTTCTTGATATATGGCTCATATTCCTTATAAACATCTAACAATCCCTGCAGGTATTCAATTCGTGAAGCAACCTCTTCTCTCTTTGAAATAATGGCATCATATTCCTGCTTGGTATCTGCTTTCAGTTTTGCCATTTCATCAAATGTAGTAAGTCCTCTGTCATGAACAAATTGCTCCATAACTTCTTTCTTCTGCATGGATGCTCTGTCGGAAATAAGTCTTAAGAATTTTCCCTTTACAATAGGCAATGATAATCTGTCATTCTTTCGCTTTGCCACCTCTTGAATCATATCAAGGATTTCATTCTTGATTGCACCTGCAATTTGTTTTGCTCCAATAGATGCTAATGTCTTGACCGAGATAATAGATTTCGATGCCTCTTTAATCATTGCTGTAGCCTGCATTATGATTGCATTCTTCTCAATGATTGAACGATTGATATTGCCACGAACAGTATGGATGCCGGCTCGTTCCATTGCACTTGCTTTCTCTCCAAGATGTATCTGTGGAACAATATCAAGACCTTGCTCTTTGAAGGAACGATGCTCCCAGAAATTCTCTGTCATTCCCATTTTCTCATTAACGGAATTTATGCTCTGCGTTAGGTCGATGCGCCATTTCTTTGCATTGTCTTTACTACTCCAATCGTTGGTGGAAATGGTCTGGCACTTCCATTGTTTACGATTCTGTTTATCAACCTTTTGCTGACCGGTCTTTTTATCAATGAGTGGAATGCGTTCTCCGTTCTCATCAGTAAGATATACCTTCTTCTGTTTAGGCATCCACTTGCCCTCTTCATCAATGCCACGAAGAGTTATAAGCATATGGCAATGCAAGTTCCTCTGCCCTTCCTTATTTTCTGAATCATGGATGGCAAGTTGAACGCACATACCCTTATCAGTAAAGTTGCGTTTTATATAATCTCGCATGACCTCAGTTGCCAGCTCATAGCTCCATTCATTAGGTAGCTCCACTCTAAATGTTCTTGCTAATTGGGCATTGGAACTCTTCTCTGCATTTTCAACAGAGTTCCACAAGATTTTAGGGTCTAAATATTCTGCCGGTGCATTTGCAGGTAGCATGACTTCTGTATGCACCAAGTCCTCAACATACTTTGGATAATAGGTCTGTCCATCATACTCGCAATACATCTTCTCTCTGCTGATATATGATGATTGCTCAACAGCAGAATGTCCACCATGACAGCTTGCACTCCTGCCACATATCTGCGCTCTGGTACTGATATTCTTAACAGCCATCCTGCCACCACCTCTCTGTCGTTGCGCCAGCACACGAAACTGCCGATTCCCCACCGGCAGACTTTGTGGATGTGATAGGTCTGCTTTTTAGACCTATCGCAAACGCAAAGTACATAAAAGGGTAGCGAAGCGAAGGGGAAAGATTATTTCCCCTTATGATTACCGAAGGTAAGCATCCTGCTCCATGCAATGGTCTCCGAAGGACGCACATACTACCTCTGGTAGTATATCTGTGCGCACCGAGAAAATCTCGGTGAAGAAGGCTACTCATTTCCACCCTCGCCATCATCCTCAGCTTCAGTATCAATTTTTTGCTCTGTTGCCGGTCTTTCTGATATGACTTTCTGAACCATATTTCTTGTATCTCTCTGCTTCATTCCACAAGCAACAATTCTTGTGATTTCCTCTTCTGAAAAGTCCATAAAGTCAAGCTCCATATCCTCACGAAGATACTTTGCAACAAGTCCACCCATCATAAACTTTCTTGAGTTTTCCTCGGCTCGCTTTTCTTTCTGTGCCTTTCGTTTTGCTTCTGCAAGCTTCTTCTTTGCTCGATTAACTTCCTGCTCTGCTTTTTTGATTTCTTCTTCTGTTGTCATGTCATTAAATTCCTTTCTTGATTTATATTTGCAAATAAAAAAGGTAGCAAGCTTTCTGTTAAGATCACTTGCTACCTTTTGGCGCACATGTTAATTCAATTATGTAAGAATATCAATTTTATCTTTTGCAAGAATTTCTAGACTTTGCATATATGTTTCCATATATTCCCAATTTGGTTTCCCATTTTCTTTTATTGGAAGGAGCATTACTTCTTTATTCAGAACCTTCTGAGTACACATATCTGAAAAATCATATTTATAGAAAAACATTTTCTTAATTGATGAAGCCATAAACCACCCAATATATTTGTTCATATCAAATTTAGGTATCAACACATTTACATGCCCATGTGCAGTAACAAAAAAATCTTCTTCCTGATAATATGCATTTCCAAACATATCTACTGTCAATGAATTTGATTTATAAAGTGTACTCTCGCTAGTATCAGCTATTTTTTGTAGCAATCCATTATTATAATTGCTTGGTGTTATTAATGGTACTTCCCCGTCTTCAACTTTTTTTACTTGCAAATCACCTTTAGGTAAAGATAATTCGAAAAAATCTGTAATGGGAAAATCTTTCCAACCAGATGTATCTATTGGTTCTTCTTTAGATACCTTCACCGACTGAAATCTATCTAAAGATTCATTTGCTTTTCCTTCAAGCAAAATCATATACTTTTCCATTCCTAACCAATCTGGTTCATATCCATCATCTGAATATTGCTTTATCTCATCTAAATAAGTTGTTCCGTCATCATTATATTTGGGTGGTAATTTTATCTTAAGTGTCTTTAAATTGTCACTTGTAAGAGCATCACTATAACCAAATCTTTCGGCAGAAATTTTTATAATTGTGCATATAAACAATGCATTATATCTATTTAAATTCTCATTATACAAAAGCGAAATTGCCGAACCCGCTCCACCTCTTCCCAAGAAGTCCTCTTCTTGATAAAAAGAGGAACCATCTAGTGGACTTACGGTAATACATCCTCCTTTTTCAAGAGTTTCTCCCTCCTTAGGTTCAAGATAAGAAATTATTCCATTATTAAAGCTACCAGAAGAAACATATGGTATATCTCCCTCTGAGTATGCTTTTATTGTTCTAGAAGCAGGTGATTTAATTGTAAAAAGTTTTGAGATTTCAAATTCTTTCCAATCAGTAACTGATTTAGGATTACCGATATCAATCTTACTTATCATCAACCGTTCCACCTTTCAATGTAACTGTTATGCTTTGATTTTCGTTTTCTACAACATCACTTGCATACACTATTTTTTTTAACAATCCATCTCCAAATACTTTTACATCAATTCCGCGCTTAAACATCTCATAGTCCATCATCGTCTTTAAGAAATCTTCTTCACATATTTCGAATGGTTTTTCTGGCATTTGATATGATAAATGTTCTGAAGGATTAATAATTTGACGAGTATTATATTTTGAATCATTCCCATCATAAATTGCTTTAATCCAATAATCTTCAATTGCTCCCCATTTATTTCTAATATCTTGCCTTCCTTGATTTTTTACCGTTTCTAATCCATCTTCTTCAATATAATATCCAATAATATTTTTACCGTTTTGTGGCTTACCACTTTCAAATACGAAAATAGAAGTTGTTACACCTGTAAATATTTTCTCAGGTAGTTTCACTATTGTAGTCAATGTATGTTCTTTTAAAACCTTGTTTCCATACTTTTTGTCTGTTAAATCTTTTTCGAGTTTTTTATCCGGCAAAATAAAGGCACACATTGTTCCAACTGGAACGCTATCTAGAACATTTTTTACAATAGTCATACATCCATATGCTCGCTCAAAAGGTGGATTCATTAATACTTTTGTAATACTCTTTGCCTGAGGTTCTTCCTCAAGCTTTACAGATATACTACGAATCCATTTTGATGCATCTTCTGTGCGAGAATCCAATTGTTCAAGGTTTGTTTTTCCATCTTTATGTATAAGCATATTGGCACACGCAAGAGCATATATTTCTCTATCGAATTCAATCCCATAAAGTTGTTTAGCTTTAATCTCTGTGGCTTTTTTTGTATTTATACCTCCAGCCTCTTTCACCATATTACACATTGATTTTACAAGAAATGCTCCCGAACCACATGCAGCATCTAAAATCACATCACTTTGTGTTACATTTAATAATCTATACATAAATGATGTAATATGGTCTGGTGTAAATACCTGTCCCCTTTCAGATTTTCCTTTATAACGATTAAATTCATTGAAGAAGATTGCCATAACATCTTCTCCATTCCATTTATCGGAATTGATTAGATCAGAGATTTCATTAACCCAATCAATGAAATTATCAATAGCTGACTGATTATTTGTGGTATTCATTTTGATTTCAGAATATACCTCACAAAGTAAATCAAGTTTTTCGTTCTGCTTTTTTGCTTCTTTCAAAGACTTAGATAACTGATTAAGGATTGTTTGATGAAACAGTGAGTAATCTGTTCCCTTATGCAAAATTGCACCTTCTTTTACTGCGACCAATGCGCATGCAGTAAAAATCATTCTATGATTTAGATTCTTTACACCAAATTCTTTATGCAAACAATTATTGATTTTCTTTGTTAATTCATAGATTCTTCCCTTATCAATTGTATCTGGCAAGAACAAATGAGTATAGTAGTCTAATCTTTGAAGAGTGCTTGAAGGCGATGGTACTTCATCAAGGTTCATAAAAACTCGACAATCTTTTCCATTATATAAAATACCTGCAACCTTTGAATAATGTTTCTGAAGAATCTCAATATTCTTTACTAACTCTTTTTCCCACTTTTTTTTCGAAAGGTCTTCTTTCTCAGATTTTGTTTCAAGAACAATTGCCACTCCATTTGGATTATATGGTAAAAACCATCCATCTGGCTTATCACTTATTCCTGCGAAATCAGTTGTTCCCAATTTATTTCCTAGTTGAATAAATGTTGTCAACTGTCCTACTCCAGATAAAAACTCTGTTGTTTCAACATTATCTCCATTACCATCAATAAATCCCAAGGAAATTCCAGCTTGATTTCTTACCTGGTCCTCTGTACGCAATGCCATATCACTCCTCCTATATATCTGCTCCATTTTCTTTTAATCTCTTATATCTGTCATATGAAATAATCACATTTTGGGGTCTACTATTCTTATTAACAATCACAACACGGTCTTTCTCTACAACACTCTCAAATATCTTTGAAGCTTGCCCTCGCAGAAATTCTGTAGCTGTATGGTTTTCTGGTATCAATATACTTTCAGATTTCATAGCTCTGCTCCTTTCAAAATCTGAAATAATTGTAACAAATATAATTACTTTTCTCAAATTTTTTTTACAAATAATAGTAATTACTTATTTATCTTATTCATTCGTTCTCTTGCCAGCTCTCTCTGTTCCTCAGATAACCTTCTTGGCTTACGATAACTAACGGATGATTTAGGCATTTCATAGGTCTTGTCGATATCTGTTACCCTTATGCACCGATAGACCTCTGGGAACTCGATAACTAATGAATCAAGTTTTCTTATAACGGCAGGATCACGAGTGTAAACTGTTGCCATCTCTTCACCGGCATTAAAGTTTATAATCGTTTCCTGCTCATATCTTGATAGCTTACTCATCAAGCATATCCCTAAAGACTTGTGGCAAAGGGTCATTGTTTCTGATTGTTTCAATAAGCAATTCCCTAAGTTCTTCCGTTCTCTCTTCAAGTCTGCTTACATCCGGATATTCAAATGCTGATACCACAAGGCTATTAGCTGTAATATCAACAACTCCATTAAGTGAGTCCCATAAAAGCCTTTGAATACCATACTCTGATACGCAAAATCTGAGGATATCACCCTTCTTTCCAAGAGGGAAACCGTCTTTTTTTACCTTGACCTCTACTGCACATTCAAAACCTTTGTCATACCTGCAAAGGTCGATATAATCAACTGTTTTCCAATTGACCTTTCTGTGTGTTTTCTTTGCTTCTTCGCTTAATTTCTGCATAATTGCTCCTTTCTTTTACTGATACTGATGTTGATACTGATA
>JAUNNI010000101.1 GCA_030531555.1 Eubacteriales bacterium | reverse complement strand
TTTTGGTCTTTCTGAGCACTTTTCCCTTCCCTCCGCCCATTACGTCATGCTGGCTTTCCGGCTTTTGGTCTCTCTGAGCACTTTTTCCTTCTCTCCGCCCATTCGCTGCCACCACTCTCCTGGACTTTGGGCGAATTGTGCTCTTGTTTATTTCCTCCGCCCACTACTCCATGCCGACCTTCCGAGCTTTTGGCCTCTCTGACCACTTTTCTCTTCTCGACGCCCATTCGCTGCCACCACTCTCTCGGACTTTGGGCGAATTGTGCTCTTGTATATTCCTTCCGCCCACTATGCCATGCAAGCCTTCCGGCCCGTGGGCGCTCTGAGCACTTTTCTCTTCCCAACGCCCATTCGCGGCCACCACTCTTCTAGACTTTGGGCGAATTGCACTCTTACTTATTTCCTCCGCCCATTACGCCATGCCGACCTTCCGGCTTTTGGTCTTTCTGACCACTTTTCTCTTCCTTCCGCCCATTCGCTGCCACCACTCTTCTAGACTTTGGGCGAATTGCACTCTTACTTATTTCCTCCGCCCATTACGCCATGCCGACCTTCCGGCTTTTGGTCTTTCTGAGCACTTTTCTCTTCTCTCCGCCCACTACTCCATGCAAGCCTTCCGGCCCATGGGCGCTCTGGCCACTTTTCTCTTCCTTCCGCCCATTACTACATGCTAACTTTCCGGCTTTTGGTCTCTCTGAGCACTTTTCACCTCCCTCCGCCCAAACCATTTCCAATAATTTGACATATCATGTATCCTATTTTAAAATAACTTGATGTATGAAATAAAAACGAAAAGAGGACCAACCCATGTCTAAATATAAAATGATTACCTTCGATATCGATGGCACTTTAGTCGATTCCAAAAAAGAACTTTCCCATGGGAATATTGATGCCATGAACAAAGCCATTGATGCTGGCAAAGAGGTTGTTTTATGCACTGGCCGCAGTATGGCTGAATTAGAAATGTTTTTTGAATTAGTTCCACGCCTTCGCTATCTAGTTATGGCCAGCGGTGCAATTGTGTATGATTATAAAGAAAAATCTTATATTTATAGTAATGAGATCCAGCCTGACATGTATGAAGAATTAATCCAAATTGGCAAATTAGAAGACTGCATGATTCAGTTCATCGGACAAACTTGTGAGATTGAAAAAGATTGTTTTGAACATTTGGATCGTTATTACATGAGCCAGTATAAAAAATCTTATGATGAAGTATGCCTTAAACAAGATGATCTTTTGGAAAGCTATCGTGCTAATCCAATCCCAATGGCCAAAATTAATTTTTATCACACAGATGTGGAAGGTCGTGACCGCACAGAAAATCGTATTAAAGAACGTAATCTTCCAGTCAATATGGTTTATGCGGAGAAAACTTCTCTAGAATGTTGTCTTGCAGGAACCAATAAAGGAACTGGTTTAATCAAATTATGTGAACATCTTGGTATTACTTTAGAGGAAGTTATCTCCGTAGGAGATTCTTATAATGACATCGATGTTTTAAAGATTTCCGGACTTTCCGTTGCAGTAAGCAACGCCCGAAAAGAAGTACTTGAACTTTGTGATGTAACAGTTGCAGACAATGATCACGATGGATGCGCAGAAGCAGTATATCAATATCTTTTAGAAAATGAATAGCCCATAAAAAAGCACTGGTTGGCGAATCCAGTGCTTTTTTAAAGAGAGGAAAGTATGAAAAAAATGTTAGTTTCAGAAGACTCGCTTCTGTCTTACACTTATAGATACGGAAATTTTAGATGGAAGGCTAATACAATTTCAAATTTTCCAAAAATGCGTTTTTTTCCCAATTTTCCCTGATTTTCCTCGAATTTATCTCAAGTATGACTGCATTATCTTGACTATGATCTTATCCCAAATAATCCTTTAATAAACCCCCAAAATGACAAATATCATATCAATCATATGAGAAACCTCCATTCAATAATCATTTGTCATGATTTATCATAAGAAAAAATGAACGAAAACTCACACGGAGGTAGATTTTTATGAAAATCGCAATGGGAAATGACCACGCAGGTCTCGCAATGAAACTTGAAATTAAAGAATACCTTGAATCACAAGGACATGAAGTTCTGGATTTTGGAACACATACTACAGATGCTGCTGATCTTGCTGACTATATCTTACCAGCATCTCTCGCTGTAGCTTCTGGTGAAGCTGATCGAGGTATCTTTGTCGATGGAGTTGGTTTCGGAAGTGCCATGATTGCTAACAAATTACCTGGGGTTTATGCAGCTATCTGCCAAGATCCTTATTGTGCAAAATTATCCAGATGGCATTGCGATTGCAACGTTTTATGCTTAGGTGGAAAAATCATCGGTTCCGTTATTGCCATGGAAATCGTAAAAGATTGGATGGCTGAACCTTATTGGGGCGAACAGGAGAAATATGCTCGCCGTGTTGGTAAAGTAACCGCAATCGATGAAAAATATATCCGTCGTCTTAATGAAGTAAAATAATATAGAAGAATTAAGGGTTATCCCCTCTTCCATGTTTTGGAAAATGATGGGATAACCCTTTTTTTATTTTGAAATAACTACAATTCACACTCATTCCACTTGACACCCTATAAAATAGGGTATACTATTAATATACAAAATATGAAAGGTGAGCAAGATGATAAGAACATTTATTGAGGTTCCTATTTTCTCAAAACGATGGAAAGAAATAGGACTTGGAGATAATGATCTTCGTTCACTACAGATAATGTTACTAAAAGACCCAGAGTCTGGTCCGGTAATAGAAGGTACTGGAGGCATTCGAAAAGTTAGATTTCCTCTTCAAAATAGGGGAAAAAGTGGTAGTATACGAGTTTGCTATACAGACTTTGCAGAGTATGAAGTAACCTATTTAATCACAGCATTTGAGAAAAAAGAACAGGAAAACCTTTCCATGGAGGAAAAAAATGTTCTAAAAAAACTGGTGAAATCATTAAAGGAAGAGGCCTCAAAGAATAGGAGATGATTTCTATGTCTTCATTATTTGATGATTTAAAACAAGGACTAGAGGAAGCGATTGCCTATGAAAAGGGCATCGGAAAGGCACGTACAAAGACATACTCTATTATGCCAATCAAAGAATACTCCAATAAAGAGATTCGAGAAATCCGTATGAAAGCAGGCATGACACAAAGTGTTTTTGCCTCATATATGGGTGTATCAAAAAAGACTGTTGAAGCATGGGAATGCGGCAGGACACATCCAAATGGTCCAGTATTTCGTTTATTAGATATCCTTGCTGCTGAAGACCTGGATGAAATGAATTTCGTCATTGCAAAATAAAGTATGTTTACAGAAAAAATGAAGAAATGCAAAATTAAGGGTTATCCCCTCTTCCATGTTTTGGAAAATGACGGGATAACCCTTTTTTTCGATTATTTAATCTTAATCGTTACTATTTTTTTCTTTCCACTTCCGTCAGTTGCCATGGCAGTAATCTTTACAGATTTACCTTTGCCAGCGGCTTTAGCTACTACTTTACCACTAGAGCTGACAGTTGCATATTTTGTATTGCTGCTAGTCCATTTTACCTTTTTATTGGCGCCTTTTGTAGCGGTCACTTTTGCAGCTAATTTAATGGATTTGCCAGCTTTTACTGTTTTCAGGCCAGTGATTTTTACAGACTTAACGATACCTTTCATGCAGGTAATCTTATAAGTTGCTTTTACACCGCTACCATCATTTGCAATTGCTGTAATTACAACGGATTTGCCCCCTGCTTTCTTATTCATTGTAACAAGACCGCTTGCAGAAACAGTTGCAACAGACTTGTTAGAACTGATCCAAGTAATTGCTTTGTTTGTTGCCGTGGCAGGAAGTACTGTGGAAGTCAGTTGAATTTTACGACCTGCGGCAATTTTGTTAGAGATTCCAGTTAAAGTGATACCAGATATTTTAATTGGCTGTAATTTTGGAATAGATTCTGTTTTTGTATCATGGCATCTGCTACATGTATATGTTAGAACACCGCTGCTTGTATAAGTAGGTTGGGTTATTATGGAAACGATATCCCATTTGTGTCCTAATGCTGGCACAGTAGTCTGTGCTACAATTACAGCATGACATACAGAACAGTGTCTACCTTCTGTCAAGCCTTCTTCCGTACAGCTTGCCTCCACCGCTGCATCTACTTCTGCAGTATGCGCAAGTTTCGCAAGAATTTCTGTTTTAGTTGCATCACAACCATCGTATATACAATGACGAATCTTCTCCCCTGTCTCAGTACAGCTTGGTTCTTTTGTCACTTCTCCTGTATTCCAGCTATGTCCTAATTTCTCTAAAACTTGCTGCTTTACAAACACTTCACCACATACAGAACAATGCTTGCCCTCTGTCTTTCCTTCTTCCGTACAAGTTGCCTCTACCGCTTCATCTACCACTGCGGTATGTGCTTCTTTCGCAAAAACTTCTGTCTTGATTTCACCACATCTTGTACAAGTAAATGTTTTCTCACCCTCCTGTATACAAGTTGCTTCTTTTGTAACGATACCATCATTCCAGCTATGTCCCAAAGCTGGGATTTCTTTACCTATTATGTATTTTTCATCACAATCTAAACATAATGTATCGCCTGTGTACCCTGCTTCTGTACAGGTTGCTTCTACTTTTCCAACTACTGTTGAATTGCTATGCATACAAGGCGCATTGGCTGGATCATAATCAACACTATCCAAAGTTAATTCATCATCATTGTATGTTTCTCGTGTTTTATCATTATAAGTATATATTGTTCCCGTTGCACAAGTATATCCACCATTTACACTTCCACTGGCACCCACCAGGAACAATTTGTCTGGACTTCCAATCGTGCCTTCATCACAATTAGTAACGTCAACAATATAATTCTTACCGTCATTCATGTTTGCAAGATTCCACATATGTGGGCCGGATCCTGTGCCTCCAGCCATAGTTCCGGATACAATTCTTGACTCAATGTTCGAAGTAAATGAAGTTTTATCACATAAATACTGAAATGCCTTAGCATACCCCTCACAAACAACATTTGTGGAAGAATCCCCATCAAATACATAGATTAACTGCCATGGATCACCATAACCACCTGTATAGTTATCATCAGCAGCCGCATGATTGTAGGAAGTTAAACCACAGATTTGATCTTTATAATATACAAGTTTTTCGTAATCATTTTTGGAAGATGCAGCATTTACAATTGTATTTGCTTTGTTGACTGCCGTTTGGATTGCCCCTGTTTTTGTAGTATCAACCGTATTCTCAGATGATCCTTTATACACAGATGCTGGCGTAAATGTAAAGATCAGCTTAGAAACAGTAACACTGATCCCATCTGATGACAGACTGTAACGCATGCCAAAAGCACCACTTACTGTTTTATCAAACCAATATAGGTCATATGGACAATCTACCAATAAATAATTAAAAATGGAATGCATATTCACATCATTTGCAAATGCCTGTCCAAATCTATCATTAAAATTAGGATCATTGAATCCCGAAACACCAAGATCGGAAAGAGAATAGCTTAAACCCAAACCACTCCCATCAATCTCTATTACTGTTGACTCTCTTCTGCCATCTGCAATATTGGCAATAGCAGTACGTAATTGACGGTATAAAGTGAGATTTACTCCAGTAAGTTTCTTATACCCAGTTCCTTTCTCTACCACTGGCTCATCGGAAAAGAGCTGAATACCGAATTCCTTATCGACATAGCCTGCAAATAATTCTTCTTCCGACTGCTCCATCTGATCCGCATCGATGGATTCAGACATGGTGCTAATCTGCATATTCGGAGCCTTTACTTCTGCATAAACCGGTGTTGCCAAAAGCATGGTAGCGGTCAGCGTTCCCAGTAACAGTTTTGACAGTTTTCTAGTTAACATTCTTTATTCCTCCTGTTTGTTTTATTTCACCTTTTCCCCATCCACAAACACATCCAGCACTTTTAATTCTTCATCCAAAAGCACCAGATCTGCATGTTTTCCAATGGTTATACTTCCATATTCGTCAAATATTCCAATACATTTTGCCGGGTTTTCTGTAGCACAGGCAATCGCTGTTTCCAAAGGAATTCCCATTTTTTGCACCACATTTTTCATGCAATCCATGAGATTGGTCACCGAACCGGCGATGGTTCCGTCTTCCAAGGTAGCCAAAGCCCCTTTTACATATACTTTCTGGCCCCCAAGGGTATATTCCCCATCGGATAAGCCCGTTGCTCGCATACTGTCGCTGATTAAGCATATTTTATCGGCATCAAACATGCGAAATGTGTTACGTACTATGGATGGATGCACATGGATGCCGTCACATATAATTTCCACCTCTGCGTGGCTGTCTGCTGCTGCGGCGATTACTCCAGGATTTCGGTGATGGAGAGGAGTCATGGCGTTGTAAAGGTGGGTTACGTGGCGGGTACCTTTGGAAAATGCCTCCATGGCGGTATCATAATCGGATTGGGTATGGGCGATGGAAATGTTCACCTCGTCTGCCAATTCTTCGATAAATTCCATGGCACCTGCTTCTTCTGGAGCGATGTCTACCAGGCGGATTTTTCCACCGGATTCTTCCTGCAACTGTCGGAAGAATTCCACATCGCATGGAATGATATTTTCCTCCGCTTGAGCGCCCTTCATCGCTTCGCTAATAAATGGTCCTTCCATATTAATTCCAACAAAATGGGATTTCTTTGCATACCCATCTGTTTGAATCTCTTTTTGGGCATCTTTATATTCATCTATTTTCTGCTCTTCATACTCTCCCGCCATCTTCATTATCCCATGAAGTTCTTCTTTCGACATAGTCATGGATGCGGGGCAAATAGAGGTTACACCCACGGAAGCCTCATAAGCTGCCATTTGTGCAAGGCCATCAGGAAGAGCATCGCAAAAATCAATGCCCATGCAACCATGAAAATGAATATCAATGAGACCAGGAATCAGATAAGCCCCTTTTCCGTCATAAATCTCATGATTCTCATTCGCATGATTTTCATTCTCATAATCTTTATCGCCTTGACCTTCATTCCTATTTCTGAACGCAGAGCTTCTTCTGTCTTCGCTAACTGCCTGATCATCCCCTACTTCTTCATTTTCATCCATAAAAAAAGCCGCAATTCGCCCATGCTCTACATGGACGGATCCGCGGCGGAATGTATGATCTTCACAATATATATTTACATTTGTAATCTTCATATCTATACTACTTTCTTATATGATCCTATATGATATCTAACTGATTACCTTGACAGATATCAATTTTCAACATATCAATTATA